>JAHIWM010000142.1 GCA_018815765.1 Gammaproteobacteria bacterium | reverse complement strand
GTAGCGTCTGCTTTGAATTTTTTTGACGTTAACATGCCATGGAAACTGGCTACTCCGGCAAGGTTTTTACCCATACGGGCCTGATTCAATACCACGCCACCGCCAAAACAATAGCCCATAGCGTAAATGCGGCTGGCATCCACACCTGATTCTGCCTTTAATAAGGTCATAGCGGCTTCAAAGCGGGCGTTAATTTTCTCTGGATCTTTCATCGCTTCTTCCATAAAGGCCATGGCATTGTCCGGATGATCGGCCACTTTGCCTGTGCCATACATATCCACAGCAATGCTGGTGTAGCCCAGCTCTGCCAGCATTTTGGCTCTGCTGCGGGCATAGTCATTAAAGCCCCACCATTCATGGATCACGATAACGCCTGTGCCTTGATTTTTGATACTGTCATTGCCATAAATCACTGCACTGCCAAGCTGATTGGGCAATTGCACTTTTTTTTCGGTCACGGCCGCATAGCCTAATGCGGTAAAAATTAACAGCACTGACAGACTGATCCTAGAAAGCCATCTCATACAAAGTCCTCCGGTTTGGTTATTTATTCGCCGCTAAGCATAGTGAACAGCTTCATAGCTGTCGAATTGCGGAGCCAACTGAATTTACGGGGGATTTAGCTTAAATTACTTTGTGTTGTGGTGACAAAAAGCACAAAGTCAGCGAGCATGGGGTTTGGTGATTTGGATTTGATCTGAGCTTTTGAAGTCTGCAGTCCTGCAATTCGGTAAGAAAAAGGAGTCGTTATGTTATTCAGAATTCTATGTTTATGCGTGGTGTTGCTGTCAGGTGCTGCAGTGGCTTCAGAAGCAAAGCTGTTAAGAGCTGATTATCAAAGTACAGTCGATGGCTTAAAGCGGCAGTATTTTGTTTATTTGCCTCAAGGTTATGATCAAAAAGCTGCGCAAAAATGGCCAGTGTTGCTGTTTTTACACGGCAATGGCGAACGTGGCAATGGCCTGGACGAGCTGGATTTCACCATGGTGCACGGCCCTTTGTATGAGGCTTGGGTGCAAAAACGCGATCTGCCTTTTATTATGATAGTGCCGCAATTGCAGATGTTTGATATGGGCAAGCTGCCTTATATTGCCAACCGCAGTAAAGCGGATATTCCGAAACGCTTAACGGATGGCGTACCGCCACGCCCTGTGATGTTCCCATCCGATAAAGCCATAACACCAGCCAAAGCTGTAGCTGATGTATCGAAAGTACCTGTGTTATTGCCAAATGGCTGGGAGAAGGCTGAGCAGGATTTACTGGCCATGATTGCGACCGTGCAGAAAAATTACAATACAGATACCAAACGGCTTTATATCTCAGGTATTAGCTACGGTGGTTTTGGAACCTGGTATATGGCCAGCAAACACCCGCAGTTATTTGCAGCAGCTGCTCCTGTGGTGGCATGGGGCCATCCAGATTTAATGCCGCCTATAGCCAAAGCCAAGTTACCACTTTGGGTGATTGCAGCAGGCCGGGATTCGGCTATCAATAAAGATAATATCTACCCAGGCATAGAGAAGCTGCGCCAGTTAGGTCACACCAATGTGCGTTTTAGTATGCTGGAACAAGCAGAACACGACGCCTGGCGGCAGGTGTACGAAGGCTGGGATATTTATGGCTGGCTGCTGGGGCAGGGGAAGTAGGGGTTGTTGATAGTGTCTGTAGTTAACAAACCCAAAAGCCGCCGTTAGGTGCTTTTGGGTTTAGTAGACGCTCAATTGAACAGTAGGAACTTGAAGCTGGCTCTAAGGGTACTACCGTTTTAGCTTTATCTGCTTGGCGCTGGAGGCGGCGGTGGTGGTGGTGCAGGACGAGAAAAGGCAACAGGCCTATTGTTGGCTCCATTTCCTGTCAGCTGTGAAGGTGTAGGGTTAGATTGCTTTTTCATCTATGTTCTCGCTGTGTTTCCAAGACGCTTCACTCATAAACTCGACCCATCGTACATCTTTTGCATCTATCAGTATAGACTCTACTTTCGATTGAATCCCCACGATTTCTTGGGTAGGGTCTGTAATCCAGCTGTAGTGGATCAGTAAAAAATGTCCGGAATCTGGTTGAGAAGGCCACTCTATCGGCCATCCCATTAAACGTCTTTCATCTTTAAAATGTAATACAACAAAAGTTATCTGCTTACTAAATGCGCTAAACCACTCAGACGGGTAGGATGTATCTTTTGTTATTTTCAAAAATCTCAGGCATTTATGCAGTTTGTCTGAATTTGCCAAATAGGTGAAAAGTAACCCTAGGGTTAAAGCTACAATTAAGGACGTTAAATGTCTTTTATCACTGTTCCATATACCAAATGATTTGTAGTGCCCTATAAGTAAGAACAAAGACTCTGCAAGATAGGTTACTGCTTGAACAAATAAAGTGAAAATAAGTGCCTGTACAACACGCTCGAACTCAGACTGTTTAGCATAAGAGGTCAAAGCATAAAAGACCCAAGCCGTAACAAAACCGGGCAACAAAAACTGAAGTATTTCGATCACACTTGACTCTAGATTTCCCATAATCTAAAAACCCTTCACTTTGCTGGTTTTATCATTAAAACGCTTCCCTTTTTTGCTGCTCTTGGGTAGCAGGTTCAGTTATAAAATCTTCAGTAACGGCTGCGCCCCGAAGAAAAAATGAATCCCATGTATGTACTACAGGCGTGAGAATACGATCTTGCCCAACAACCCGAACATAGACTTTTTTCACTGTCTCTGGGAAATGAGTTTCTACTGGCAAGCTAACGATCTGAGAGCTGTTATGTTGAAATATAGTACCTGTTTTCATTATGTGTTCTCCATATACTGATGGTGAAAACTTATACCCGAATACTTGGGCGCTCAAGGTATGGAGATGTTTCAGCCGAAACTTTAAAGCATAGTTCCCATTGAGTCTCGGAAATTAGAGAATTAATCAAAGATGTGCTAGTGAACTAGAGCTAGTTATGACTGAGCCGATTAGAGATATGACGAATCCAGTGATCCGAACCGTATAAGTCTTACTTTGGCTGGGATTGACCCCTAAGTGGTTTATATAAATCAATTGAGTACCAGATCTAGTTTTAGGGATATTGATTCATATTGAATTGGAAAGTGGATTAGGTGGCAAGCACTAACAACGTCTGAATAGACTTTATCGATGCAAAGAAAAAACATTGAAAAATGGGAACGTCGGCGCTAGTTTCATGAGGTCGAAAAATGTCCAGCTACGGCTGCTACCTGTTAATTGACGTTAAAGCTCAGTTAATCTTTGGCGCGTAAAAAAGACTGTTTCAATACTGGTAATGCTAAATTCTAGCACTTATAAATGCAGATGAGGGTCGATACAGGGCTAGATGTCCTGCTGCAATCGTCTAGTCAAACAATACATGGAGTATAAAAAATGAGAGTTTTATTATTAGTCATTTCAATTCTTGCCTTATCAGGTTGTACAACTGTCAAATATAACGGCACAGATAGCTTTGTTAAGGAAGTTAATTACCCTGAAGTTGGAAAAACTATAACCGCGTATGTTGGCGATCATCTGGTTCAGAAAGGTACACTAACTGAAGAAAATATATTAATTGTTAACGAAACCATTGATGGTGTTGCTTACGATATTACAGCCAAGGAGTATCCTCAAATTGGATTTGATGAAAAGAACGATTTTTACTCTGCAATTGGGGTAGTTAAGGGAATCTTATCTGATCCAATACAAGCACTCGCTTTAGAAAGGAAAGAAGGAGCAGAGCTGTGTGTTGTGACGGTATTTGGTGGCAGTGCGTGCTATGAAGGAGATTATCAAAGAAGGAAACAGCTCTCAGAAAGAGGAAATAGCTTTCAACAAACTTTGATATACAGTGGGAGGGTTGGCAATAAAATAAATATAGGTTACCGAGAGTTCAGTAATAACTCGGCTCGCCCAGCGTTTAACAATGATGTTGAGTACGATTTATCATCATCAAACGTTATAGGCTATAAAGGAGCATTACTTGAAGTCATCAAGGCTGATAACAGCAGTATTACATACAAGGTAGTAAAAAATTTCCCTTGAATCGGTTAGTAAACTAGTTTGACTTGACTGTCAGCTGATGAAATTCACAAATTTATCAAACTAGGTGAATTATTTTTCACAAATTAGGTGACGCGCTACACTACGAATACCTCATAATAAAAAACCCCAAGTTGTTGATTCTTGGGGTTTTTATTGCCTCTCGGCTTATTGGTGGAGCCGGGGGGATTTGAACCCCCGTCCGAAAAACCTAGATCGTCGGTACTACATGCTTATCCAGTTATTTAGTTAACCCTATGAGCGCCAGCTGGCAGGCTATCGTCGGGCGAGTCTGATTGGTTTTAGCATCTTGGCTCCAGACAAAGCCGCCATGCGATCCTATTAGGGGTGATCTTCCAGAGTCTCAGCTTATAGGCATGCGTGAGGGGAAGAGCGCTCTACTGCTTATTAGGCAGCGAGTGCGTATGTTTCGTCGTTTGCGACTACTAGTTTGCGGCTTTTTTACGAGGCCTACCGCACCTCGGCATGCACCTAAGAGTTCGTGAATCCCGTCGAATCCAGTATCGGCCCCGAATTCTTTAGTACTTCTGAACACTTCTGTGTTGAGCGCATTCTACGCTCTGCAGTTCAACGCGGCAAGGTAAGAACTGGTCTTTTCTTGCTACGTTTGGCTGTTATTACTCTATATGGTGATGAATTGAACAATCTCAAGCTGAAGTGGGTAAGAACCCGGCTACAATTATCTTTTGCTGTGCTTCATCATGCGTTCTTTTTCACGCGACCAGTCTCTGTCTTTGATGTCGTCACGTTTATCAAAGTGCTTTTTACCTTTGGCCAGATGGAATTCCAGCTTCACCCAACAGGCTTTCCAGTACATGGACGTGGCTATTAAGGTGTAACCGTCTTGCTCTTTTTTGCCGACCAGTTTGTTCAGTTCACGTTTGTTCAGCAACAGCTTGCGCGAGCGCTCTGGATCGCAGACCACGTGAGATGATGCGCTGTGCAGCGCCTGAATTTGTGCACCAATTAAATAAGCTTCGCCATCTTTTAAAATGACGTACGAGTCGGACAAATTGACTTTGCCTTCACGGATACTTTTGATTTCCCAGCCTTGCAGGCACATACCTGCTTCGAAACGCTCTTCGAGGAAATAGTCGTGTCGTGCTTTTCTATTTTGGGCTATGGTGCCGCCCTGATTTTTGCTGCTTTGTTTTTTGCTCATCTTTGCGAACGAATTAACTCTTAAAAGCCAAGGAATTTAATGGCAAAAGGCTTACGCCTGGGACATTGAGGCTACGGCCAGATCTGTTACAATCGCCGCCTGCATTAAGGGGAGAGAGTATGCCACAAATTGAGCGCAGCGCACTGGTTTTTTACAGCGCGCGCCAGATGTTTGAGCTGGTGAACGATGTACCACGTTATCCGGAATTTTTACCTGGCTGCGCCAAAGCACAAATTTTGCAGCAGTCTGCAGATCAGATGTTGGCCAGACTAGAGGTGAAAAAAGCCGGTATCAGTCAGGAATTCACCACCCGAAATACCCTGGTGACTGATTCGCAAATTCAGATGCAACTGGAATCCGGCCCTTTTAAAGCTTTATCCGGTGGCTGGACTTTCGTTCCGCTCAGCGATGAAGCCTGTAAAGTGGTGCTGGCATTGGATTTTGAGTTTTCCAATAAAATAGTCGAGTTTGCTTTTGGCAAAATTTTTAATGAGTTAACAGCGGCTATGGTCGGTGCTTTTACCCAAAGAGCGAAACAAGTGTACGGAGAACAACATGGCTGAAACCAAAGCTGTTGAACTGGCCTATGCCACGCCGGCTAAACAAAGTTTGTTGAGTTTAACTGTGGATGCTGCTGCCACTGTGGAGCAGATTATTCAGCTGTCCGGTATGCTTTCTTCTTTTCCTGAAATTGATTTAAGTCAGAATAAAGTGGGGATCTGGAGCCGGACCTGCAAACTGAATGAAGTGCCAAAGGCGGGTGACCGAATTGAAATTTACCGGCCTTTAATTGCTGATCCTAAAGATATGCGTCGCCGCCGTGCTGAAAAAGCAAAGGACGAAGGCAGAGCAAATAAGACAACAGGTGGCATACCACAACAGGGACAGAATACTGAGTCTGATCCACAGATCTAAGCAAAATTGGGGTCAGAGTAAAATTAATAACCGCCTTTAATTTTACTCTGACCCCAATTTCAAAAGTTATTGATCCAGCGGGGTATTGAAGTTGGCTGGTTTGGTGAAGTCACCTGTAATATCAACCAGCTTGCCGTCTTTAAAATTGATGACCATTTGCTTTTCAAAGTTATCACCACGACCACCTTTTAACGCATAAAAATAATGCCAGATGTCGTCGTCGAAAGCGTTTTCAGCAACAGGGTTGCCTAATACAAAGCGAACCTGTTCTTTGGTCATTTGAACACGCAGTTTGTCGACGTCTTTTTGCTCCAGAAAGTTACCTTGTGGTATATCAATCCGGTAAATCCAACTGCTGCAAGCACCCAGAGTCAATGCTGTGGCCAACACAAGGGCCGTTTTCACTACTGCTTTCATCTGTCTCTTCATCTGAATAAGTCTGTCGGCATCATACCGCAAGCACGGGCTGAAATTAAAGCCTTAATCAGACCTAAGTGTGTTGGCTAAGTTCGTGCCTGTTAAAAATAATTGATTTAAGGCGCACATATACCCAAAGTAATTGGAGTTGCAGGGAGGCGACAAGTGATCGAGACCCCAGGAGCATAGTCGTCCTATGTGACTGGGGCGAGAGCATGCAGTCAACAAAGCTGCAGCTTCAAGTACGAAGGGGATAACAGCTCGCGGGCGTTGGCAATCGCATTAGCGCTGACATTTTCACCTGCCAGTAAGCGCGCAATTTCCTGCACTCGTTCTTCGTCTGCCAGCTCGCGAATACGGGTTTCTGTCGCTATACCGTCGGTGTATTTTTCGACAAACAGCTGATGATGGCCCTGGCTGGCAACTTGAGGTAAGTGCGTGACACAAATCACCTGAGTGGATTCTCCCAACTGGCGTAACAAGCGGCCTACACCAGCAGCAACAGGGCCGCTGATGCCAACGTCTACTTCATCAAAAATCAAGGTGGGAGTAGTGACTTTGCCTGCCAAAATCACCTGAATCGCCAAACTGATACGGGATAATTCACCACCTGATGCTACTTTGTGCAGTGCCTGTAACGGTTGGCCCGGGTTGGTGCTGACCAGAAAATCGACCTGATCCCAGCCGGATGCGTTGGCTTTATCTATACCGGCACTTTCAACCGCTATATAAAATTTACCGTTGGCCATACTCAATTCAGCCATGCTGCGGGCAATTTTATCCGATAGTTCTAAAGCGGCTGACTTACGTAGTTCAGACACTATTTCTGCGGCCTGACAATAGAGTTGCTGAGCCTGTTGAATTTCAAGCTGCAGCTGTACTATGCGATCATCATCACCAGCCAGTTCTGATAACTGCTGGGATAATTGCTGATGGAACAGCGCCAGCTGATCGTTTGGAATTTGATGCTTACGGCTTAAATTGAGCCAAAGCCCGAGGCGCTGATCAATTTCCGCTAAACGCTCTGGGTCAATATCTACTTTTTCGCTGTAACGGCGTAACTCACGGCCAGCTTCTTCTATTTGCACTAAAGCTTCGCGTAGCATCTGATGAATAGGGGCTAAAGCCGGGTCTACTTCTATATAGTCGTCCAGTTGCTGACAGGCATGGCCCAATAAGCGATAGCTGTTGGCGTCTTCATCGTCATAAGCCAGTTGCAAGGCTTGTTGGCTGGCCTGGATTAAGCTGTGACTGTTGCTTAAACGCTGATGTTCAGTTTCCAGTTCAGCAAATTCATCAGGACCTGGCGCAAACTGATCCAGCTCCGCCACCTGATACTCCAGCAGTTGACGTTGAGCTTCACGTTGTTGTTGGCTGCTTTGCAGTTCAGTGTATTCCTGTTTCAGCTGCTGCCAGGCTTTCCAGTATTGACGGCAATCCGCTAAAGCGGAATGGGTATTGGCATAAGCGTCCAGTAACTGACGCTGGTGATCAGATTTAAGCAATAACTGATGCGCATGCTGACCATGAATACTCAGCAGATGATGACCTAAAGCCTTTAGTTGTTGAGCCGGCACTTGTACGCCATTTATATAACCGCGGGAGCGGCCTTCGCTACCCACCACACGGCGTACTATACATTCGTTGCCCATGGCGAGATCTTGTTCGGCCAGCCAGTGCTGAGCCGCGCTCAACTGACTGATATCAAAAGTAGCCACTATATCGGCTTTATCACAACCGGGGCGTACCACTAAACCATCGGCACGATCGCCTAAACATAAAGACAAAGCATCTAAAGCTATAGATTTACCTGCGCCTGTTTCGCCTGTAATGGTGGTCATGCCGCCACGCCAGTCGAGTTCCAGCGCGCGTACTATGGCAAAGTTGCTGATATGCAGATGGTTGAGCATGGTCCAACTCCCTTATACTGAATAACTGTTAATTTATACAGTAATTCAGCTTTTAGCAAGGGAGTGGTGAAGAGATTTTTTAGTAGAGTTTACTGCCCCAACCGAGCTTGTTACGCAGCACGTTAAAGTAGCTGTAACCAGGTGGATGCACTAGTTTAAGTGGTTTAGGGTGTTTACGAATACGGATTTCATCGCCAGGCATGACGGCCAAAATCACATGACTGTCGCAGCTCACCTGTAAATGTGCGTCGTTGCTTGGTGATACTTTTAATACTATTTCGCTGGTACCGGATACCACCAAAGGACGGCTGCTTAAGGTATGAGGGAACATGGGCACTAAACTCATTGCATCGAGCTCAGGCGTTAAAATAGGGCCGCCACCTGATAATGAATAGGCGGTAGAACCTGTGGGGGTGCTGACAATTAAACCGTCGGAGCGCTGGCTAAACACAAATTCGCCATTGATATGAGCTTCAAACTCAATCATATGTGCTACTTTGTCGGCGTGTAATACAGCTTCGTTCACAGCGCTGTTGCTGCTTTTGACGCAGTCATTGCGATAGACTTCCACTTCCAGCAAGTTGCGTTTTTCAGTGACGAAATTACCTGCTAAAACTGCCGCTAAAGGCGTTTCAAAATCTTCCGGTGATAAGTCAGTTAGAAAACCTAGGTTACCGCGGTTTACACCCAATACAGCCACACCAAAACGAGCCAGCACGCGGGCAGCACCGAGCATATTGCCATCACCACCCACCACTATAGCCAGATCGCAGTTTTTACCCAGTTCGACTAAATCCATCACCTGCACATCGGGTAAGGCTAAAGATTCGGCCACCTTTTCTTCCACATAGACCTTTAACTTCCGTGCAGTTAAAAACTGATACAGGCTGATAAGAGTGGTGTTGGCGCCCGGATGATTAGGTTTGCCAATGAGGCCAATGGTTTGAAATGCGCTGCCTGGGTTTTGACTCATGAGTGTTCCTTTCAAAATGCCGTTTGAGTATACCCATAGTTTCGGATAGCGAACAGGCTTTGTGCATGCAGAGCTGTGGCGAGGTGAAAGGCTTGAATTTTTAAATAATGACCCCACAATATCTAGCAGTATAAATGAGCAGTATTTTGCACAGTCTTTTTAACCGGAGTAACAACTGTAGTGGTTCAGTTAAGCAGACCAGAACTGATATTAAAACTCATAGTCGAGCAGTACCTGACGGACGGCATGCCGGTGTCGTCTAAGCTGTTGTGTGAGCAGTCAGAGCTTGGTGTCAGTTCAGCCACAGTGCGCAATACAATGATGTTGCTGGAGCAGCAGGGTTTTATCCGCTCTCCTCATACCTCAGCAGGTCGTGTGCCTACTACTTCGGGTATCCGCTTATTTATCGATAAAATGCTACAGCTGGAGCCTTTAACAGGTCGTTGGCTGGATGCTATTCAGGTGAATTTGCCACCCCAATTGCCTGTCTCCTTATTATGCCAGCAAGCCGGACAGCTGTTAGCCAACTTAACAGGCATGGTCAGTATTGTTAGTGCGCCTAAAGGACAAGGCCGGGTCATACGGCAGGTTGATTTAGTGCGTTTAGCCACGCAACGTTTGTTGTTGGTGGTGATAGACGAAGATGGCGATATTTTGCACCGGGTGCTGTTTTACGACGACTTGATTGATAATCCAACCTTAAGCCGGGTTCTGTGTTTACTCAATGCGGCTTTATGTGGTCAGGACTGGCTGGATGGTATTTCGCGTTTAGCATTAATGGGTAAACAGGAATCTGGTGCAGTGCAGGCGCTGGTGAAAACCGCCATGGCGCAATTGAGCTTAGATGAGATGCAGCAGCATCAGCCACTGATTTATGGTCAGCATCAACTGATGCAGGCGACCGACTATCACCGTGACCCAGAGTTACAGCAGGTGATAGAACTGCTGGATAATCCGGGTTGTCTGGTGAAGTTATTAACCCCGATCACTCAGGATGAACAACCTAAATTAATACTGGGGCGTGAGTCTGGTATTGAACCTTTAGCCAAGGTGAGTTTGATTTGTGCACGCTACCGATCGGAGCCGCATGGCTTTATTGCCTTGCTTGGACCTCGCCGGATGAACTATGGTCGTTTTGTGCCTTTAGTTGAAGCTGTAGCACAACAAATGTTTTTTAACTTGAATCATCTTAATCAATCCCCATAATAAGCCAACCTATGGTGGAGTAGTAACTAATGAGCGAGCAAGATAAAGTGCAAACTGAACAACAACAGGCTGCGGAAGCAGCGGCAGAGCAACAAGTCGTAGAACTGACGCCGGAGCAGGAACTTATTGCAAAGCTGGATGCAGAATTACAGCAAGCAAAAGCCCAGTTGGCAGAGCAGCATGATTTAATGCTTAGAATTAAAGCTGAAGCGGACAACAGTCGTCGTCGTTCAGCTATGGACGTTGAAAAAGCCCATAAATTTGCGTTGGAGCGTTTCGCTGGTGATTTATTACCTGTTGTGGATAACCTCGAGCGTGCTTTAACTTTCTTAAATCGCGAAGACGACAGCCAGAAAGCTCTGGGTGAAGGCGTGGATTTAACCCTGAAAGGTTTACTGGATACACTGGCGAAAAACGGTGTGCAGCAAATTGATCCACAAGGTCAGCCGTTTAACCCTGAATTCCATCAGGCGATGTCTATTCAGCCAAGCGCTGATGTGGCACCAAACACTGTGACTTTTGTGATGCAAAAAGGTTACGAGCTGAACGGCCGTCTGGTGCGTCCTGCTATGGTAGGTGTATCTAAAGCTGTTGAATAAACGGCAATTTATTGAAAATGGGGTCAGATCACATTATTAAACATAAATAATGTGATCTGACCCCATTTTTTTTGCTTACAATAGCGCTATTCGCAGTCTAGGCATTTGCAAAGGAATCTTTTTGTCTGATCTGGAGTCTGGTATAGCGCCCCCGGCGCAACCTGTTGCTGAACTGGTGCTTTGTCGCCACTGCGATCTATTGCAGCAATTGCCGTTGCTGGCTGTTGGTCAGGAAGCTGCTTGTAGCCGCTGCGGTTATTTACTGGATATGCGGCAAAAAGATCCGGTATTACGTCCTGTGCTTTACGCTGCAAGCTCGTTGTTTATGCTGATCCTGGCAAACCTCTTTCCTTTTATTGGCATGGATGTGGCGGGTAATGTCCACATCATGAGTTTCTTTGATACCTCCTCTGTATTGTTTAGTGAGCATCAGCAGTGGCTGGCTGTGCTGGTCTGGTTATTTATTCAGGCGATACCGGCTTTTTGTATGCTGGCTGTGATTTATATCAAGCTGGGTATGGTGCGCCGTGTTCGTGGTTTAGTCTGGACCGCTCGTGTGCTCTATATGCTCAAACCCTGGAGCATGGTGGATATTTTCTTGATTGGTATTCTGGTCGCCTTTGTCAAACTGGTGGTCTATGCCGATATTTCGGTAGGGATGAGCTTCTGGGCCTTCTGCCTGTTTTGTTTATTGCATTTACGCACTTTTCAGGTGATCGACCGCCATGCGTTGTGGGAGTCGATCGCTCCTGCGCCTCAGCCGGTTTCTACTGATTTTGCCGGACGCACAGGCGTCTCTTTGAATTTAGCCAGCTGCAGCTGTTGTACTGCTATAGTGCCGCTGGAACAAAAACACTGTGGTCGTTGTGGCACTAAGGTGACGGCCCGTATTCCAGCCAGCTTACAAAAAACTCTGGCTTGGTTGATCACAGCGACACTGTTGTATATCCCGGCGAACTTAATGCCCATCATGGAGACTGTGTCTTTGGGCAGCAGCATTCAGTCTACAATCATCAGCGGTATTATATTGATGTGGCAGGACGGCGCTTATCCTGTGGCCATTGTGATTTTATTAGCCAGTGTGGTGGTGCCTGTGGTGAAAATAGTAGTGATGTTCTGGTTATGTTATTTAGCCAGTCACACAGGCCATAAACGACAGTTACTGTCGACCCGGGTTTATTTATTAGTCGACTGGATAGGGCGCTGGTCTATGGTGGATGTGCTGGTGGTGGCTATTCTGGCTGCTTTAGTACGGTTTGATTTATTGATGGGCGTGTACCCTGGTATGGGCGCGATAATTTTTGCGACTGTGGTGATCACCACCATGCTCGCCGCTATGAGTTTTGACCCACGTTTATTGTGGGATCAACGGAATAAAAAAGAGGAGCAGCAGCGTGGCTAAGACGCAGGGCCGGGTGGCCGCGGTGAAAAAGATCCGACAATTATCGCCAATCTGGATAGTGCCTGTGATGGCTGTCGCTATTGGGATCTGGATGTTGTATTACACTCAGAAAAATCAGGGGCCAGTGATTACACTGGTGACATTGAATGCTGAAGGCATAGTGGCGGGCAAAACTCAGATCAAAAGTCGCAGTGTGGATATAGGCCGGGTTGAATCAGTGCAGCTGTCAGAAGATTTAAGCAAAGTGCTAGTCAAAGCCCAGATGAACCCTGGTATTGAAGGCTTACTGAATGAAGACTCACAGCTATGGGTGGTCAAACCTACCATAGGCCGTGGTGGTGTCAGTGGTTTAAATACGCTTTTATCCGGCGCTTATATTGAATTGCAGCCAGGCAAAGCTAGTGTGCGTAAATACTATTACGAGTTGCTCGACAGCCCGCCTATAGCACCAGCTGATGCGCCAGGGGTGCGAGTGACGTTGTTGAGTGATGACGCCACAGCTTTAGCAGTCGGCGACCCTGTGCTTTATCATGGTTATGCGGTAGGCACGGTAGAGACCAGCAACTTTGTTGCTGAACAAGGCCATATGACCTATCAGTTGTTTGTCCGTGCGCCTTATGATGCCTTAGTCACTGAAAACGTACGTTTCTGGCAAGCCAGTGGTGTGGCGCTGGATGTATCGGCACAAGGTGTACGGGTTGAATTAGCCTCTGTCGCCACTTTGCTCAGTGGTGGTGTACATTTTGATGTGCTGGACGGCTGGCCTGTTGGCGATAAAGTGGCCAGCAATAGCGAGTTTCAGCTATTTAAAAACCAAAAAGCCATCAAAGAAGGTTTATACACTGAATACAACGAGTACCTGATGTTTTTTGACGAGTCTATTCGTGGTTTAACTGCAGGTGCTCCTCTGGAATACAAAGGCATACGTATTGGTACTGTGGCTATGGCACCGTACTTTTTTAATATGGACAACCCTTTAGATGTCGCGTTTAAGCGAGGTATTCCGGTGCTGGTGCGGGTTGAGGCTGGCCGACTGGCAGGCGAGCTTAGCCTGAAAAAGCTGGCGCAGGAATTAGAGATTGCAGTACAACATGGTTTAAGAGCAGTGCTAAAAACCGGCAGCTTATTAACTGGTGCCTTGTATATTGAGCTGGTGCAAACCGACGCTGTAATTGAAACGCCTAAAGTAAAAGTGGCTGTGCCAGCTCTTGCTGATGCAGACAACTCTGAAAAAGTGCAAGTGGCAACCGCCCAGCCGCCAGAATTTTCCAGCGAAGGTTTTGTACCTGCGCCTTTTGCTTTAGCGGATCACTCAGGTCTTAAAATTATGCCAACAGCGCCTAGCGGCTTAGCCAATATTGAACAAAAAGTGCTGCAGGTTTTGGATAAGGTCAATCGTTTACCAGTGGAAGATGTGCTGGCACAAAGTTCGGCTACTTTGGTACAAAGTGAAAAAATGCTGCAGAACGCAGAACAGTTGATCCAGTCACTGGATCAACTGGTGAAACACAATGCCGTACAGCAATTGCCAGCAGATATTCAGCAAAGCCTGGTTGAGCTGCGTAAAACCTTGGCTGGTTTTTCGCCTGGTTCACCTGCTTATGAGCGCTTAAATGGCAATTTGCAGTCGATGGACCAATTGTTACGTGACTTACAGCCTGTGATTAAAACCATGAATAATCAAAGTAACTCACTGATTTTTAAAGCTGATCTGCCTAAAGATCCAGAACCTGAGAAGGGTAACTAATGCGTTATTTAGCTTTTGTATTTCTGAGTCTGGCCGTGGCCGGTTGTGGCAGTTCTCCATCTGAATTGCAATATTACCGCCTGCCTGCTGTGGCAGTAGAAGCGCCACAAGTGGATAGCGCCAAGGTATTGGTGATAGAACCCGTGATGGTTGCCAGTTATTTAAACAGCAACGCTTTGGTCTATCAAAATAATGCAGTCAATCTGCAACTGACCCGCACTCACCAATGGGCAGAAGCTTTAGACCAGCAACTGACCCGTAACTTGCAGGCGCATTTGTCCGGTGTTTTAACCGACTGGCGTGTAACTCAACAGGTCAGTAGTGCAAGCGATAGCCGCCTTACAGTACAAGTCACTCAGTTTCATACTACAGCGGATGGCCAGGTGCTGATCAGCGGTCAGGCTCATTTACTGACAGGTGCTGCAGTCAAGCAACTGCCTTTTGAGCTGCAATTGCCTATAGCTGACGATGGTTATGACGAAGTAGTGAAAACTCTAGGTGAAGGCTGGAGTCAGGTTGCCGTGCAGATTGCTGCGATGATCACAGAAAATCCTGCCTCTTAATTTTTACTGATTAACTAAATCGGCTGTGGTCGGTTTTAGATAAAAACAACAAACCTCGCCTTAGTTGCGGGTTTTGTTGTTTTTAACCTTCCTGATTGAACTCAGCTCCAGATGACTATTAAGTAGTAGAAGTTTAGATTCTTAGCTGTCTAAATGGCTATTTCTTGCCTTTGTCAATAGAGTTCCGTATACATTGTATAAATAACAAGCATCAAGCAAAGTGATTAAGCAATGGCTTATGTTCTTTGCTGAAAGCTACTATTAATCAATAGAGATAAATGACACAGGGGACGCAAGATGGACGCGGAGCAACAAGTCAGTGTGTTACTACTGGATGCAGCGGTGTTAATGGTCGTGGGCATGGGGGTGGTATTTAGTTTTTTGATGTTATTAGTCTGGGCTGTGCAGGCCATGTCCTGGTTACTCAGACATTCAACTGAAGCTGCTGCTCCTGCTGTTGCTGCGCCTCAACAAGCTGGTATTTCTCCTGCAGTTGTTGCCGCTATCAGTTCCGCCATAGAGCATCACCAAAAACAACATAAGGAACTCAAATGAGCCACCCATTATTACTGACTGAGCTGGTGCTCAGAGACGCTCATCAATCTTTATTAGCCACCCGCCTGCGGTTAGAGGACATGTTGCCTATAGCGGCCAAACTGGACCAGGTGGGCTATTGGTCGATGGAATCCTGGGGCGGCGCCACTTTTGATGCCTGTATTCGTTATTTAGGCGAAGATCCGTGGCATCGCCTGCGCGAGCTGAAAAAAGCTATGCCGAATACCAAACAACAAATGCTGTTGCGTGGTCAGAATTTATTAGGCTACCGGCATTACGCAGATGATGTGGTTGAAGCTTTTGTTGAGCGTAGTTTTGCCAATGGTATAGACGTATTCCGTATTTTTGATGCGATGAATGATGTACGTAACCTACAGACTGCTGTGGCTGCCGCGGTCAAGGTTGGTGCTCATGCTCAGGGCACTTTGTCTTATACCGTCAGCCCTGTTCATAGCATTGATGGCTGGCTGGATATGGCGATGCAGTTGGAGGATATGGGCTGCCATTCGATTTGTATCAAAGATATGGCGGGGTTACTGAAACCTTATGTTGCCGAAGAGTTGATCCGCCGTTTAAAAGAATGTGTGAAGTTACCTATAGCAATGCAGTGTCATGCCACTACAGGTTTAAGTACAGCCACTTACCAGAAAGCCATAGACGCTGGCATCGATATGCTTGATACCGCTATTTCATCTATGAGTATGACTTATGGTCATAGCGCGACTGAAACTATGGTGGCTATTACCGAAGGCACAGCGCGGGATACCGGGCTGAATTTAGTTTTATTGGAAGAGATTGCCGCTTATTTTCGCGAGGTACGGACAAAGTACGCTCAGTTTGAAGGCTCACTCAAGGGCATTGATGCCCGTATTTTATTGGCTCAGGTGCCAGGTGGCATGCTGACTAATATGGAAAGTCAGCTGAAAGAGCAGGGCGCTTTAGACAAAATGGATTTAGTGCTGAAAGAAATACCTAGGGTACGTAAAGAGCTGGGTTATTTGCCACTGGTGACTCCAACCTCACAAATAGTGGGCACTCAGGCCGTGTTGAATGTGCTTTCCGGTGAGCGCTATAAAACCATCACCAAAGAAACCGCTGCTGTTTTGAAAGGTGAATATGGCACTACTCCGGCTGCGGTGGACGCAGCTTTACAACAACGAGTGTTAGCTGGCGCTGAAGCTATAGTGTGCCGTCCTGCCGATTTATTGCAACCAGAGCTTGCTGCTTTAACCACTGAACTGGATGGCAAAGCCAAAGAGCTTCAGCTGCAGCTGGCGGATGCCAAAGTAGATGACGTGCTGACTTATGCCTTGTTCCCGCAGGTTGGCTTGAAGTTTTTACAATACAGAGGCGATGCCTCGAAGTTTGAGTCAGCGCCCGGAAAAGCGGTAAAAGAAACCACAGTAGTGCAAGGCAATGTTACTCAGTCGAATGTCACAGCTACAGGTATAGGCCATTACAGCGTCAGAGTGGACGGTAAGTTGTATCAGGTCGAAGTTGGGCCAGCTGGTGCTGTGCAGCAGATCAAAGCTGCAGTGGAGGAAAACATTCCGCAGTCGGCCAGTATTCAGCCTGTCAGCACATTAAATTCGCCTTTAGCAGGCAATGTGCTGGCGCTTAAAGTCAGTATTGGACAACAGGTAGAGGCTGGTCAGGTTGTGCTTCTGATGGAGGCAATGAAAATGGAGACCGAAATTCGTGCCAGCCAGGCAGGTATTGTCAGTCAAATTCATATCGGTGTTGGCTCTGCTGTCACAACCGGCGATGTGCTGGTTAGTTTTGCCTGAGGAAATGTCATGGACGCTTTATTAACACTGATTGATTCCACGGGCCTGATGCATCTGACCTGGCCCGCGCTGGTGATGATGGCTGTAGGGTTTATATTGTTGTATCTGGCGATAGCCAAAGGCTTTGAACCGCTACTGCTTATTCCGATAGGCTTTGGTGCCATTTTGACTAATATTCCTTTGGCAGGCATGAGTGATCCCGGTGGTTTGCTGTATTACGTTTACCATGTGGGTATTGAAACCGGGGTATTTCCGCTGCTGATTTTTTTGGGTGTAGGAGCTTTAACCGACTTCAGCGCTTTAATAGCTAATCCTAAAATGTTGTTATTAGGAGCTGCTGCCCAGTTTGGTATTTTCTCTACCTTACTGGGCGCTATAGCTCTAAATCTGGTACCGGGTTTAAGTTTTACCATGAAAGAAGCTGCGGCTATTGCCATTATTGGTGGTGCTGACGGCCCTACGGCGATTTTTTTAGCCTCAAAACTGGCACCTGAATTATTAGGAGCTATAGCTGTTGCTGCTTATTCTTATATGGCATTGGTGCCTATTATTCAGCCTCCTATTATGCGGGCTCTAACCAGTGTGGAAGAGCGCAAGATTAAAATGGCGCAGCTGAGGAAAGTCAGTCAAAAAGAAAAAATTATGTTTCCTTTGCTGGTACTGGTACTGACTTTCCTGTTTTTGCCGACTGCAGCGCCTTTAATTGGCATGTTTTGTCTGGGCAATTTAATACGCGAAGCTGGTGTAGTGGAGCGTTTATCTAAAACGGCCCAAAACGAGCTGATTAATGTAGTGACTATTTTCTTAGGTTTAGCTGTAGGTTCCAAGCTAAGTGCCGACCAATTCCTGACCACTCAAACCTTAGGCATTCTGGTGCTGGGCGCTGTGGCTTTTGGTATAGGTACAGCTTCAGGTGTTTTAATGGCGAAGCTGATGAATAAGTTATCTAAAGATCCGGTGAATCCATTGATTGGCGCTGCTGGTGTATCAGCAGTACCCATGTCGGCTCGTGTGGCTAATAAAGTAGGCTTAGAAGCTGACCCGCATAACTTCCTGTTAATGCATGCAATGGGGCCTAATGTAGCGGGTGTGATAGGTTCAGCCGTGGCTGCTGGTATTTTGCTGGCGCTTTTACAATAAAGTTGTAGGTGTGGGATTTGGTTAACAGCTAAATTCCGCGCCTAATACCACAGCCTTTGATGCCCCTGTGACTTCAGGGATATTGCCTGGAATTTTGTGGTCGTAAGCATAAGCCAGCCAGGCAAAAGCCATAGCTTCCACATCGTCTGCTTTCACACCTAAACTAGAGGTTTGTTGAAGTTGTACTGTGGGAAACAACTGCTGCAAATCGCTGATCAGTACTTTGTTATAAGCACCACCACCACAAACAAATAACTGCTCTATGGCTTCATTGTTGAGTGCGACTTTGATGCTTTGGGCAGTAAAACGCGTCAGCGTGCGCTGCACATCGGCTGGATTGTAGTTTTTACCTTGTAGCTTGTCTGCCAGCCACTCTGCGTTGAAATACTCTCTGCCTGTGCTTTTGGGGCCCTGCAATTGAAAGTAGGGGTCGGAACAAAGATCGGTTAATAAATCCTGTTGTATCACGCCAGAGGCAGCATAAAGCCCATCTTTGTCATACAAACCTAACGCTTGTTGCTGGATCCAGTTGTCCATCAGGCCATTACCAGGGCCTGTATCAAAACCACGCACTGGCTGGTTGGGTTGTAACAAAGTGACATTGGCGATACCACCAATGTTTAAAATAGCGCGATAGCGGTTTGGTTCTGCAAAAATCGCTTTATGAAAAGCCGGAACGAGCGGTGCACCCTGACCACCATAAGCCATATCTTTACGACGAAAATCAGCAATCACCCTAATCTGCGTTTCAGCAGCCAGACGGAACATATCGCCAATCTGATAAGTAAAAGGAAACTGAGCGTAAGGACGATGCCGTATGGTTTGGCCATGACAACCAATAGCGCTTATTTGTTCAGGGGTAACTTTGGCTTTAGCTAATAACTGTTTGACTGCATCGGCGTAAGTCAACGCCAGTTGCTGTTCCACTAAACCCATCAGTTCAACTTCATCCGGGCCGGATTGAGCTAATAGGCTAAGCTGCTGGCGTAACTGTTCAGGGAAAGGACAAAGCAGGGAGTCGACTAATTGAGGAAAACGGCTGGCGCCAAAACGAACCAGCACCAGATCGATTCCATCGAGACTGGTGCCGGACATTATTCCTATATACAGGCTGGACATTACTCAGCAGCGGCTACTGTGATCCGCTCGTGGTTTTGCATTTGCGCTATCAG
>JAHIWM010000141.1 GCA_018815765.1 Gammaproteobacteria bacterium | reverse complement strand
TTTTGGGCCACCCTGGTCATCATGTAGAACCACAGGTCAGTTTAAGCTGGTTGATTGATAGCCTGGATACCATAGGTAAACCTTTTCTGCTCGGTAGCCCGATTGTAGGCTGTACCTTATCGGCTTTGGGTTACGCGCTGGTGGATTACTTCTGGTGTTTGTCAGCAAAAAAAGCCTGGCAGAACCGCATTAAAAAACGCCAGAGTGAGACTGAACCCGACTAACTCTGACCTGTTTTCCTATTCAGATGTACTGCTTAGCGTTGACCTAACACAAAAGCAGGCTGCACTTTGCTCGCGCTTAATGCAGGATAAATAGTTGCCAGCAAGCTCATAATCAAAGCTATGCCTATAGTCATCACCACTTGCGCAGGCTCGATATGGGACGGCACATAATCGACAAAGTAAATGCTGGAATCCAGTAAACTAAAACCAGTTAAGCTGGTGATTAAACGAAACAGCGGCTCTATTTGCCAGGCCAATAACAACCCCACAACACCACCGACCAAAGTACCGGTTAAACCGTTTAGCCAACCGAGCCACATAAAAGCTTTAACAATACGACGTCTGGGCATGCCCATGGTCAATAAAATAGCGATATCACCTTGTTTTTCCCGCACCGCCATCACTAAAGTCGCGACAATATTAAAACAGGCGACGGCCAATACCAGTACTAACACCAGATACAAAATACTGCGCACCATCTGAATATCGTTGTATAAATGGCCCTGAGTGCAAAACCAGTCCAGCATATAAACATAATCAGTGGCCATATTGCCTAATTCACGGGATAGCGTAGGCGCTGTAAAAATATCGGCAATTTTAAAGGCAAAACCCTGCACTGCACCTTGTGGATAATTCAGCCATTGGCCTAAAGCGCCAATATCGACCCAAGCTTGCTGATAATCCAGCTGGCCACCAATACTGACAATAGCGACCACTGTTAAGCTGACATGTTTGTGGCTGGCGAGTTTACCGTCTACTGTCACTTGCGGCAGCATCAGTTGCACTTCACCCCCCACTTTGGCCTGCACTTCGTCAGCTATGCCTTTGCCCAACACAATCTGATGTTCACTGATGTGGCTTAAATCTCCAGCCACCACAAAAGAGTCTAAAGCACTGATGCCTTGTTCCAGCTGCAGATCAATACCCCGTAAACTAGCTGCTTTGACTTTAGCGCCACTGCGGATCATGGTATTGGTTTTGATATAAGGTGCACCAGCCACTACGCCTGGATGCTGTTGCAAAGGTTTCAGCTTTTTCTGCCAGTTGCCAATAGGGTCAGACACCGCCTGCAACTCCACATGAGGGATCACAGACAGTAGTTTGTCTTTTAATGCCAGCTCAAAGCCGTTCATCACCGACAAGGCCAGAATAAGGATAGCTACACCCAAGCCTATACCTATAGTGGAAGAAGCCGCAATAAAACGAATAAAAGCGTTGCTGTTACGGCTTTTGCGATAACGTTGCGCCAGTTGCCAGGACAAACTAGCCATGACTTAAACCATCCATCGTTTTGCCTAAATGACCATCACGCATCCAGTATTGCTGATCCAGCTTCTTCGCCAGCGCCAAATCATGGGTTACCACAATAAAGCTGGTTTTCAGCTCACGGTTTAATTCACGCAGCAGCTTATAAATACTCTCAGCGGTTTGATGATCCAGATTGCCCGTTGGCTCATCTGCCAATACCAGCGCAGGCTCCCCCACTAAAGCTCGAGCTATAGCGACACGTTGGCGTTCACCACCACTCAACTCAGCAGGTCTGTGCTTGATACGATGGGCAAGGCCAACCCGAGTCAGCATGGCTGTGGCTTTTTGCCCGGCTTGCTCATTGCTTTCGCCGCGAATAAGCAGCGGCATAGCCACGTTTTCCAGTGCAGTAAAATCCATCAATAAATGGTGAAACTGATAAATAAAACCCAGTTTTTCATTACGCAGTTTGGCTTTGGCATTGGCCGATAATTTAGCGACAGATTGCCCCAACAGCAGCATTTCACCGCTGTCTGGCTGGTCTAAAGTGCCTAAAATATGCAGCAAGGTACTTTTACCAGAGCCAGAGCTACCCACTATCGCCAGCATATCGCCAGCTTTTACCTCCAGACTAACCTGATGCAGCACCGGAGTGACATTGACGCCATCTGTGTAACTTTTACTGATTTGACGGGCCGTTAAAATACTACTCATCTCTTAAAATCTCTGCTGGTTGTACTTGCACTGCGCGCCAGGCTGGATAGACCACAGCCAATGCCGTCAGCACTAAAGCACAGACTATGATAAAGAAAATTTGCACTGGCTGAATGTCCACCGGCAAAGCCACGCCAGCAACTACACTAATGCCCAAAAACGACAAAATACCATTCAGTTGCCACGCAATAAGAATACCCGCCACAGCACCACTTAACGTACCAAGCAGGCCGTTATTCATGCCCTGCACTGCAAAAACGGTAAAAAGCTGGGCATCTGTCATACCCTGAGTTTTTAAAATGGCCACTTCACGTTGTTTTTCCGTCACCATCATTACCAGCGCTGAGACAATATTAAAAGCTGCCACTGCCACTATCAGTAATAACATCAACCACATCATGGCTTTTTCCATCGCCACTGCAGAAAACAATTTGCCATGACTATCGCGCCAGTCTGTCACTTTAGCCACAGCCGGGAATTCAGCAATCTCATTGGCTAAAGCCGGTGCAGCAAAAGGCTCAGTTAAACTTAAACGCCACTGCGGTGCATCTTTTGCTTTGCTGCCAAGACGTTGTAAATCAGGCAAATGCAATAAAGCCACGCCGTTATCTACTTCCGAGCCAGTATTAATTAGGCCCGCTACGGTAAATAATCGTTGGCGTGGTAACCAGCCCATAGGAGTAAAACTGCCGCCTTCGGCCAGCAATAAACGAATTTGCTGACCTGGGCCAACTTTTAACTCATCAGCAAGGCCTGCGCCTAAAATCACTGAATAAGGCTGTTTTGTTAAATCAGACCAGTCACCCGCCACCAAAGACTGCTGTAAAAAGGCTGGGATTTGTGTTGGTTCAATGCCTTGTAATAACACTGCCGTCAACTGACCCGGACTCTGCGCTAAGGCTTCAAGCTGTAAATAAGGCGTAGCCTGCAGAATTTGTGGGTATTGCTGCTGCAAAGCCTCTATATCAATTTGTTGAGTAGGCTCGCTTTGTACTACTAAATGCGGGATCACGCCGAGGATGCGCTTTTTCAGTTCAGCTTCAAAACCATTCATTACTGAGCTGACAATAGTCAGAGCCATCACACCTAAAAAAATACCTGTGACAGAAAACAGCGTAATAAAGGATAAAAAGCCATGGCCTTTCCGGCTTTGGCTGTAACGCAAACCAATACGGACACTCAGGGGGAATTGCAGGCTTTTCACAGACTTCCACTTGGGTTGGTGAAGAAATTGCTGCGATAATAGTGATTATCCGTTAAGGTTACAAGCTTGCTACCCGAGGTATCCTTATGCAACAGCCAGGCAATACAACCATAGCCGCAGAATTAGCAGACGAATTTGCGGACTACTTTCAGATTGAGCATCAGACCACTGTGAATTTAGTGCCTTTTTCCGGGCCTCTGCCGGATCAGGATGGATTTTTACGCCTTATTCCTGATGCCTTTAAAATGACCAGTGAATTAAGTCAGTTGAATAACTCCTCTATTCGTACTTTTAATGCAGTCAAAGATTTATCTGCTGATTTAGCGCATTACCTGCAACAACAAGCACGTAAACTGGATGCCCTAACTCATTATGTGTTGCGTTCACAAGACGACCCCAAACAACGTTTTTTTACCTTCAGTTATGGCGGCTCAGGCGTGCAGGTGTGGATGAACGAGGCCATAGAGCAAGGCCAGGTTTACGAAGTAAAACTCTTTCTGGATAATAATGACGGTGCTTTATTTTGTTTAGGTCAGGTGCTGGAAGTCATTGAGCAACAGCTGTCAGAGCCAGAACAAAAACCTGGTTATCTGGTCAAAATATTGTTCCGCCGCATTCGGGATGAAGACAGAGATATGGTGGTCAGAGCCAGTTTGCATGAGCAATCCAGACAACTGAAACGTAAGGCTGAACAACGCCAGCAACAGGCACAGCAGCAATAAACAGTGACCTGTGTTGAACCTAAATCAAACAACAGACCGTACTAACAGACGGTCTTTTTATAACGAGTAAAGAATTTCTCTGATGATCCGCATTGAAGCATTACCAGCGCCTACCTCCAGCACCGATCAAAAACAATGGGGCCGCCTGTCCGGCGCTGCCTTGCCCTGGGCTATTTATCAGCTGTATCAGCGCCAGAAAGGCCTTTATGTTGTCATAGTACCGGACACCACCACAGCACTTCGCTTAGAGCAGGAGCTGATGGTGTTTTTCCATGAAAACGCTGCCGATGTATGGACTTTTCCTGACTGGGAAACCTTGCCTTATGATGTGTTTTCACCGCATCAGGATATTATTTCCCAGCGCATAAAAACCCTGTACAGCCTGCCACGTTTGCAACACGGTATAGTGATAGTGCCACTGAATACTGCGCTGCTGCGTTTAACAGATGCCAGCTATTTGCAGCAATACAGTCTGGTATTAAAAAAAGGCCAGCAACTGGATTTAACAGCACTGCGTCAGCAATTGGCCGCGGTGGGTTATCGTGCTGTGGATCAAGTGATGGAACATGGCGAGTTTTCGGTGCGTGGATCCTTGCTGGATCTCTATCCTATGGGCAGTACCCTGCCTTATCGCATTGACTTTTTAGACGATGAAATTGACGGCATTCGGCTGTTTGATCCGGATAATCAACGCACCGTGCAGCAAGTCAATGAAATTGAACTCTTGCCCGCCCACGAGTTCCCGCAGGATAAAGCGGCGATAGAACGCTTCCGTATTCGTTATCGTGAACGTTTCCCGGCGCGTAGCGAAAAAGAATCGCTGTATATGCAGGTCAGCCAAGGCCTGATGCCTGCTGGTATTGAATATTACCTGCCGCTGTTTGCTGAGCAAACAATGCCGTTATTTTCGATGTTACCCAAACAAACAATGATGCTGGCTGTGGGTGATTTAGAAGCTGCCGCAGAACGTTTCTGGCACGATTTACAACGTCGTTATCAGGACAGAGCTATTGATTTACTGAAACCTATTTTAAAACCTCAGGAATTGTATTTAGCGGTCGATGAGTTTTTCGCTCAGTTAAAGCAGTGGCCACGCTTACGTTTAAGCCGTGCTGAATTGCCAGAGCGCGCCGGACAATCCAATGCCGCTGTGACTGATTTGCCAGAGCTGACGGTTAATCATCAGCTGAAAAACCCGCTGGAAAAGCTGCAGCAATTTATTATCGATATCAAAAAACAACAAGGCCGTGTGCTGTTTTTCGTAGAATCTGAAGGCCGGCGCGAAAGCTTATTGCAGCTGATGCAACGTAATCAAATTCGCTTGCAGCAATTTGCCTCGGTCGAAGAGTTTTTAACCGATCAGGTTGATTTAGGCATAGTGATAGGCTCGCTGGAGCAAGGTTGTCTGCTCCAGGCCAGCCAAGGTAAAACGAAAGCCAAAGCCGGTGAGGAGCCTCTGGCGTTAGTCAGCGAAAACGAGTTATTTGGTCACAAAGTCACCCAAAGACGTAAACGTAAGCACAGCCAGCAAATCTCCGGCGACACCATTATCCGCAATCTGGCCGAGTTGTCTGTTGGTCAACCTGTGGTGCATTTACAGCATGGTATAGGCCGTTATCAGGGCTTGCAGGTACTGGATGCTGCTGGCATTAGCGCTGAATTTGTCACCATTGAATATGCAGGTGGCAGCAAGTTGTATGTGCCTGTGTCGTCCTTGCATTTAATTAGCCGTTATACAGGTTCTGATCAGGATCATGCACCGCTGCATAAGCTTGGCAACGACAGCTGGGAAAAAGCACGGCGTAAAGCTGCAGAGAAAGTACGGGATGTGGCGGCAGAATTGTTGGACGTGTATGCCCAACGTGCAGCCCAGACAGGTTATGGCTTTAAAATTGAAGCTGACCAATACGAAATTTTTGCCGACGGTTTCCCTTATCAGGAGACTGTCGATCAGTTGGATGCGATAGCAGCGGTGCTTGCCGATATGCAGGCCGAACGCGCAATGGACAGGCTGGTCTGTGGTGATGTAGGTTTTGGTAAAACTGAAGTTGCGATGCGCGCTGCGTTTGTCGCTGTGAATGACAATAAACAAGTGGCGGTTTTAGTGCCGACCACGCTGTTGGCACAGCAGCATTTTGAAAACTTCCGTGACCGCTTTGCCAACTGGCCGGTCAAAGTGGCTGTGTTGTCACGTTTTATCAGTGCCAAAGAGCAAAAGGTGATTCTGGAAGAAGCCGAACAAGGCAAAGTGGATATTTTAATAGGCACCCACAAACTGCTGCAGGACGATATTCGTTTTAAAGACCTGGGCCTGCTGATTGTTGATGAAGAACACCGTTTTGGCGTGCGGCAAAAAGATAAAATAAAAGCCTTGCGTGCCAACATCGATATCCTGACCTTAACAGCCACTCCTATTCCACGAACTTTAAATATGTCGATGTCTGGCATGCGCGATTTATCCATTATCGCCACGCCGCCAGCCAAACGTTTAGCAGTCAAAACTTTTGTGCGTGAGCATGAAGAAGGCTTAATTCGTGAAGCCGTGCTTCGGGAAATTTCCCGTGGTGGTCAGGTCTATTTCCTGCACAATGACGTAGCGACTATAGAAAAAGCTGCGGCTGATTTAGCGGTGCTGTTGCCTGAAGCTTTAATTGGCATAGCCCATGGCCAGATGCGTGAGCGGGATCTGGAACAGATCATGGCAGACTTTTACCATCAACGTTTTAATCTACTACTGTGTTCTACCATTATTGAAACCGGCATAGACGTGCCAACCGCCAATACCATTATTATCAACAGAGCCGATAACTTTGGTCTGGCGCAGTTGCACCAATTACGTGGCCGTGTTGGCCGCTCGCACCATCAGGCCTATGCGTATTTGCTAACACCGCCGCCAAAACGTTTAAGCAAAGACGCTGAAAAACGCCTTGAAGCCATTTCCGCTTTAGAAGATTTAGGTGCAGGTTTTGCGCTGGCTAGTCAGGATATGGAAATTCGTGGTGCAGGCGAGCTGTTGGGTGATGAGCAAAGTGGCCAGATTGAGTCTGTCGGCTTTAGTTTGTATATGGAAATGCTGGAACAAGCTGTTGAAGCCTTAAAAGCGGGTAAAGAGCCAAGCTTAGATGCACTTTTAACCCAACAAACCGAACTGGATATGAAACTGCCTGCCCTGCTGCCAGATTCTTATATTCCGGATGTCAGCTTAAGGTTGTCATTTTACAAAAGGTTAGCCTCCTGTCGCGACGAGCAGGAACTGGATGATGTGCAGGTAGAATTGATCGACCGTTTTGGCTTATTACCGGATGCTGCGAAAAACTTAGTCAAAATCACAGAGTTAAAAATGCAGGCGCAGCAGCTTGGAATTAAACGACTGGAAGCCAACAGCAAAGGTGGTGTGCTAGAATTCGCCGAACGGACTTCAGTGAACCCGTCTTATATTATTCAGCTTATTCAGACTCAGTCGAAAGTATTTAAGCTCGAAGGCGGTAGTAAACTGAAATTTATCAAAGATTTACCTGATACCAATAGCAGATTCGCCTTTGTCAGCTTGATGCTGGATGACTTTGCTAAACATCAGACAGGAGCATCATGAAACATCTGCGTTTTACATCGCTGGGATTGGCTTTAGTGGCTTTGTTTACCACAACCCCTGCCTTTGCCAATAGCTGGTATGAAATTGAACTGATCGCTTTTAGCCGCAGTGCGGATAAAAGTTTAAAAGAGCAGTTTGAAGCGCCGACTCAAGTGCTTAAAACCAGCAATGCAATGGATTTAATGCGCCCTTTGGTGCAACCTGCGGTCGCCGATTTAATACAAGCAGTTCCAGCCTGTACGCCACCTCAAACCACTCCAGCGGCCGACAGTACCGCTGCTCCTATAGCTGAACCAGCTCCTGTCTCGGCTACTGTACAGCAGCAAATTCAGCAGCTATTAACTGAACATCAACAGAATAAACAAAACCAGCAGACTGTGGTGGCGGAAAACTCGCTGGATGTGCAATTGGATCCTGAGCCAGTGGTGACCTCTTTATTTCAGCTGAATTTCCAAAATTGTCAGATGGAACAATGGGATCTGGATGGTCAGTTAACAAGCCGGGCCTTAACTTCAGAAGAGTTAGCTTTGCAACTACCGACGCCAACGCAAATTCCCGCTACTTTTACCGGTGACGGTGTAGCAAAAGACAATGCTTATCTGGTCGGGCCTAATGATCTGCAACTGAAAAATCTGGCCTACCAGTTACAACGTGAAGCAGGCAAACAACTCCTGCTGCACACTGCGTGGCGCCAGCCTTTAGTATCAGGTCGTAATAGCCGCAGCCACTGGTATGCAGGGATATATCAAAATGAAGAAGCCGCGGAGACTGAACAGACTACTGATTTGATGCAGCAGGTGCAGCAGCAGTTAGCCGCAGTGCAGCAAGGCCAAAGCAGCTTGCAATTATGGTACAGTCCATGGCAATTTGATTCTTTAGTTCAGTTACGTTTGGGTCGCTTTATCCAGTTTGACGGTACTTTTTATCTGCGCCAGACTGAAGATACAAACCAGCCGGCACAACTTGCAATCAAACAAAGTGCACGTTTAACTTTAGGTCAAATTCATTATCTGGATCACCCGCGTTTAGGGGTGATCATCCAGGTAAAACGCTTTACCCCGCCAGAGGCAACTGTGGCAACAACACTTTAAGCAGTTAAATAACACAAGGAATCTGTTATGAAAAAAATCGTGGTTTTGTTAGCAACTTTGGCGTTAGTAGGCGCCTGCAGTAAACTAACACAAGACAATTACAATCAGGTGAAAGCTGGTATGACGTACGACGAAGTGACCAACATTTTAGGCACAGCGACTCATTGTGACGAAGCTGTTGGCACTAAAAGTTGCCGCTGGGGTGATGACGCTAAAAATATCAAAATCACCTTCTTAGCCGACCGCGCTACTGTTTTTTCAAATCACGGTATTCAGTAATAAATCATCTTTGTGTTTATCAAGGGGGCTGTTATTGCCCCCTTATTCTTGCGTAATTCATTCTTATGCTGCAACTTAGAGACTATCAACAACAGGCGGTTAAATCCGTTTTAGTGCATTTTCGCCAGAAGCCAGATGCAGCAGTGTTGGTATTGCCCACAGGTGCAGGCAAAAGTTTGGTGATAGCCGAACTGGCACGATTGGCTCGTGGTCGTGTGCTGGTGTTGGCTCATGTCAAAGAGCTGGTGGAACAAAACCATGCCAAATACCAAAGTTATGGCTTAGAAGCTGCTATTTTTTCTGCAAGCCTCGGCCGCAAAGAAACCTCTGCCAAAGTGGTATTTGCCTCAGTGCAATCAGTGGCAAGAAACCTTGCAGAATTTACCGAACACTACAGCTTATTGGTGATTGACGAATGCCATAGAGTGGGTGACGACGAAGACAGTAGTTACTTAAAAGTCATTCGCTCACTGCAATCACAAAACCCGGATTTAAAAGTGCTGGGCTTAACAGCTACACCTTACCGTTTAGGTTCAGGCTGGATTTATCAGTACCACAGCCGTGGCCTTATTCGCACTACAGAGCCCCGCTTTTTTAAATACTGTATTTTCGATTTACCTATCCGCTTTTTATTAGGTGAAGGTTATTTAACTCCAGCAGTGCTGATGGATGCACCTGTATTAAGTTATGACTTTGCCGGTTTAAAACCCACCGCCAGTGGCTATTTTAAAGAAGCCGATCTGGATTTGCGGATTAATCAGCAGCAACGCGCCACACCCCAAATTATTCAGCAAGTGATAAAGCAGGCACACAGCCGCATGGGTGTGATGATTTTTGCTGCCACCACAGCCCATGCCAGGGAGATTTTAGGTTACTTACCCGCAGCAGAAACTGCACTAATTTTAGGCGACACCCCACAAAAAGATCGGGATGCGCTGATCCATAGTTTTAAGCAGAAACAACTGAAGTACCTGGTGAATGTGGCTGTACTAACGACTGGTTTTGATGCACCTCATATCGATTTAATAGCTATTTTGCGCCCCACCGAATCTGTCACTTTGTATCAGCAGATTGTTGGTCGCGGCCTGCGATTAAGCCCAGGGAAAATCGACTGTCTGGTATTGGATTATGCCGGTAACAGGTTTAACCTGGAGCAACCTGATATTGGCGAACTGCGGCCAGAACCTGGTACAGAACTGGTGACAGTACCCTGCCCTTTATGTGGCTTTTTTAATAATTTTTGGGGCAAAACAGACGACAGAGGATTGGTACTGGAACATTATGGCCGCCGTTGTCAGGGCTATAAAGAAGACGATAGCGCCACGCCTCAAGCCTGTGGTTATCGTTTTAAAGCCAAATTTTGCCCGGACTGTGGTGCAGAAAATGATATTGCCGCCCGCAACTGCGGTGACTGCAGTCTGGTGTTGGTCGACCCGGATAAAAAACTCAAAGAAGCCTTGAGTTTAAAGGATGCCTTAGTGCTTTATGTCACACGAATGCAGCTGCAAAGCCATCAGACTAAAGAAGGCAAAACCTCACTCAAAGTCAGTTATTTTAGTGCTGATGGCGCAGAAATAGCCGAATACTGGAGCCTGCAAACCAAAGCGCAAAAACAAAAGTTTCTCACTTTGTTTGTGCCGCCCCATCTGGTCGACAGGCACAGATTCTTCACTGAAACTACAGTTCATAAAGTGCTGCAACAAGCCCACCGATTTCAGCCGCCAGAGGCCATCATAGCGCGCAAAGATGGCCGCTTTTGGCAAATCCGCGATAAGCTGTTTCAAATTCAGGGTAAAGAAGCGGAATAATTCCCAGCATCTGGACAAAATGAAAAATTCTTTTGTTTTACTACTGGGCAAAGCCAATGAAATTCGCTAATAATCAAGATGTTCGTCAATTAACCAAATAATATGACACCACACACAGATAGTTCTCCTTTTTTGTCACAGGGTTGCAGTTTATGTCAAACGAAAACGCGTTATTAAGCTTGCTGGTTGAAAAAATCCAGAATGATACCTTGGTGCTGCCAAGCCTTCCTGAAATTGCCTTACGAATTCGTAAAATGGCGGAAGACCCAAATGTTAATTTAAACCAGATGGCCGATATTATTTCTCACGACCCGGCCATGTCGGCCCGTATGATGAAAATCGCCAACAGCGCCTTTTTAGGCCGTTCTATTCATGTCAATTCACTGCATCAGGCCGTAACCCGTATTGGTTTGCGTTACATCAAAAACATAGTGACAGCTATGGCGGTTGAGCAATTGTTTGTCTCTCATTCCAGTTTAATCAAAGGCATGATGAGCAAAGTCTGGCAAGATACTTTAGAAGTAGCTGCTATAGCATTGGCCGCTATGCAGCTTTACAACAGCAACTTAAAAGTCAGCCCGGTGAATTTTGACACCATGACTTTAGCCGGTTTGATTCATAATATTGGCGCTTTGCCTATTTTGACTGAAGCAGAAAAACATTTGGATCAGTTTGGTGATAAAGATTTTATTGCAGGTTGCATCACGGATTTAGCCGGTGGCATAGGTGGCAGCATTTTACGCAAGTGGGAGTTCCCGGATGAACTGATTGAAGTGGCAGAGCAATGGAACACCAAATTGCCTCATACTGATAAAGTCAATTATCTGGACTTCATCCGTATTGCCACTATTCAAAAAGGCCACTGCAAAGACAAAACCGAACCTCGTCTGGCATTAAAACCTTTTGCTGACCGTGGTTTAATCACAGGTGTTGATTTCTACCGCTCTCCTGAATTCACTGTAATTTATCAGGATATGAAACAGCTGTTTGTATGATTGAAATTGGGGTCAGAGTAAAATTAATTGCCAGGCAATTAATTTTACTCTGACCCCAATTTTTTAGTTAAACAACTTCTGATGCAACTCTTTCACCACTGCAGCAGCGGACGCATCTTGTACTAAAAAGCACAGGTTGTGGCGCGATGCGCCGTGACAAATCAATCGCATATTAATTTGCTCCAATGCGCTAAACAGCTCGCCCGTCACCCCTTTGGTACTGTGCAGATGATTGCCAATCACAGCCACCAGACTTAAGCCTTGCTCTACTGTCACTTCACAAAATGCTTTCAGCTCTGCGATGGCAGGTTCTGTTGATGTGCTAAAAGCGCTGCCCGCAGACTCGTCCAGAGTTAAAGCCACTGAAATTTCCGATGTCGTCACTAAATCCACAGAGATCTGATGACGGCTTAAAATATCAAAGACCCGGGCTAAAAAGCCTGCCGCGTGCAACATTTCAGGGCTTTTCACCGTGATCAGAGTCTGTGATTTACGCAAAGCTATGGCGCGGTATGCGGGTTTATGTTCCACAGTTTTTGCAATCCAGGTACCACCGGCTTCTGGTTCACGACTAGAGCCGACAAAAACTTTGATATTGCGGCGCATCGCCGGAATTAAGGTGGCTGGGTGCAATACTTTGGCACCAAAAGTGGCCATTTCTGCCGCTTCATCAAAGCTGATTTCATTAATACAACGGGCATCTGACGTTAAACGTGGATCTGTGGTAAAAATCCCCACCACATCAGTCCAGATTTGTACAATATGAGCGTTTAAAGCCTCACCTAACAAGGCTGCACTGTAATCCGAGCCGCCACGACCTAAAGTGGTGGTTTGCCCTGCTTCATCGGCACCAATAAAACCCTGAGTAACGACAATCTGTTCTGACAGTAAAGGCTGCAGATGCGTCTGCGCTAATTCAGCAATCAGATGAATTTGCGGCTCACCTTTACCAAAACGGCTATCGGTGCGAAGCACACGGCGCACGTCAAAACACTCTGCTGCTGCGCCACGTTCCACTAACACCTGAGTAAATAATACTGAACTTAAACGCTCACCAAAGGACTGGATCAGGTCTTTGTGCGCGCTAGAATACACAGCGCCACCTGTCTCAATCAGGTTACGTAAATCAGCCAATAAGGTATTAATTTGCGCAGCTACAGCTTCTGGTTGCTGCAGTGCATTTAATACAGCCAAAGTAATACGCTCTATGCCTTCAAATGAAGTGTAACGAGCCTGAACTTCGGTTTGTTTGGTGATATCGACCAATAAATTGGTCACGCCTGAGCTGGCACTGACAGCCACCAGCCGGATATTCGGATCGGCTAACACAATATCAGCACAACGGGACATAGCCGGAAAATCGGCCACTGAAGTTCCGCCAAATTTGGCGACGATAAGTTGATTAGACATTCGAGTCTCTCCTTATTCAAAAAGTCATAAGGCAGAGCATGGCATTTGCAGGCAGTAAATAAAGTTGTAGTGCAGGCACGATGCTGCAAACAACCGATCACAGACACACAAAGGCCAGAAGCTCTCCACCACAAAAAACAGGTGACAGTCGTAAGGATTCAGCCTTAACAACCGGACCATCTGCAGCTACAGCATCTGGTCCTCGGCGTTAATCCCCCTCAAACATCCTGCGGCTTGTAGCAGCCTGAGATGTTCTACCTGGTTAACGCTCCTCTTCTGGTCTATACCCGTCGTTCTTGGAGCCACAGCTTTGTTGACTGCGTGCCCTCGCCCCAGTCACATAGGACTACTATGCTCCTGGGGACTCACACACTAGTCGTCGCGCTGCAACTCCAATTACTTAGGGTAGATACCCGTCGTCCTTGGAGCTGCAGTATACGGGCGGGGGGTAAACCCCGCCCCTACGTTCCAAATACGTCAGGTATCTCATAATCACGTATGATTGACGGCGCTGAGCTTAAGTGACTTTTTTACAAAAGGCAACAGCCGTTTAGCCGTCTTTTCAAAAAAACTGTAATTAAATTACAGTTTTTTGCCGTTAAGCCAGTGCGAGCTGGCCGACAAAATAGACGCCAACATAACCCAGGCTGTAGCAGCCCAGCAGGTAACCGGCCATCTTAAAGTAAGTACCAAAGGTCAGCTCTTTCACTTTACTCATGGCGATAATACCAGCCGCTGAACCTATGATCAGAATAGAACCACCTACCCCAGTCGCGTAAGTTAATGTCAGCCATTCCGCAGTCGTCATGGTCAAATCGGCTTTTAACAAAGCGGCAGTTAAAGGCACGTTATCGATCATCGCAGACAAAATACCCATCAAATAGTTAGCTTGTACAGGCTCTAAATACTGGTACAGATGCGTGATATTGGTCAACACACCAATTTCTTTCATAATGCCAACCAGCAATAAAACACCTAAGAAAAACAATAAGGTATCAAACTCAACTTCGCGGATATAACTCAGGATATTGACACCGGTTTTCTTACGTAGCAAATACTGAGCAGCCAGAAACATCACGCCTAGACCAAACAGGAAAGTCAGCACTGGCGGTATTTGGAACAGAATATTAAACAGCAGTGTAGAGCCGATAGTAGAGGCAAAAATGGCAGCAATAATCACATCCGCTTTTTCAATCGGCTTAGGTGATTTCTCCAGTACAATGCGGCCCTTCATTTTGCGTGACAGTAAAATAGCCAATACAGCGACTGCAAATAACGACGGCAGAATGAGTAACAGCAGATTGGTTATAGTGACTTTACCGGCTAAAAATAACATCAGCGTCGTCACATCACCTGTGATTAACGACACACCGCCGCTGTTGACGGCAAAAATAATCAAGGTGGCATATTGAATACGTTTTTTCGCTTCGAGTTTAATACTGCTAATCACCGCAATAGCCACCAGTGTTGCAGTGACGTTGTCGGCAAAAGACGAGAAGATAAAAGCGAATACCGCGATGATAAACATCAGACGGCGCTCTGATAATTCGGCAGGCAATAAGCGTTGTACCACCTGAGAAATAAAGCCTTTACTGTTGAGATAAGCGACAAAAGTCATAGTTGACATCAAAAACAGCCACAAAGTAGCGATTTCTAATAAGTTATGATTCAGCTGCTCACTGATCTCGCTACTTGTAGTACCGTGCATTGGAAAAATAAAAGCGAGGATCCAGCAAAGAGTACCGAAAAAAAGTGTCGTTTTTGCCTTGTTTACGTGGATAATATCCTCTATAACGATCATCACAAAGGCGATTGCCACCAGAGCCAAAATTACTGCGCTTAACATGATGTAGTACCAGCTTTAATGTTGTGGAAAAGGAAGGAATTTGCGGGGCAGTATTCTACCAGCCCGCGCCAGATGCCACTACCCACCCGAGTCACATTTGTGAAATATTTATGATAAGCATGAAAAGAAAGGACAAATGATAGCGCCACGTAAAATTATCCGCTGCTTAGATGAGCACTGGACTGTCATTGAGCAGTTGGTTGAACGAAGTGCCAGTGGCAACTTCAGTTTTCAGGATGTACAACATTTGATCCTGCGCCACAATAATGGCATGAGCAGTGAACAGGTGTTTCGCGAAGCCCAACGTTTTTTGCAACTGGAAATTCTGATCCCA
>JAHIWM010000140.1 GCA_018815765.1 Gammaproteobacteria bacterium | reverse complement strand
CCGGAATAATATCGCCATTCATACGTTTGGCTTCTTCAGCAAACCAACTGACAAAAGAAGCACCATAAGCAATTTCACCTGCTGCTTCGTCCAGTGGTTTACCTTGCTCCAAAGTTAAAATACGGGCTAAGTCGTTCTGATGCTCCAGCATCAACTGACTCCAGCGCATAAGCTTTGCAGAACGTTCAGCCGCAGTAAGACCAGACCAGCCAGGAAATGCAGCAGTAGCCGCTGCGACCGCTTGTTCTGCTTCTGTGGCTCCGGCTTCAGCCACTAAGGCCAGCAAACTGCCATCAGCAGGATTATGCACAGCGAAATGACCATTGCGGCCACTCTGAAACTGGCCGGCAATATAACTGCTGTGATGCACCAAAGCGTTGTCGTTAAGCTGGGAGAAAACGCTATTTGTTTGGTTTGTCATGAGCTTAGCTCCGGAGTAGGTCTGGTTTTGCCAGTGTAGCCTGAAAGCTGGCCGTTGGCATAGGTCCTCGCAGTCTTTGGGCTTAAGCTATCTGCTGTTTTTCATATACTGATAACGCACAGGGTTTTGCAGCTGGAGCAGCTGCTTGTCTTCAACTGCTCGTTTTAACCATTGGTTAAGTTGTGATTGATGCAATAAAGTTCGGGCGGACAGCTCTTCTGCAGTAACAGGATTTGCGGCCAGTTTTGATAACGAAATCACAAAAAATTTATAAAAATCAGTGACCGCAAGTTGTTCCGTTGTATCAGCAGGCGCAAATAGTTGCTGCTGTTCTTCCGAAACGCTGTGTTCCATAGCTGCAGATGCTGGTGCAGAGAACAGCGCATCGGCATTTAAAGACTGGCTATCAGTAGTGTACCAATGGCCACCTTTGGCCACTAATAGTGAATTTGTAGATTCTGGGTCAGAGCTTGGTTTCACCCAAAGTGGCACCCACTGATGTTTCAGATTTTCTTCGGCGCCATTTAAGGTTCCGCCTTTTGGCCCTGAATGGATGACTAAAGCACTGTCGGCCAGACAATAGATATACTTATTCCGTGCCATTGCATTGCCGGCATTAAAGCCCGCTTCAGGATAAAAAGGTGAAACCAGAACCAGTTGACCATCCATCAGAGCCTGACGCCATTTTGCACTGGTTGCCGACTGAAGTAAGCTGTCCGCCATCACACCAACGACTTTACCACCTTGTTTAATGGCACCGAGCATAGCTGCTTCATCCACACCACGTGCGCCACCAGATACCACAGTAATAGCTTCTGCAGCAACTTTGGCTGCAAGCTGTTGGGTAAATAGCAGGTCGGCTTCCACCGCATTACGTGACCCCACCACAGCTAAGCCACCGCTATGAAGTAACTCTTTGTTGCCACAGCCAAACAGCACGGGTGGGCAGTCGTTTTTTAGTTTGGTTTTGAGGCGTTTCGGGTATTCAGAGTCAGAGCGTGTTACTACCCATAAACCTGCTCTGTGCCATTTTTCCATGGCCAGCGCCAGACTATGACCTCTGGCTAATAACAACAAAATACGTTCGGTGGTGATGCGGTTGTCATTCCAGCTTGTTAACAAGGGCTGTGGGTTTGCTACCAATAAGTCGGCGGGCGATAGCATGTTGTCTTTCAGCCATAAGGCAAAACGGCCCCATTCACCATTACTTAATGGTTTTACGCTTTCATTGCTGGCTTTGCCAAAGTAGCAAGTGAGCAACAAAATGGCCTGGGCTGCACTGGATAAATTCATTAATCATGTACCGAAGTCGAAGCTAAGGCTGCCGGGTAAACAGGTCCGCAGCCATGTTGTCTGAGTAAGGCTGCGACCACTGTCAGTGTCCAGCCTGAGTCCACTATATCATCGATCAAAAGCACTGGGCCATCTGGTAGTGGTTGATGAACGGCAAAAGCACCATCCAGATTACGGCATTGGTGAAAACTATTTTGCTGTCCCCTTTGAGGCTGATTGTTTTTCACTTTTTCCACACAGTTGAAAAACGGCAGCTGTAATTGCTCTGCCAATCTGGAAGCAAAATCAGGCACTAAATGTGGATGCCGCAAAGAGGGCACTGCGCAAATCCAGGTCGGAACAGGATTTGGCTGCCAGCGCAGCCGGATCATATCGGCCATGGCCTGAACCAGCTCGTCACTAAAGTGGCCTGCATGTTTTCCGGCTGCAACCAGCTTTCCCCAGCCCGCATCGTTCCACCTGGATAAGATCCGACCTTCTTCTGCGGCGAGTTCACCCAATAAGCGTGGAAATTGATAAAGAGGGAAAGCCCTTACTGTGTCGGCCTTAGAAGGTGCAACCTGTTTTCTTGGCTTAAACACTATTTCTGCTTGTTTCAGAAAAATACCCGCCTGATGTGCGAGTTGGCTATCAAGTGCTATGTTGATCACTGGATAACCAAGGCAAGAACTGCATTTGCCACAAGGCTCAGGATAGAGGTCATCCAAAGCTGTACGTAAGTAATTCATTTTGCAGCCGCGCTCGGCCAGGTAACTTTGTACTTGCTGCCATTCCTGTTCACGTTGCTCTGTTAAGTGTCGCATTCGGGCATGATCCATCCGATAAGCAACGGTAGTTCTGCGCCATAAGCTGCCTATTTTGATCACCGGAGCCGGGTTTTCCACGCTGAGTAACTTCAATACTTTTTCAATTTGCGATTGCCGCAGGTTGGTTTGTTCTTCAAGAGCCCGGATAGTCAAACCATCGCTTGTTGTTAAAGCGTGCAAAATATCATTGACCTGGGCTTCACCAGGAAAAGCTGAGTGGCGGAAAAACTCGTGGATATCCTGATCTTCACCACCTGACATCAGCACACCTACTGCATTGGCTATGCCCCTGCCTGCGCGGCCCACTTGTTGATAATAAGCCACTATAGAGCCAGGCGCCTGATAGTGAATAACAAAACTCAAATCAGGTTTGTCGTACCCCATTCCCAAAGCGTTGGTGGCGACCAATACTTTTAATTGATTACGAAGCAGCTGTTCTTCCAGCTGTTGACGATACAAGTTACTGTTTTCAAAGCCTTCTGCTTCAATGCTGCCATGGTAGGCTTTGGCGTCTATGCCATTTTGCTTCAGCCACAATGCTACCTGCTCAGCGTCTCTGATGGTTAAAGTGTACACAATACCTGTGCCGGGCAAAGTAGGGATCACTTGCGCCAGCCAGGTCAGACGCGATGCATGATCAGGCATCCACATGCTTTGCAGCGCCAGACTTTCTCTGTTCAGTGGTCCGCGCTGGATTTGGATATCACCGAGCTGAGACTGAATATCTGCTACTACTCTGTCATTGGCTGTAGCTGTAGTTCCAAGTACAGGGGTATGGGCTGGCAGCTGGCGCAGGATATTAACGATACGACGGTAGTCAGGGCGAAAATCATGTCCCCAGTCGGATATACAATGGGCTTCATCAATCACCATTAAAGCGATGCGATCTGCGATAGGGGTTAATACGGTTTCAATAAAACTATCGTTGGCTAAACGCTCCGGAGAAATCAGTAAACAATCCACCTGATTAGCCAGCACCCGAGTTGTGACAGAGCGCCAGTCTTCCACGTTGGTTGAATTCATGGTTTCTGCCACCAGCCCGAGTCGTTGTGCTGACTCAATCTGGTTACGCATTAATGCCAGCAAAGGGGAGACAATAATGGTCGGCCCCATGTTGCGATCACGGAAAATTTTGGTACTAATAAAATAGACAGAACTCTTGCCCCATCCCGTGCGCTGCACTACCAGTAACTTTTGGCCTTGATTAACCAGTGCATCAATAGCTTGCCATTGACCATCCCTAAACTGCGCTGCGGGATTAGCCAACGCAGTTTTCAGTAAAAGTTCTGCCTGCTGTCTGTTCATAATCAATCCTTTGACTTTTAGAAAGCCAGCTTATGGGTTCAGATGAATCATTGTTATCGAATGGTTAATAACTATAACAAATCAGTGCTGCTTTTGGGTCACACCTTCAGTTGTTCTTTGCACCGGTTTTATAGTGCCATCCTGATAAAAATGCAGATACTCAGCTGCACTATGGCGCTGTCTTTTGTTGCAGCCTGACTCCGGTGTGTCAAGCCAGCGATGATAAAACAGCAACCACTGATTTTTATACTGCGCTATGGAATGATGGTTATTGCTGGCGTGTTCCTGCTGCATAAAAGGGCCGCGGTAAGTCCAGGGGCCAAGTGGAGAAGTAGAGGTATAGTAGGTTAAAACTCTGTTATTTTCCGGCATAGTAAAATAATACAAGCCGTTGCGTTTAAATACCCATGGACCTTCCATTTTGGGTTCAAAACCGCCCATATCCATTTTGATAAAGTCGCCTTGAGTACCGAGCATATCGTCGCGCATTTTGATCACATGGTAATCAAAGTTGATGCCATGAAAATACAAATATGCCTGGCCGTCGTCGTCGATAAACAACGCTGGGTCGTTGGCATAAGGTGTTCGCCACAACGGGGCACCTATTGCATCTTTAAAGGGGCCCGCAGGGGAGTCGCTGACAGCTACACCTATGCCCATCCATTTTGTGCTTTTTTCTGGATTTTCGCGGTTTTTTACCCCGGTGCCGGCCGGAAACACCAGGTAGTATTTGCCATTTTTGTAAGCCGCGTCCGGTGCCCAAGCATAGTTATCTGCCCAGTTTAGCTGTTGCACCGACAATACGGCACCATGATCCGTCCAGTGGATTAAATCGGCAGAGGAAAATACATGCCAATCTTTCATATGAAAATCAGCCTGACATTCTTCGTCATGCGAGGTATACAAGTACAAGCGGCCATCCTGCCATACGTGAGCTGAAGGATCTGCAGTACGGATAGCACTGCCAAAATTCAGTGGGTTTTGTGCCTGTGCACATGCAGTGGTAAAAAGCAGGATCATCAGTACTCTATTCAGTTTTGGCATTTTTGTAACTTAATGAAGGATTTAAAAGCTTAAACTGAGCGAAAAACAGTGGCTTGCGCCAGTCTTATCAGCTCTTAGAACTCAGTTTTTCCGCATATGAACCTGCTGAACTGATTAAGCTAAATTCTGCAGGCGCTTTTGCAAAAACCGCTGTTCCGCCTGTTGTGTGGTTTTACTTAATGCGTGCTGATAATAAAGCCGAGCCTGTTGGTTCAGGCCGAGTTTTTGGTGCAGATCTGCTAAAGCGGCGTCGAGCAGGTGGTACTGCGCCAGTTCGCCACTTTGCTCCAGCGCCAGTAAAAGTGGTAATGCAGCAGCGGGGCCTTGTGCCATGCTGATGGCTACTGCGCGGTTTAACAGCACCACAGGCGAAGTTTCAAAGCGATATAACAGATCATACAAAGCGACAATTTGTGGCCAGTCGGTACTTGCTGCATCTGGGCTTTCGGCATGAAGTGCAGCAATAGCCGCCTGCAAACCATAAGGGCCAATACGACGGCCAGTTAAAGATCGTTCAACCAGTTGAACCCCTTGTTGGATCAAGGATTGATCCCACAAGCTTCTGTCCTGATCGGCCAGTAAAATCAGGTCGCCCTGTTGATCGATGCGGGCAGGGCGCCTTGATTCCTGCAACAGTAACAAAGCCAATAAGCCCATAGTTTCAGAGTCGGGTTGTAATTCCAGCAATAAAAAACCAAGTCGTATGGCCTGAGCTGACAGTTCTGCACATAAAAGCTGGTCGCCTGAACTTTGGCTATAACCTTCGTTAAACAGCAGATAAATGACTTTAAGCACCGTATCCAGCCGCTCTGGTAATTGCTCTGCAGTGGGGATTTCGTAAGGAATAGCGGCGTCACGGATTTTGTTTTTTGCCCGCACTATACGCTGGGCTATGGTGACTGGGCTGGTTAAAAAAGCTTTGGCAATTTGCTCTGTGGTTAAGCCACAAATTTCGCGTAAGGTGAGCGCAATTTGGGCTTCGGTGGACAAAGCAGGGTGGCAGCAGGTGAATATCAGTCGAAGCTCATCGTCATGCCAGCTTTGATGATCTGCTTCATCAGCCTGAAAAGCTTCCGCGTCTTCACCTTGTTCAAAAAGCCATTGCTGTTGATATTTACGTTGGGTTTGCTGCTGACGAATTTTATCTATGGCTTTAAATCGCCCTGTTGAAACCAACCATGCCCTGGGTTGTTCCGGTAACCCATCGACTGGCCATTGTTGTAAAGCGCAAGCAAAGGCCTCCTGCAGAGCTTCTTCGGCCAGTTCAAAATCACCCAACAGCCGGATCAGGGTGGCCAGCACCCTGCGGCTTTCTTGTTGGTATAAAGCCGAAATAGTTTCGGCTGTAACCTGGCTATTCAACAGCTTACGAACTTTGCATGCTGGCAAAGTCTGCTGCAATGTGCTGAATATCTTCAGGGAAATCTTCCATGTCCTGAATTTGCCGCACTTCTATTACTTCGTTATCACCAGCCGGACATAAACTGGCCCAGTGAATAGCTTCGGCTCTGGAATTGACTTTTATCATCCAAAAACCACCCAATACTTCTTTGGTTTCAGTAAAAGGCCCGTCTGTGACCAGTGGCTTACCCGCGTTAAAGCTGACGCGAGCTCCCATAGAAGGCGGATGCAAGCCTTCACAGCTCATCAAAATACCTGCTTCCTGCAGTTTTCTGTTGTAGTCCATCATCACTTCTACAGCTGCAGCTTCAGGCATAGCGCCTGGTGCTGCGCTTTCATAGCCTTTAGGGATCATCAGTAACATAAAGCGCATCTTATATCTCCAGTTGCCGCACAGGACGAACTTCAACAGAGCCAACACGAGCAGCCGGAATACCAGCGGCCAGTTGAATGGCTTCGTTTAAATCTTTGGCTTCCACCAGATAAAACCCAGCCAGTTGTTCTTTAGTTTCGGCAAAAGGGCCATCGGTTAATAAGGTTTTACCGGCACGAACCCGCACTGTGGTGGCTGTATCTATAGGTTGCAGCGCTTCAGCGGCCAGCATACGGCCACTGTTTTGTACGCTAGCTGCGTAAGCAAAACATTCTTCGTCTTTCGGGCTTTCTGGCAACGAATGCAGCAGTTTTTCATCGCTGTAGACTAAACATAAATATTTCATGGCAGCTTTCCTTTTTCCGGCCTTTATTAAGCATCCGGCGTCTTAAGCATCCGGTGTCAGTTCAAATAATACGGCGCCAGATACCATATCAAAAGGCACAGAAAAATGGTCATGAATAATACGCCACTGGTCTTGTTGTTTTTGCCAGCCTTGAGTCAGACGCATCCAGCAGCCCTGAGTTTCGCCTTTTTCATTGCTGCCCTCGCAGTAGACTAAAGCATGGCTGAAGGCTATTGGGTCGTTTTGCTGTAGTTTAAAATCGCGCAGTTCAAACTTCGAATGGCCTCCTGTGCAGAATTCCATGCATTTTTGCCAGTGCGCTTGGTAGGCAGCTTTACCGCTAAACTGTAATTGTGCGACAGCGTCATAGGCAATCAGTTCATCGGCATAAAAAGCCATGATTTGTTCCATATTCTGACTGGCGACTGCAGTTGCCCACTGGGCCGCTAACTGTTGAATAGATTGAGTCATGTTGTGTTCTCCTTGGGTTGAATTATTCAGTAGTCGAAGCGGCCTGAATGAATTCGACAGCCTTTACAAAAAAAATTGTATTTATTTGCTCTTGCTGGCCAAAAGCTACGTATAAATTCTACATGAAGCAGAAAACAGTGCTAAAAGGAATGCTAAGTCCTGCAGCCGACCAGAGTAGTTATGCCACAACGTCAAAGTTATACCAGTGTAGCCCTCGAGCAAGCTGCCCGGCCTTTGTTACTGTTGGTACAGCATTTAACAGGGCTGGATACCACATTTTTAACCCGTATTGACTGGAAAGCTCTGACTCAGCAAGTGGTGCTAGTGGAAGGGCATAAGACAGTGCCGCTGCAGGAGGGGGCTGTGGTGAACTGGTCTGATTCAATGTGCCGTTTGTTGTTTGATGCAAATCTGCACCAGTCTGACGCTGTACCCTCGTTATTTCCTGCTTCAACTGGAGCAGCTTTGGGCATGCAGAGTTTTTTTGCTTTGCCTGTTTTATCCGAAGGTAAAACCATAGGCACCTTGTGTGGCGCCAGTACCGATGCAGTGTTGATCACAGAGCATACATTCGGCAGTTTAAAGCTGATTGCAAATGCGCTTGCGTACCAGATGGCGCTGGATCAACAAATGCAGCTGCAACAAAAAAAGGCCAAAGTAGCCGAAAAGACTATAGACAAGCTGTATCAACAAGCGCAGCAAATGGAAAACTTAGCCCATACCGATGTACTCACCGGGCTTGATAACCGCAGAGCTTTCCAAATTAAATTTGAGCAATACCAACTTCAGTCAGAAACTCAGGGCACTGCTTTAGCCTTGATGATGATTGATATCGACGAGTTTAAGCAGCTGAATGACCAGCATGGCCATGAAACCGGAGATTTAGCTTTGCAGCAACTGGGTTCTGTGTTGGCTGCAGCGGCAAGGCAAAGTGATATCGCTTGTCGTTTAGGCGGTGATGAATTTGTATTGGCTGCAGCAGATACCACAGCCCAAGGCTTATTGCATCTGGCAGAGCGTGTACAGCAGCAGTTTAAGCATCAGATGCAGCAGTCTGGTTTGGAAAGCAGTCTAAGTATAGGTATCGCAAGCACAGCGGACAGCCCATTGGATCAGCTGCTACAACGTGCTGATCAGGCCTTGTATAAAGCCAAAGAGCTTGGGCGGGACAGAGTCGAGATTGCTGGTTAAGGCGCTGCGACAGATTTTTGGCCGTTGTACTGGTGCTGACGAAACCAGTGCAACATAGCCTCACGTTCCTGTTCTTTGTAGTCAGTTAATAAGTGGTCAGCGTCCTGAAATTCAATCAGTTTTACCTGGCGCTGCAGCTCTGTCAGTTTAGCAGCCAGTCGTTTTGAATTGTCCGGGTGCACTCTATTGTCTTTGCCACCATACATCAGCAACACAGGTAAGTTCGCAGGTAATTCTTCCGCCCAATACAACACAGAACGTTGTTGCAGTTCCTGCTGTTTGTTTTGATCGTAATTGGGGATCAGGCTGCGGAAAATAATCTCCATCTCTGGCAAACGTGGTAGTTCCGTAATTAAATCTGTCGGCGCACCAGTGATCGCCATAGCACGAATATCATCACGCTTACGCGCCGTCAGATAACTCATGATGCCACCTCTGCTGATGCCGTATAAAAAGATATTATCTGTATCAGCCGCCGGCAGCTTTTTCGCCAGTTCAATCAGTTGGTGAATATCATTGACGTCAGCCCCGCCAAACTGGTCTTTGCCATAAGTCTGTTGATCCTGTGGCACTGAACCCCTGTACTGACTGGCCAGCACAATAAAGCCTTGTTGGGCTAAAGGGCTTAGCTGGCGTAACACAGAAACAAAATCTAACCGGCCTAAAGCGGCATTTCCGCCTCTATTGTAAATAATCACAGGCCATTTTTTTGTCTGAGTGGTTTTAGGTTGTAAACCCCAAGCCTGCACTGAAAAATCGTCAGATTGGTATTCCAGCTGAGCACAATCCAGCTGTTGTTGGGTGGTTTCGAACTGTTGTTCTGGTAATAACCAGGGGGCGAGCCAGTGATCCAGTTTGTACCAGGGTGTTTGCTGGCGAATATCATCGACCAGTTGTGGATAAGTGGGATAAAGTTCAAGGCAGGATTGTTGTTTAGCGAAACCAGGCCAGCTGTGGGCGAGGGTTTGGCCTTGATAAGAAAACAGCAGCACCAACCAAAACAGTCTCATAGCCAACCCCGTGAATATTTGCTGTCTGAGTGTAACGCTTTGGCGGGGTAATTTGTGCTTGGTTTTGTAACAAAAATTAAAAATGGGGTCAGATCACATTGTTAACTGTTAACAATGTGATCTGACCCCATTTTCAAGAAGATTAAGATTGTGGCCAGTCCCATGACCCTACATGCAGCTGGCCTTGCCAGTCTTCGATTAATAACCAGACTTTATCTCCGGCTTTAGGTGCGGCTGTGGCTTTGGCGTGCACATGCTGGGCAAAAGAGCTGCCGTGCAGGATACTCAGGTCGGCTTCGGCGAAATCTTCGATCGCTGGCTGTTCTGCAGCTATCGCCATATAAGCCTGACGGATATTGGCGACACAACCTTCACAAAATTGCAGGCTGAAATCTTTGACCCAATCGCCATGGTGCTGATAAGGCGCATCCAACGTCAACGGAGTAGGTGTGACTTCAAAAGCGCCAACTTTCTGTGTTGGCCATGAAGGTGGAAATACCGGATTCATCGCTTCGTATAAAAACCAGAATGGCAAAATCAGCACTAAAGCATTGAGTTTAAATTTATTACGTTGCCACCAATTATCTGAACGTTGTGCCATCAGGAATTTACCTCTGAAGTTGTGTAACTGGTTGCTGGTTCTGCACGGGCTGCTTTGATGGTACGACTGCCCCAAATCATAAAACCTGTAATAGACATGCCGGACAATAGTAAGCCAAACAGGAACCAGATGATTTTGGTCCAGATCCCTCCTAAAGTGCCGTAATGCAGCGGGTCGGCGATATGGCTCAGTACTTCAAGGCCACCCATTTGATCCGGTGTATGCACATCAGTCACCTGGCCTGTCCATGGATTGACCAGTACAGAATAAGAATACTGATCAAAGAATATGGAATCCCCTGAACCTGAAATACGGTATAAATCGCGGTTATGCTCCGGCATCATAATGTAAGCAGGTTGCAACTCTGGTAAGGTTTGTTTGGCTATCACCAACGCATCTTCCAGTGAGTATGGTGGCGTGTGTTTTTGACCAGCTGCCGGTACTTCAGCGGCCGTCAGAATTTTAGCTTCGTGATAAAAATCAATGTCGTTGTGCCATAAGATAGCCTGCACCAGATACCACAACCCCGTCAGACTCATCACCACTAAAAACCAGATTGACCAGACGCCAGCTAAACGGTGTAAGTCGGTCAGCAGCGTTTTGCGGCCCTGATTCACCCGCACTTTAGGTTGGGTAAAAGATTTCCAGAAGTTCTTATAAATCACTAAGCCTGTGATTAAAGACACCAGCATCAGTATGGCCATACCACTGACCAGATAGTAACCCACGCTGTAACTACTCTCCCATGGGAACAATAACCAGCCGTGTAACGAACGCATAAAGGTAATAAAGTTCAGGCCGTAGTTCAGCTCTTGTACTTCGCCTGTGTATTGGTTGACATAAGCTATGCCAAAAGGCGCTTTGGCTGTAGAGAAGACAATGGCGTTGACCAGATAAGGCTCCATTACCAGCACTGTGCCAATTTCTGCGTCCGGCACTTCAGCTTTAACCGCTACAATCAATTCAGTAGCGGGCTTAACTGGCAGGTTTTGTGGATTTTCCGCTCTGGAGTTGGCATTGGTCAGCCAGGTCAGTTCATGACTAAAAACAGCAATGGTGCCCGTTAAACACACAGCGCAAAAAATTAACCAGACAGGTAAACCTACCCAGCCATGTAGTAGAAACCAGAAGCGTTGTTTGAGTTTAAACACCGGACATTCAGCCTTATTCAGCGAGCTATTAAAATAGGCCCAATAATAATGCGGATAAGAATAGTTATCAATAGTTGATTGGTTGAAGTGCCCCTGTCAAAGCGGACACTAAGGCGGATATTAGTGAGCTGAACTTTCTTCTGCCAGGCGCTTATCCAGCTTTAGACTGGCTTTAGCTGCATAGTCGCGACAGCCGTTTGGGTTGACTAAAGGTTGGCTTGGATCAGGGCCAAGTCGTTGCCACATCGCGCTGGCTCCAGGATGAGGTGTCAGCAAAATGTCACAAGGCAACTGGCTGATTTGGTTCAGTGCAGTGCGAAATGAGGCGAGGTAACCTGGATGGCTGTTGTCGTCGCTATAGCGGTATTGGTCGTCTGAAATCGCGGTCAGGCTGTCAATGTAGGCCATGTTACGGCATAACGTTTCGTCGCATGACGTCCAGGTCCAACTGGTGCTGCCTGGGGTATGTCCAGTTGTTGCAAGAGCCTGTATCTGCAGTGAGCCAACATTCACTTTTTGGTCATCTCGAATCGTGGTCACTTTGGCCACGGCTGGCATTGCTGGCGATACTAAGAATTGTGGGTCGTTTCGGCTGGCTTTACCGCTGCGCATCACGGCATCTGCCGGGGTTCTGGCATAAAGAGGTGCCGCTGTCACCTGTTGCAAATAAGCCATTCCGCCTGAGTGGTCATGGTGCTCATGGGATAGCAATAACAGGCGCACATCCTGTAATTTAAAGCCGAGTGCTTCGATATTTGCTGCAACCTGTGGTGCAGCTTTTTCAGTGCCACTGTCAATCAGGATATGGCCTTGTGGCGATGTGATTAAAATAGCGCTGATGCCACAGGTACCAACGTACCAGCTATTGCCAAAAATCTGCCGTGGAGTGGCAGGGTCATCCCAACCTGCATCATCTGCACAGCTGATCGGATCTGTGGGTTGTGGCACAGTTTCAGTGGCGACAGGGGCGCTGACGTTTTGTGTTGAACAAGCAGATAACGCTGCGGTAAACAGTAAAGCAGCCAGATGTTGGTTCATGTAGAGCTCCATAGTGACGCAGATCCGACGATATTCATGCGTTTGATTTAGCTGAGTTTATATGAGGCGTTACTTTAGTTACAGAGCTATTTTGTCGTGCAGGAAAACTGGGAGAGTTCGGATCGGAGTTGTGTGGCGAGAAGTTAAAAAAAGGGGCGTCCGTTGGGAATGGGACTAACCGGACGCCCAAAAGTTACTCTTTGATAAAGGCAGGCGGGGGAGCCAGCCCAGACTGCTTTACTCTTTCACTAATGCCAATTGTTGACTGTCTTGATCCAGTTCTATGCCACCTGAAAACGCACGGTAGACAGAGACTAAACGCTGGAAGCTCTGAGCGGATAGCACGGCCTGCTGGTCGCGGGCGGCTAACCACTCACGTTCGGCGTCCAGTAAGTCCAAAAACTCAGTGGTACCTGCTTCGTACTGAGCCCGGGTCAGCTGCACTGCCTGTTCAGTGGCAGCAACTTGCTGATGGGCACTTAACTGCTGCTCACGGCTGGTTCTGTAACCTTGCAGTGAGGTCTGCATTTGAGCCAAGGCATCAAACACCGTCTGCTGGAAGCGGGCAAATGCCATTTGCTGTTCTGCTTCAGCACCGCGAATACGGGCCTGAATAGAGCTCAGTTCTGTGGCTTGCCAGCGTAAACTAGGCGCTATACTCCAGGCTTCATTTTGTGAACCCAGGCTCAGGCCAGGGCTGGAAATAAAACCTAAGAAACCACTGACAGAGACTTCTGGGTATAACTCGGCTGTGGCCACGCCTATATCTGCAGTGCTGGCTGCCAGTTCGCGCTCAGCTACAGCTACATCAGTTCTAAACTTTAAGTAGTTGTGCTGATTGGCAAAAGACAAAGGTTTATTCAGTTCAGGCAAAGCCTCTGCTTTAGAGGCAACCACAAACTGCTCTGCAGGTTGCGCCACTAAAGCCGCGAGTGTGGCGTTGGCTTGTGCTTTGGCAAAAGCAAACTGAGGCATTGTACTTTGCAACTGATAAATCTGCGCGTCGATACGGCTGATTTCCAGATCTGAAGCTACACCTGCATCACGGCGCGCCAGAATAATCTGTTTGGTGCGACGTAAATTGCCCAGGTTTTGCTCAGCCACAGTGAGACGAAGTTCAGCACCACGGTAGTCGCCATAACTGGCGGCTACCTGGGCTAACAATTGCACTTTTGCTTCCTGCCATGCCAGTTCAGCACCTTGTGCTCTGGCATCGGCGGCTTCAGCTGCGCGGCGTAGTTTGCCAAACAAATCCAAATCCCAGCTTAAAGCGCCACCTAAATTCGCCTGACGCTGAATTTGACCGGCGTTTTGTGCCGCACTGTCCGGTACCTGATTGTTTTGCTGGCTAGTCGTGATATCCATACGAGGCAGACCATCATTGTCGCTGTCTTCAAAGGCGGCATAAGCACGTTTTACGTTGACTTCTGCCGCAGCTAGGGTCTGGTTATTCAGCAAAGCCTTTTCTATCAGTTGGTTTAACACCGGGTCATTAAACTGCTGCCACCAGTTTTGAGCTTTATCCGCAGCTCTGTATTCAACCGGCAGTTGCACCTGATTTGCAGCTACTGGCGCTGCATAGCTTGGTCCTACTGAAGCACAACCAAACAATAATGATGCTAATGCCATACTGATAGCGGTCAAACGAAGAGTTTTACGCATGATGAGTGTCCTCCATTGCTACTGTATTGCTTGTCGTGGCAGGGCCTTGAGCCAGTTGGCGATCGCGGCGTTTGGCCAGAGCGTAATAAAACAGTGGTGTTAAAATCAGACCAAAGATAGTGACGCCAATCATACCGGCGAATACTGCTACACCCATGGCCTGACGCATTTCTGCACCTGCACCGGTCGAGAACACCATTGGCACCACACCCATAATAAAGGCGATGGAGGTCATTAAAATCGGACGCAGACGTAAGCGTGCTGCTTCCAGAATGGCATCCATAGTTTTCATGCCATGGTCTTGCAGCTCTTTGGCAAATTCGACTATTAAAATCGCGTTTTTCGTCGCGAGCCCCACCAGTACTATCAAACCTATCTGAGTGAAGATGTTGTTATCCCCACCGTAGATCCACACGCCTGTCATGGCCGACAACAAGGTCATAGGCACAATCAGGATAATAGCGAGCGGTAAAGTTAAGCTTTCGTACTGAGCTGCCAGCACCATAAACACCAGCAGTATCACCAGCGGGAACACCAAAAGTTCGGCATTACCAGCCAGAATTTGCTGATAGGTCAGTTCTGTCCACTCGTAGGTCATGCCTTGCGGTAAAGTTTCAGCCAGAATTTTTTCAATAGCAGCCTGAGCTTCACCTGTACTGTAACCAGGTGCCGGACCACCGTTAATTTCTGCTGTGGTGTAACCGTTGTAGTGCATAACACGGTCAGGGCCAGCTGAGTGTTTCACGTTGATGAAGGAACCCAGCGGGATCATTTCACCTGCATTGTTGCGCACTTTCAGCTGACGGATTTGTTCAGGGTCCTGACGGAATTGTTCGTCCGCCTGCACATTCACCTGATAAGTCCGGCCAAACTGGTTGAAGTCGTTGACATAAGCCGAGCCCATATACACCTGCAGCGTCTGGAATATCTCGTCCAGATTGACGCCTTGTTGTTTGGCTTTGGTACGGTCTACGTCTAAATCCAGTTGCGGTACATTCACTTGATAACTGGAGAACACACCAGCCAGTTCAGGCGTTGCCCATGCCTTTTGCATCACTTGCATAGACACTGCTGCCAGTTCTTCATAACCCAGGTTGGCTCTGTCCTGAATTTGCAGACGGAATCCACCTATAGTGCCTAAACCTTGTACTGGCGGCGGCGGGAATATGGCGATAAAGGCGTCCTGAATACCGGCAAACTTCTGGTTTAACGCTGCTGCTATAGCATTGCCTGATAATTCAGGTGAACCACGTTCGCTAAAGTCATCCAAACCTACAAACACAATACCTGCGCTTGGGCTGTTGGTAAAACCGTTGATAGACAAACCCGGGAAGGAGATAGAGTTCGCTACACCAGGATGTTCAGCTGCAATACGAGACATTTCTTTAATCACAGCTTCGGTTCTGTCTAAAGAAGAAGCGTCCGGTAACTGAGCAAAAGCCACTAAGTACTGTTTATCCTGGCCTGGTACATAACCAGTTGGAGTTTGCTGGAACTGCACAGCAGTTAAACCAACCAGACCTATATACAGAATACCGATAATGCCGCCAAAACGAATCACTTTACGCACCATCAGGCCATAACCTTTAGACGCTTTGTTGAACAGACGGTTAAAGGGATCAAATAACCAGCTGCCAAAGGCTTTGTTCAATACGCGGGTTAAAGCGTCTGGTTTAGAGCCATGAGGCTTTAACAGCAGCGCAGCCAAAGCCGGGCTTAAGGTTAATGAGTTCAGCGCCGAGATAAAGGTAGAAATAGTGATAGTTAAAGCGAACTGTTTATAAAACTGGCCTGTTAAACCTGACATAAAAGCGGTAGGAATAAATACAGCTGCCAGTACTAAGGTTGTTGCGACAATTGGACCTGTTACTTCTTTCATGGCTTTTTGTGTGGCGGCCATTGGAGATAAGCCATCAGCGATATTACGCTCCACGTTTTCTACCACTACTATGGCGTCGTCGACCACTATACCTATGGCCAATACCAGACCAAATAAGGATAAAGCGTTTAATGAAAAGCCCAGCAGATGCATAAAGGCAAAGGTACCAATCAGAGATACAGGCACAGCCACTAAAGGAATAATAGAAGCACGCCAGGTTTGCAGGAACAACACCACCACCAGAACCACCAGCAATATGGCTTCCAGCAAAGTTTTCACTACTGCTTCAATAGAGCCCCGTACGAATACCGTAGGGTCGTAGACGATGTCGTAAGTTAAACCTTCAGGGAAACCTTTCGACAGTTCTGCCATAGTGGCGCGCACATCATCAGAAATCTGGATAGCGTTTGAACCTGAAGCCTGGAAAATCGGAATAGCGACAGCGTCTTTATTATTCAGTAATGAGCGCAGTGCATAAGACTGAGCACCTAATTCCACCCGGCCAATATCACGGATACGGGTGACTTCGCCGTCTTCACCGACTTTAACGATAATGTCAGCAAATTCCTGCTCTGTGGTTAAACGGCCTTTGACGTTGATCAGAATTTGGAAGTCGCTGTCACCCGCAGGTTGAGCACCTAAAGAACCGGCAGCAGCCTGTTGGTTTTGCTCACGAATAGACGCCAGGATTTGGGCAGGCGATAAACCTACAGCTGAAACTTTGTTTGGGTCCAGCCAAATACGTAAGCTGTATTCGCTGGCACCAAATAAACGTACAGCACCTACACCTTCAATACGGGCTAATTCATCTTTGACGTTCAGCGCCGCATAGTTAGACAAATACAACATATCGTATCTGTCATCCGGTGACGTTAAATGCACCACCATAGTTAAATCCGGCGATGATTTTTCAGTCACTACACCTAAACGTTGTACTTCCTGCGGCAGGCGAGGTCTGGCTCTGTCAACACGGCTTTGCACCTGAGTTTGAGCACGGTCAACGTCAGTACCTATAGCGAAGGTGATAGTCAAGGTCATACGGCCATCAGAAGTAGCCTGTGAAGACATATACAACATGTCTTCGACACCGTTAATTTCCTGCTCTAAAGGGGAAGCGACGGTGTCAGCTATGACTTTAGGGTTAGCGCCCGGATAGTTAGCCGTCACTACGACTGTAGGTGGCACCACTTCAGGGTATTCAGTGATGGGTAATTGCCAGACGGCTATGGCGCCGCCGATAAAAATCAGCAGCGACAGCACGGCGGCAAAAATAGGTCTTTTGATAAAAAATTGCGATAACATATCCGTTCCT
>JAHIWM010000139.1 GCA_018815765.1 Gammaproteobacteria bacterium | reverse complement strand
TCGACACCTGCTGTACCGTAGTCGCTGCATAGGCGGGTATGATTAGCTGCACCTTCGTCGCCAAAATGGTCGTTATCCGGCAGATGCTGGTGATGAGCAAAATGTTTGTCATCACTGAACATGGCCTTGAGGATCCGACCCGTGGTCAGCGGCTCCAGTGAGCGGTGAAACTTATTGGTTAAGTTCGCCGGCGTAAAGTGAATTTTACCGTCCGCTGTATCTGCACTGGGTGAAATAGTGGCGGCATTGGCTGTCCACATACTGGAGGCAGAACAGACAGCTTTTAGTACGGCAGGCGCTTGTTTTGCCGCCAAACTTATCACTTCACTGTCAGTGCCGGTAAAACCTAAACGTCTTAAGGTATAGACGTCAGGTCTTTCCTGTGGCGCCAGTACACCTTGCACTAAACCCAATTCGGATAAGGATTTCATCTTCTGCAAGCCCTGCTTAGCGGCTTGTTTCGGACTGGAGGTATTTTTGGCGTTATTGAGAGAGGCAACGTTGCCGATGGATAATCCGGCATAGTTGTGCGTCGGCCCGACGAGGCCGTCAAAGTTTGCTTCAAAGAACTTCATTTTTGCTTTATTCCTTCATTTTTGGGAAGGGGCTCTGCTTTTATTGTTATTGCGGCCGTTTTAGATTTGCTTCATTTTTCCCTGCGTACTTAAAGCCACAGCTTTGTTGACTGCGCTACTCGTCCCGGTCACATAGGACAACTATGCTCCCGGGTTCTCGCTCGCTTGTCGCCGCGCTGTAACTTCAATTACTTTGGGCAACAACCCTGCGTACTTAAAAGCTACAGCTTTGTTGACTGCGCTACTCGCTCCTGTCACATAAGACAATTATGCTTCTGGGTCTCGTTCGCTTGTCGCTATGCTGCGACTTTTGTTACTTTATGCAGGACCCGCTGATTTATTCAGCGAAAAGTCACTAAATTGTGACCTTCTGGCATAATAATGAACTTATTCTCTTGTCACAACTTGAGTTTACGGATATACGTTAAAAAAGAAGTGCCCGCCGGCACGCTAAAAGGTCAGGGATCTCAATCATAAAATGGCGAAATCACTAGTCATAGTCGAATCACCAGCGAAAGCTAAAACGATCAATAAGTACCTTGGAAATGACTTTATCGTCAAATCCAGCGTCGGTCATATCCGCGATCTGCCTACCAGCAGCAACAAGGATAAAGCCAAAGAAGACAAGACGAAGCTCAGCAAAGAGCAAAAAGAGTATCAGGCTCTGGTTGAGCGTATGGGCATAGACCCAAACAACAACTGGCAGGCCCGTTATGAAATTTTGCCTGGCAAAGAAAAAGTCGTCAAAGAGCTGAAAGCTCTGGCTGAAAAAGCTGACACTGTCTATCTGGCAACAGACTTAGACCGCGAAGGGGAGGCGATAGCCTGGCACCTTCAGGAAATTATTGGTGGCGAACATCAGAAGTTTAAGCGGGTAGTCTTTAATGAAATTACCCAAAACGCCATTAAAAACGCCTTTGTTGAACCAGGTGAAGTGAATCAGCACCGTGTAAATGCACAGCAAGCCCGTCGCTTTTTGGACAGGGTTGTTGGCTTTATGGTCTCACCACTGTTGTGGAAAAAAGTCGCCCGTGGCTTATCTGCTGGCCGTGTGCAGTCTGTCGCTGTACGTTTAGTGGTGGAGCGTGAGCGCGAAATTAAAGCTTTTGTGCCGGAAGAATACTGGACTGTTGCCGCAGACACCCTGACCAAAGCGGGTGTGAACCTGCAACTGGATGTGGCTAAACAGGCCGGAAAAGCCTTCAGACCGGAAAATAAAGCCCAAACGGATGCAGCTGTGGCTGTGTTGCAAAAAGCCAGCTACCAGGTTACTGAGCGTGAAGATAAGCCGTCGAGCAGTAAAGCTCAGGCGCCTTTTATCACCTCGACCTTACAGCAAGCTGCCAGCACCCGTTTAGGTTATGGCGTGAAGAAAACCATGATGCTGGCACAGCGCTTGTACGAAGCCGGTCATATTACTTATATGCGTACCGACTCAACCAACTTAAGTGTGGATGCACTGACAGCGTGTCGCGATTATATTGAACAAAGTTTTGGTGCTAAGTATCTGCCGGAACAGCCATTAAGTTATGGCAGCAAAGCCAATGCTCAGGAAGCGCACGAAGCTATTCGTCCATCTGACGTCTTTGTTTTGGCTAGTAGTCTGCAGGATATGGAAGCCGATGCCCGTAAGCTTTACGAGCTGATTTGGCGCCAGTTTGTGGCTTGTCAAATGCCTTCGGCACAATACGACGTCACAGTGATCACAGTTGCTGCAGCAGACTTTGAATTAAAAGCCAAAGGCCGTGTATTGCGTTTTGACGGCTGGACCAAAGTACAGCCAGCGCAAAAACGTAAAGACGAAGAAGAACTGGAACTGCCGGATGTAAAACCGGGCGAAACTTTAACGCTGGAACAGTTAGCTCCAGCCCAGCATTTTACCAAACCACCTGCGCGTTTCAGCGAAGCCAGTTTGGTGAAAGAACTGGAAAAACGCGGTATAGGCCGTCCTTCAACTTACGCAGCCATTATTTCGACTATTCAGGAACGAGGTTATGTCAAAGTGGATAACCGCCGTTTCTATGCTGAAAAAATGGGCGAAATTGTTACTGATCGCCTGGTTGAAAACTTCGGCGATTTAATGAGTTACGACTTTACCGCCAATATGGAAGTGCGCCTGGATGACATTGCTCATGGTGAACTGCAATGGCGTAAAGTGCTGGATCAGTTTTATGGCGATTTCTCGCAGCAGTTAAAAACGGCGGAATCTGACCCGGAACAAGGCGGCATGCGCACCAATCAATTTGTGCTGACCGATATCGCCTGTCCGACTTGCGGTCGTCAAATGGGTATCCGTACTGCATCTACCGGTGTGTTTTTAGGCTGTTCAGGCTACAACCTGCCACCAAAAGAACGCTGCACCACCACTATGAATCTGACTCCTGGTGATGATGCAGTGGAAGTGGCGGATGAAGATGAATTAGAAACCGAAATACTTCGTCATAAAAAACGCTGTGCTAAATGCGGCACAGCCATGGATCACTACCTGATTGACGAGCAGCGTAAGCTGTATGTCTGTGGTAACAACCCGGGCTGTGACGGTTATCTGGTTGAAGCTGGTGTATTTAAACTTAAAGGCTACGATGGTCCACTGATCGAATGTGAGAAGTGCGGTTCGGATATGCAGCTGAAATCAGGTCGTTTTGGTAAATACTTTGGTTGCACCAATGACACTTGTAAAAACACCCGCAAGTTGTTGAAAAGTGGTGAAGCTGCTCCGCCAAAAGAAGATCCGGTGCATTTACCAGAATTAAAATGTGAAAAGTCTGACACCTATTTTGTACTGCGTGATGGCGCTGCAGGTTTATTCCTTGCTGCTGCTACTTTCCCTAAATCCAGGGAAACACGAGCGCCACTGGTGTCTGAACTGGCCCGTTTTAAAGACCGTATTATGCCGAAGTTCCATTATCTGGCAGAAGCTCCGGCAGCCGATGCTTCAGGCAATCCGACGATCATCCGCTGGAGTCGCAAGACCAAGCAGCAGTATGTGATGACGGAAAAAGAAGGCAAAGCCACAGGCTGGTCGGCCTGGTACGAAAATGGCCGCTGGGTAGTGACCAAAGAAAAATAAAAAATTGGGGTCAGAGTAAAATTAATTGCTCGGCAATTAATTTTACTCTGACCCCAATTTCCTTACCACTTACGTTTAGGTGCAAATAGTACATCCAAATCGTTGTTTTCCTGCTCTGCTTTTTTCTGCCTGTCGCGCAGGTTGCCTTCTTTTAATTCTGTCGCAATGTCTTCGAGTATGGTCATTACTTCACTTTTACGAATAGTGACGTAATCATCTACATGAGCGCAGTTAGACAACGTCGTTAGTGCTTTTTCATAACACTGGCGGGCAGAGCCTAACATATTGCCTGAACGAGCCTGGTTACCACGTTTGATCTGACTTTCCACATTGATTCGCAGTTGCAGCATTTCCAGCCGTCTGTCTTCCTGTACTACGGTCTGCGTATCGATATTGCCGCGGGCATGCTCGGCGCGCAAAATTGTGCGCAGCTTTTTAATACCCTGGATCATGCCGATAATTTGTTTATCGTTGTCCGGCATAGTTAAACCTTCGACTGTCATATCTCCTGCTGAGGTATCATTTAATCGGGCTTCAGTCTCACCAATACGTTTTTTAAGTTCTTTTGAATTAGGTTCCAACTCCAGCATAGCTTTGAGTGTAACCACTATACGTTTGAGCAGCATTTGCACTATGCCCTTGGTGATAGGCACGTTAGCAGCGTTCAACAGAATATCTTCTGTATCTTCCAGCAGCGATCTGAGTTTCGAAAACTCAGCGCGCTTTAGCGATGCAAGTCGCTCTTTATGTTGCTGTACCGCGTTGACTATAACGGCGATAATCACCAATGCAACGACCAGTACAATGATAATAGTAAAAAGCATCCACACTCCGTTGACCCCCAAGCATCAAGGGGGAGCTCTGTAAAGGCCTATGGTTCATCAGGCCTTCACCAATGTCTATATTGAGGTCCAATCAAGGCAAAAACAGGCTAAACATGGCTCCGCCATATAAACCACCATTGCTTAAACGAATAAAACCAGTTTTACCATGATTTTTATGCGCTTTGGCGATTAACCCTGCAAAAAACAGGCCTAAACCTGTACGGCCTGCAGCCAAATTTAAATCTTTCATCAGGGTATCGGCATTTTCCAGCATAAATTCAGGATAACCCGGACCGTCATCATGTAATTCTATCGCCAGACCATGTTCTGTCAGTTCTGCCCGTAATAACAATCTGCTTTTGGTGTAGCGCAAAGCATTAACAAACATATCATTGAGCAGATTACTTATCAGGTCACTGTCAAAATACCAAAGCAAGTCGCTGCCAGCTTGTATTTCAACACTGATATTTTTTTGTGCGCTGTACATCTCGTTTTTTAACAGAATTTCTTCAAATAAATCTGAAATGTAGTATTGATCAATCTGTAAAGGCAGTTGGTTTTTTTCAATGCGATACAAGGATAGTAACTGGAGCAAATTGATATTGAGTCTGTTGGCTTCATAATGAATACGGGACAGTTCTTCCCGGCCATTGGTATCCAGTTGTTGCTGCTCTTGTTGCAGGTTATCAATAGACTGGATCAATAAGCACAAAGAGTTTTTCATATCATGTGCTGCAGAAGCCAGCACTGTTGCAAAGTCGATGGATGAGTCTGAAGCTGACATATCGTCCCCGATGATCCCGCTGTATTGCTACTAAACAGCAAACAGCAGTTTTTTTAGTTACTATTGGTTATATATTCCATCTAATTCAAAATAAGTTGGAATATCCAAATGAATATGTATAGTGTTTATATCATATGCCAAGAACGGATCGCTGACACATGAAATTACAACAGCTGCGTTATATTGTTGAAGTTCTCAATCATAACCTGAATGTCTCTGCAACTGCAGAGAGTTTGTACACCTCACAACCCGGCATCAGTAAACAGGTCCGGATGCTGGAGGATGAGCTTGGTATTCAGGTCTTTGGCCGTTCTGGTAAACACTTGACCCATGTTACACCAGCTGGCAGAGATGTTATTGAAATAGCTCAACAAATACTAGCAAAAGTTGAGAGCATCAAAGCTGTTGCCAAAGAGCACACTTTGCCGGACCAAGGCAAACTGAATATTGCCACCACCCACACTCAGGCCCGTTATGCTTTGCCTCCGGTGATCAGTGGTTTTATGAAAAAATTTCCTAAGGTGTCGCTGCATATGCATCAGGGCACTCCATCACAAATTGCCGAAGCTGCATCACGGGGTGACGCTGATTTTGCTATAGCGACCGAAGCTATGCATTTATTTAATGATTTAGTGATGTTGCCCTGTTATCACTGGAATCGGAGCGTGATAGTGCGCCACGACCATCCGCTGGCCAGCTTAAGCCGTAAAATTGCGGTAGAAGATGTAGCCGAACATCCTATTGTCACTTACGTGTTTGGTTTTACCGGGCGTTCTGAACTGGATCGCGCTTTTGGTGAAAAAGGTTTAGAGCCTAAAATTGTTTTTACAGCCACAGATGCAGACGTAATAAAAACTTATGTACGTTTGGGTTTGGGGGTTGGCGTGATTGCATCTATGGCCATGGATAAAGAAGGGGATAAAGATTTAGTCTCCATTGACGCCAGCCATTTATTTGCTGCATCCACCACTAAAATTGGTTTTAGAAAAGGCACTTTCCTTCGTACTTATATGTATGATTTTATTGAGCGTTTTGCCCCGCATTTAACCCGTGAAGTGGTAGAAAAAGCCAATTTGCTACGCAATCAGGACGATATAGACCGCATGTTTGCTAAGTTTGAGCTGCCTATTAAGTAGCTCTTTCAGCGAACACAGAGGGCCTTAATGGCCCTTTCTGTTTATCTGCAGCTAAACGAAAGGGCAAACTTTTGCCACAGTTCCTGACAGGTTTTCATCATCTTCCCCATTGATCTGAATATAACCAATACCAGATTGCTCTACACTCAGGTTATTTTCTTTGTCGTAGACATCTGGATGTTTACATGTCTTTGTGTGCTGGTTATGCTACATAAAGACAAACGAGTTAATTGCATGATCCGCATCAAGAACATTCAAGTGAAAGGAATTGGCCATGATTGATTTAAAGCTGCTGCGTACTTTACAGGCGTTACAACAGACCGGCACTTTAGTGGCAGCTGCTGATCAGTTGTGTCTGACGCAGTCGGCTTTATCGCATCAACTGAAAGAAGCAGAGTCTTATCTGGGCGCTGCACTGTATCTGCGCAAAAGCCAACCGGTTTCATTTAGCGCTCAAGGTCAGCTGTTATTGGAATTAGCAGCACAGGTCTTGCCTTTGGTGGCGCAGGC
>JAHIWM010000018.1 GCA_018815765.1 Gammaproteobacteria bacterium | reverse complement strand
GATCCGAGGCATTTAAAATTTCATGCGCCAGCGGGTTATGGTTACTTAATAAACCTGAGGCATGTTTACCCAAAGCAATCACACAAGCGCCTGTTAAGGTCGCAACGTCAATCACCACGTCCGGGTCAAAACGCTCGACATAAGTTAAGGCGTCACAAAGCACTAAACGGCCTTCAGCGTCTGTGTTTAACACTTCGACCGTCTGGCCAGACATAGTAGTTAAAATATCACCTGGGCGATAAGCGCGACCGTCCGGCATGTTTTCAGCGCCAGCCAGCACAGCCACCATATTAATAGGTAAACCTAAACTGACCACAGCATGCATAGTACCCAGCACTGAAGCTGCGCCACACATGTCGTATTTCATTTCGTCCATCGCATCGCTTGGCTTGATGCTAATACCGCCGGTATCAAAGGTTAAGCCTTTGCCGACCAGCACCACAGGCGCGCTGTTATCCATAGCGCCGTTGTATTTAATCACCGCCATTTTGGCTTCGTTTTCCGAGCCACGGCCAACAGCCACGTACGAATGCATACCCAAAGCTGTCATTTCAGCTATGCCCAGCACCTCGACCGACACTTTGTCGTGTTGCGCTAATGCCACTGCCTGATCGGCCAAATAAGCCGGAGTACAGATGTTAGGCGGCATATTCGACACGTCTTTACATACCTTGATACCAGCAGCTACAGCTAAACCATGTTCAACAGCTTTTTCGCCTATGGTTAAGTCGCGACGGGTAGGTACGTTAAAGACAATTTTACGCAGCGGGCGACGGGTTTCGTCTTTGCGGCTTTTTAGTTTGTCGAATACGTATAAGCAGTCTTGCGTGGTTTCCACCGCATGACGGACTTTCCAGTAAGTATCACGGCCTTTCACATGCAGCTCAGATAAGAAACACACAGCTTCCATTGAGCCGGTTTCATTGAGGGTGCTGATAGTTTTAGCAATGATCTGGCGGTACTGACGTTCGTCCAGCTCACGCTCTTTACCACAGCCCACCAACAGCACACGCTCACTCAACACGTTTGGTACATGGTGCAATAACAACATCTGACCGGGTTTACCTTCTAAATCGCCCCGGCGTAATAAATTGCTGATGTAGCCTTCGCTGATTTTATCCAGCTGTTCGGCAACCGCTGACAAGCGGCGCGGCTCATAAACGCCGACAACGATACATGCACTTCGTTGTTTTTCCGGACTACCGCTTTTTACGCTGAACTCCATGCTCACTCCTGATTCTAAGACTTCCGGCCACTATACCAAGTTAGTTCGGTGTTACAGTGGGCTTCTTTGTGATGATATTTTGTCCTGCTTTATAAAAAAGCTCGGATTTATCGCCACTTTAGTCAATAATAATTGCTGTAAATATCCAGTTTACTTAAAAATCGTCAGGGTTCCAGCAAAAAGACAGGTTTTAGGGGGCATTTTTGATTGTTTTTCGTTATCTGATTGGTGAAGTGTTTAAATCCCAATTGGCGATCTTCCTGATCCTGATCACTATTATCATGAGCCAGCGCTTTGTGAAAATTCTGGCCGACGCATCAGACGGTGATATTCCTGGTCAGTTAGTGCTGACCATCCTTTCATTAAAACTGCCACAACTGGCGGTAATCATTATTCCGTTAAGCGCCTTTTTGGGCGTTTTAGTCGCCTATGGCCGTATTTATGCCGACAGCGAAATGACGGTATTACATGCCACCGGCATCAGCGAATGGTATGTCACCCGTTTAACTTTGATTTTATCGCTAGTGATCGCGCTGGGAGCAGGTTTTGTTACTTTGTACTTAAGCCCCTGGTCTATTGAACGCGAATACCAGATTTTAGAGCAAGCCGAAGCCGACTCTGGCCTCACCAGTTTAATTCCGGGGCGTTTCCAGCAAACCTCTAATGAAAAAGCTGTGGTGTTTGTGCATGAAATCAGCCGTGATGGCGGACAGCTGGAAAGGGTGTTTCTGGCGCAAACTCCGGCTGAACCCGGCGGCCAGACTTCTATTGTGTATGCACAGTCCGGTAACGTAAAAGAAGATGCCAGCGGCGCGCAGATGCTGGAACTGAACAGTGGTCGTCGTTATGCAGGCCAGACTGATTCGCCAGCTTATGAAGTGGTAGAGTTCGGCAAATACCAAATTCAAATTCGTGAACAGCAAGTTGAACAAAAACGTCGTAAGTTATCCAGTTTGCCTACCGCTGAATTGCGTAAACAAGCTGGCCCTGAAGCAGCTGCTGAATGGCACTGGCGTATTGCTATACCACTGTCTATCCCTATTCTGATGCTGATTGCAGTACCACTGAGTAAAGTGAATCCACGTCAGGGTAAATTTGGCCGCTTATTACCGGCTTTGGCTTTGTACCTGCTGTATTACATGCTGCTGATCGGCTGCCGCTCTGCTATTGAGGACGGTAATATTCCTGAAAAACTGGGCATGTGGTGGATCCACGGCTTTGGGCTGTTGTTTGGCATCATTATGCTGGTGAAACACCGTACCGCAGGCCAGAAGTTCAAAGCATTAATCACAGGGCGCGCATCTCATGTTTAAGATCCTCGACCTGTATATAGGTCGCACCATATTAACCACTGTGCTGATGACAGTGACTGTGCTGATGATTTTATCCGGCATGTTCAGGTTTATCGACCAGCTGCGTTTAACAGGGCGGGGCGATTACGACTTGTTGTCGGCCGGTTTATTTACCTTGTTCAGCGTGCCAGGCGACTTAATTTTGTTTTTCCCTATGGCGGCTTTAATAGGCGGTTTAGTAGGCTTGGGCATGCTGGCGAGCAATAGTGAATTGGTGGTGATGCAGGCGGCTGGTTTATCGAGGCTCAATATCATCAACTCTGTGATGAAAACCTCGTTGATCATGATGCTGGTCGTGATGCTGGTGGCCGAGTTTGGTGCACCAGTGGCAGAAAAAACCGCCCGTGAACTTCGTACCAAAGCCATCTCAGGCGGCGATTTAATCTCTGCCCGCCAGGGGGTATGGGCCAAGGACGGTGACAACTTCATTAACATCAAGCAAGTTGACGACTTTGGTAACTTAACCGACTTAACCATTTACGAGTTTGATACCGATTTAAAACTGCTGGCCATAGTCAGCGCCAAAACCGCAGTTTTTGTCAGTAACTCCTGGCGTTTAAGCGACGTCAGCCGTTTGCATTTCCGTGATGACAGAATAGAGAAACACCAATGGCAGGAACAGCGTTGGCGTTCTACCTTAACGCCGGACAAGCTGGGCGTGGTGTCTATAAAACCTGAGTTGTTATCGTTAAAAGGTTTAACCGACTACATCGACTATCTGGAAAGTAACCAGCAGGACAGCAGCAAGTTTGAACTGGCATTCTGGCGCAAGGCCACTCAGCCTTTAACCATTATTGCTATGTTGCTGGTGGCTTTGTCTTTTATCTTTGGACCACTGCGCAGTGTGACTATGGCAGCCCGTGTGCTGATGGGGATTCTGACTGGCTTTGCGTTTTATATGAGCGACCAGGTGTTTGGCCCTGTTGCTTTGGTCTACCAGCTACCACCCGTCTTTGGTGCAGTCTTGCCGTCGGCCTTGTTTATTGGGCTGGCTATGTATTTATTGCAGAAGAAATAGAATTGGGGTCAGATCACATTTGCCGTTAACAATGTGCTCTGACCTCATTTTTATCGCCACCAATCTGTCAACTTAGTGTACATGCCTTACAGTTATTAAGGCCTGTAGCCAAATTCAGCTGTTATCTTTGTTGACGCTTTGCGGTGTAAGTTGTGTTGACGACAGGCAAAACCAAAGCTCTGACCCATTAACCCGCTTTACGATGTAAATTCAGCTCTTTGCTTTCTTCTTTGGTCAGCTTCACCACTATGGTGTTGGTGATTTGATCCTGCAGCGCCAAATCCTGACCCCAGCGAATCCACAACCAAAAGTTACCCAAGCCCAACAAAGACACCACTAAACGCAGCAGCGCTTGTTTCAGTGTCACAGGTGAGCCATCGGGTTGGATCAACAAAATACGCCAGGCACGCATACCCAGGGTTTGACCAGCTTTGACCCAGAAGTACAGGTAAAACCATAAAAACACCAACAGCGAATATAGCTGAAACCAAATCGAATGTTTCTGAATAAAATCAGCCTGATCCTGATAAGCCGCCAGTGAAACTAAACCCAGCTTATCCAGAATAGTCACCAACAACAACGCCAGACCCATAGCCAGCATCCAGAGCGCCGCTAAAATCAGCACGTCATAAACAATGGCCGCTAAACGGCGGAACAAACCCGCCTTTGGAGATTCGTGATACATCAGTGTGTCCTGATTTTTGTAGGCTCTTAAGAATTGCGCTAAGTGTATCACGCAGCTTTGTTTTTTCGAAACTGCTGCAAAAACGCGCAACCACACCAGCAACTGAAACTTTTGCTTGCGCCGCGCCATTCGCTTTGTATAATGCAAGCGTTTACTTCTGTACGACCCTCAATGCCTGGGTGGCGAAATCGGTAGACGCAGCGGATTCAAAATCCGCCGGGGGAAACTCCGTGTCGGTTCGAGTCCGACCCTAGGCACCAATCTGAAATTTCTCATAGTGACAAAGCATTTCATGCTTATTTTTTATCGTACTTCCGTTCCATCTTCACATGGTCTGTCTCCAATCCATCTATTTAATTCTTTTTTAGATAAGAACTTTGCGCGGGCTAAATTCATTTAAGTTCGAGTTTCTGACATTCTTTTTTTTTCATGTCAAAAAAGTGGCTATATTTGACATTATTCCTGTATTGCACGAAAGTTGATGGACGTAAGTGACTTCAACGAGTTTTATATTGTGGATATTTTCGAATATAAGTCTGGATCTTACAAAGATGGTTACAAATATAAATATTTCTTACCTAGCAAGGTAAACCATCTCTGGGTATTTTCTGATCCTAAATTAATGCAACTTTTAAGTGATGCAGATCGAGCTTTAGGGGAGTTGAATGCTTTTTCTCAGTTGATTCCGGATGTTGATTACTTTATTCGGATGCATTTAGGTAAGGAGGCCACTCAGTCAAGTCGCATTGAAGGTACACAGACTAACATTGAAGAAGTTTTTTTAAATGTACACGATGTTGACCCTGAAAAACGAGATGATTGGGAGGAAGTTCAAAATTACATTTCAGCTATTAATTCTGCGATTGAGAAGCTAAAAAATCTACCGCTTTCAAACAGACTTCTTAAAGAGACTCATGGTGTTCTAATGCGCGGAGTTCGGGGTGATAAGAAGAATCCTGGTGAATTTCGGTTGAGTCAGAATTGGATTGGAGTGAGCTTACAAAATGCAGTGTTTGTTCCTCCTCATCATGAATATGTTGCTGAACTTATGGGGGATTTGGAGTTATTCCTAAATAATGAGAACAGTGCTCCTCATTTGATTAAAATAGCCATCGCTCATTATCAGTTTGAAACAATTCATCCCTTCCTTGACGGTAATGGCCGACTGGGTCGTTTAATGATCGCTCTTTATTTGGCAAGCTTTGAGCTGTTATACAAACCAGCTCTATATCTATCTGACTATTTCGAGCGAAATAAAAGCGAGTATGTGAATAGCCTTATGGCCGTTAGACAATCTAACAACATGAAAGATTGGCTTATATTCTTTTTATTTGGTGTGCTAGAGACTTCAAAAAATTCGATACAAGTATTTAAAGATGTGATCTTGCTGAAATCTAAGCTTGAAAGCGAAGTTTTACCTCATTTTAGTTCTCGTAGACAAGTCGCCGCACAGACGCTTATGAAACACTTGTACAAAAATCCTGTAGTGACAATTAAAGATGTCTCAGAGCTTTTACAATCCACCCCCAATACTGCCTCTACATTATTAGATGATTATGTAAAACATGGTGTGCTTGTAGAGTTAAAAAATCGGAGAAGTAGGTTATATAGATTTAATGCGTATATGGCCATCTTTGATAAGACACTTGCTTCATCATTTGCGTCAACTCCTCACCAGGAAGATGTAACCAAGGACCAGCAGGAGGATATCACCAAGAACTACCAGGAGGATGTAGCCAAGGACTACCAGGAGGATGTAGCCAAGGACTACCAGGAGGATGTAGCCAAGGACTACCAGGAGGATGTAGCCAAGGACTACCAGGAGGATGTAGCCAAG
>JAHIWM010000138.1 GCA_018815765.1 Gammaproteobacteria bacterium | reverse complement strand
GCAAAGCCAACAAAACAGTAAAGATTTACAACAGATGGCGGAACAACTGGCTTTGATTGCCAGTCGTTAAAAAAATTGGGGTCAGAGTAAAATTAATTGCTTGGCAATTAATTTTACTCTGACCCCAATTTTTAGCTTTTAGATAAAAACTTCACCAAATCAATTGCAGTCATAGGCTTAGCATACATAAAACCCTGAACCTCTTCACAGCCCATAGCCCTGACCGCATCTTCCTGTTCCTGAGTTTCTATCCCCTCAGCTATAGTGGCAAGACCTAACTTTTGCCCCAGGTTCACTATAGTTTCAGCAATCAAAGTACCATTAGGACGGGAAAAATCCTTGATAAAAGCACGGTCAATTTTGATGCGATCCAGCGGTAATTGCTGTAAATAACTTAAGGAAGAAAAGCCTATACCAAAATCATCAATAGCGACTTTAATGCCAAAGGTTTTCAGTTTATTTAAAGCTGCTATCACTATTTTCGGGTCGTCCATCACTACAGACTCAGTAATTTCCAGCTCCAGCAACGCGGGATCCACCTGATAACGCTCTACACAGTCGATCACAGACTGCACAAATCGATGATTACGGAACTGCGGCATGGATACATTTACTGCGATACGCAGATGGGCGAAGCCCTGAGTTTTTAAAGCTTGTAACTGCTTACAGGCTTGCTGCAATACCCAATCGCCTATCTCAATAATAAGCCCTGAGTATTCAGCCAGCGGAATAAAGGTCGCAGGAGAAATAAAGCTGCCATCTGCCTGAGGCCAGCGCAACAACGCTTCCATCCCCAGCACATGGCCACTGTTTAAACAAATTTGCGGTTGATACCAGAGTTGCAGTTTATCTTTCTGGAAATCCGATCTCAGGCTTCGGAGCATCACCAGCCTGTCGACCATCTGCTCTTCCATCTGAGCACTGTAGTATTCGTAGTTTTGAGCCAGATGTTTTTTTGCTCTGTTCAGCGCAATATACACATGTTTCAGAATAGTCAGGCCATGCAGAGCACTGTCACGTAAACGGCAGAATCCGAAGCTGGCGTTGACCTGCAACGAGTGTTCAGAGCATTGGAAGGGCATTTCAAAGATACCGGACAAAGTTTCCGGTGTCAGCGCCTGCTCAGGCCCGATTAAACCAAATACATCGGCCCCAATGCGGCCAATCTGAGCTATTTCACCAAACTGAGCTACTAATCTGTGGGTAATAGCGATCAGCAACTCATTGCCGGTTTCCTGGCCTAAACCATCGTTTACATCAGAGAAATGGTCGATATCAATCAGTACTGCCACATTACGGGCAGGGTCCAGACGTCGGGTTTCCTGCAATAAAGAGGTAAACTCGTTACGGTTCGGAGTCTTGGTTAAAGGATCGATATAAGCAGCGTGTTTGAGCTGCTGAAACAGCGTGACGTTTTCATAGCCAATGGAGATATTGCTTAAAAACACTTCTATCAGCTGACGGTCAAAATCTTCAACTGGTCTGTTGGTTTCAATATAAACAGCAGCCGCATGATCAACATTCCCCAGATACAGCACCGTATCTTTTTCAGTAAAGATATGTCGCCGCTCAGCAAGGCAAGTGGTGATCTGCTGGATAATTCTCTGGTTATTCAACCGTTCAAGTTTGCATTTAATATAAGGTGCATAGTGCCCTGCGGCACCCAATACATAAATATTGTCGCTGCTGCTGCCATCATCTTCAATCTGAGCACAGAGCACACCTTCCGCATGTAAACCAATCAATGAAGAGATCTGAGTGACCACTCCTTCGGAAAATTCATGCAACGAATGCTGTTCCAGCAAGTTGGCACCGGCATTAATGATTTTCTGCAAGCCGATGCGGTTCTGGTTAATAGTGCGGATTTGCTGATAGCTGCGAATGGACGAAATAATAGCGGTAACTAACTTATTACGGGTCAGTTCAGTTTTCGTTTTGTAGTCGTTGATGTCGTATTCTTTAATTACACTCTCTTCCGGAGCATAACCTGGTTGGCCTGTGCGCAGAACTATACGCACTTCATCCATTTTTAATTCATCACGGATTTGTTGTACAACTTTCAGACCGGCGTCATCAGACTCCATCACAACATCAAGCAAAATGACGGCAATATAAGGATTTTGTGCCAGAAACTTCAGTGCTTCTTTACCAGAAAACGCATGGTGGAAAACTAATTTACGGTCGAGAACCAATAAATCAGACAAAGCCAGTTTAGTGACCATATGAATTTCTTCATCGTCATCAACAATCAGCAGGTGCCACTCACCACTGGATTGCGTTTCCGCTTCCGAATTCGTTTCGTCTTCTGCGAGGAACAGAAAATCATCATCTGCTGCTTTTGACACCATGCTCCGACCTTTTTACATCAGCTGTGGGGGATACTTTTTGAAAGCATATCAAGGTTTTATTGCATAAATATAAGCATATACCCTCAATTCGCTTTGGCAATAATGGCCAAACCCACAGCTATCCTTTGTAAGCTTTTAATCCAATGGATCTACACTATACCCTCAGGCAAAAAAAGCAATTCATTTTATTAAAATCTTTGAAAATCAGAAAGTTAACACTTTCATAAACTTCTTTTTAAGTCGCCGGTGATTTTTTGCGTTATTGTGAAAATTAAGCAACAAAATCTGTCTCTACCAGAGGTGTATTGATGCAGAAAATCTCTGCAGGTCGTGGACATCAACGTTTACTGCAACTGGCCCGTAGCCAGCTGGGTCACGAGTTTGAGACGAAAACCACAACAACAGACGCAGAAGCTGCCAGCGTAGTGCAGAGCAGCGATTTTAATCAGCGCCATCAACGTCTGGCACAGCGTTCCGGTGCCCCGGTTTCTGTTGATACCGGTTTTAAAGCTCCGACTCTGTCACAGCGAGCTGAACGCCGTGAACGTATGCACAAAGAACGGCAGCAGTCGAATTTAGAAAAAATAATGGCGTTGGCTTTAGACTACTGTCCTGAATACGTTGCGGACATGGATGTGGATCCCGACTGGTTTCAACAATACTGTGATTTAGTATTAAATATTTCCAACCAGACCATGCAACAACTCTGGGCAAAAATACTGGCTGGAGAAATTGGCCAACCCGGTAGCTTCTCACTAAAAACCTTATTTCTATTGCAACGCATGAGCTTTAAAGAGGCTTTAGCTTTGCAAAAAGCGGCCAGCCTAACCTGCAGAGTCAGACTACAGGACAGCGGGCATATTTATTTTGGTTATGTACGCAAGCCATCTATATGGCAATTACTGACAGGGCGCAGTAAAGCAGTACTGAACCTGAGCCAGTTCGGCCTGACCTTTCCGCAAATTTTAAGCCTGATTGATTTAAACCTGTTGCATCAGATTGAGATAGAAAGTGGCGAACTGATCCCGGATCAACCTTTGCAGTTGCAGTACCATCAACATCAGCTGACCTGCAAAGCAAAGCATTCAGGTGTGGTGCTGCAGTACTATAAATTTACCGCTGTTGGTGTTGAGTTATTGCCGCTGCTGAATAGCCAGGCCAATCCTGCTTATCTGCAGGCTGTGAAACAACTGTTCAGCCCGGTATTAGATTTTGAGGGCTAAGCTGCTGGCATCGCCTGACCAAATCAGCCACTTTATGTGCGTCCAAAGGTTTAATCAGCACATCATTCATGCCTGCCTGATGAAATTGTTTAATCTCATCAGGTAAAGCATGAGCGGTAAAGGCCATAATCACTGTGTCCTGATGCTGTGGTAACTGTCTGATCATATGAGTGGCCAGAATGCCCGACATATCAGGCAGTTGAATATCCATCAGGATCAACTGATACCTGCTGCTTTTGGCCAGCCGTATAGCTTCAGCGCCGGTAGCGGCGGTATCTACCTCAAATTGCTGCTGGCTAAGCATGGCTTTGACAAAATTAAGATTGGTTTTGTTGTCGTCCACCACCAATAACCGCAAGCTATTGTTCTGTGTTTTTTGACAAGGATGCTGTCGGATATGAGCAGACAACATCGGATTTGCCAGCACAGGACAACTGAGTTGACCAGACCAGAAATGCAGATAGGCTGAATCGCAAAACGCCAGCAACTGACTGCGGGCTGTGACTTGCTGCAGCTCAATCCACTGCTCAGGTTTATCCTCCGGAGCAGGCAGTTGTAGCAACACTAAGTCCACCAGCCGATGCTGCAACTCAGCTTTCAGTTGTGCAGGTTGCTGCAGGTAGATCACTTGTTCTGCCACTGAATAGACACTCTGCTTTAGCAGGGCAGCTCGAGTGCTGTCGCCGTCAACGTACACAGCCGTTTGGTACATAGCGACTTCTTTGGTTGAGACTGCGGTCAGTGGCAGTTCCAGTCGCACTGAGCAGCCCAAATCTTCCAGCGCTGAAACAGACAATCTGGCACCAAGGCGTGCTAACAATCTGGCACAAAGTTGTGGTAGCACGGCGATGTCGTGTGTTTCTTCCGCTGCAAGTACCTGCTGAATTGATGCACTTTGGCCGGCATGGTCAAACTGCAACAACAATTTATTGTCAGCAAAGGCATGCAAATTAATATGCAGACTCAACTCATGCTGCTGTAAGTCCTGCAGGATCAGAGCAAGAATTTGTTTGAGCAACTGCGAAGTATGCTCTGTACAGAACTGTACTTCGGACAAGCTTAGCGCTGAATCTTCGATCAAAATAAAGGGGACTTTTGCCAGCTCAAGCTCCAGCTGCCACAACTCCACCTGCTCAGCCAGCCATTCAGGAAACCATACCGTCTGAGGTTGTAATTGTGTTTTATCTAACCAGTCCTGCTTCAACAGCCAGTTCAGCAATAAGGCTTGTTCTGACAGCTGGCCATTTTGTGTTAATACACAAAGTTGCTGCCACTGCTGTAACTTATTTTGGCTGGTTTTTAGTTCATTACTTAACGCAGCTAACTGCTGTTGATAACTGAGTTCCCGCTGCTCACGTTCAGTATCATGGCTCTGCCCCTGCAGTTGTTCGGCCTGACTTTGCAGCTGCAGTTGCTGCTGAATCTGTTGCTGCTGCGCGTACAAAGAACGGAATAACGCCGTAAGTTCAGTACTATCGAACTCGGCCAGTTTTTTAGCATCAGAACCTGATGACACTAAAGTCCGCAACTGACGTAAAAAATTCTGCCAACGCTGGTGTTGGTTTTTAAAAATGCGCCGCTGCCATAACAGAGCAAAAGCCAAAATAATCAGCAAAACTGCGCCCCACAAGCTGCTTTGCCACCACCACAACTGTGATAAACGTAATGGCGAAATCTGAATAGCGACGTAGCCTAAAGTACTGCCTTCGGCTGCAACTTTATCAATGTCAAAATAACTCATGCTGGCTGGGGTCACCATCACGGTAGACCACAACAATGTGGATCCATCCAACAACGCTTTTTGCCCTGTTAAATCACGGGTAGGGCTAAAGTTAAATAACTCGCGGGGAAACTGAGTGGCGGCAAATAAATTGCCGTCGGCCTGATACACCAGAATAGCCTTGATGGGTAAAGTACTGGAAAAGCTGGTCGCCAGCAGATGGCCTTTCACTTGTTCCATTTTATTCTGGACTAAAAAAGGTTCTACCATCAAAGACAAGCTCATCAGCAATTGCTGTTCAGCCTGCACTCTGACAACAGTCTCATGGCGTAACTGCAATTTTGCTGAGGCATACAGACAAGCCACAATCAGCAGCGCAGATCCCAACACCAAACCCAGTTTAGCTTTTAACGTCATGTTAATTGAACCCTGATATCCCTGATCTGCACT
>JAHIWM010000017.1 GCA_018815765.1 Gammaproteobacteria bacterium | reverse complement strand
TTGGAGTAGTAGGTATCAATAGTACTGTGCAGCTGATCGTTGGGCTTAAATTCAAATACAGCCATCACACCATCACGCACCTGACTACGAGCCACAGCTGTCACTTCCTGCCCGACCAAACCCAGCGCATCGTCGTTTTCTGTGCCTTCAAGTGCTGTTTCTACCGTATTCCATTCCCAGGCTTTGTAATGTTTGACCTGAGTGGGGGTATCCATATGAGCAAAACCAATGGCCACGCCTACTGTATCGTCGGCGAACTGGTCGATATAAGAGACACTGCCACGCCAGCCATTGGCAGAAACTTCAGGGTGCATTTGATCAAAGGAGCTTTTTTCACCCCGCAGGTTCATCATCACGGTTTGCTCACCATGAGCCAAAGGCCGGATGGTGCGCATATCGACAGTGCCTGATAAGCCCATACCTGCTATAGCCAAATCTGAGGTTTTATAAACAACAGCACCATTGATCAGCTCGGAAGGATACTGATCGTATTCCACGGCTCTGTTATCACCGGCACTGGCTTGTTGGCGGCCATTTAAGGTCGTAGTAGAAAAATCCGGTGCCAGACCACGAATAGAGATCACCTGCACCCGACCGTTTACCCGCTGTCCGGCTAAGCCAGGTAAACGGGTCAGGGATTCGGCAATACTCTGATCCGGCAATTTGCCAATGTCTTCTGCCGATACGGCTTCAACAATAGAAGCTTCATTCTTTTTAATATCAATGGTGGTTTCCATACTACGACGGATACCCATCACCGAAATGACTTCAATTTTGTCGTCTGCCTTCTGCTTTGTTTCAGCATCTGTTTCAGCTTGCTGAGCCATCGCCAGTGAAGGCAATAATGTAACGCCCACAGCCAGACCTAAGATCTGTTGAATGGCACTGCCTAACTTCGTTTTTTTCATCATGGTGTCTTCCTTCCCCTGTCGATGCCGGCTTCGCACCTTATTTATGTTGTTATGCCAATTTGACCCTAACCCAAGGTTCCCTACTTGTCGTTTGAAACAGGTCGAACGCGTTAAAAAAATTCACTTATTGGGGTTCGAATAAAGTCGAACCTCGAGACGAACCATTAAGCAGTTGAAAAATATAAGGTTAATATTTACACCATTCAAAAGGCAAACAGAAAGTTTGTGGAATAAATAGTCAACAATCTGGTTTAGCCCCCCTAAACCTGGATGGACTCTGCTATACATTTTGTTCAATTCATGCGGAAAAGTGACTCAAACTAAAGTATCAGTAGCTTCTTATACAAAGTCCTTGCCGTTCCCCAACGACAGAGGCATAGTAAAGCTCTGATTGCACCGAAGATGTGCAAAACTATAACTAAAACAACGACAAACGCTGACGATACCCTCTATGGATACCATTCTGTTTAACTTCCATGACCTGCTTATGGTGGTCACGGCTTTTGAATCTTTGCTGTTGGCGTTATTGCTGGCGGCTTCGACGCCAAAATCGTCTTTAAGCAACTGGCTTTTGGCTGCGTTTTTGTTTTGCCACTTTTTAATTCCCCTGCATGAGCTGACCTTCTGGGGCAAATTGTTCCGCATCTGGCTGTTGGATATCTCGCCCAATATTTTTTTCCTGTTCAGCTACGCCTACTTTTTAGATGGCCCTTTGTTGTACTTTTTTGTCCGGGCTTTACTGTATAAAGATGTGCGGTTGCAGCGAAAACATCTCTGGCATCTGACGCCTTTAGCGCTGTATGCCCTGCATATGCTGTGGAATTTCTATTCGTTGGATCATGCAACACGACTCGATCTGATTGAGAGCCAGCATATCGCCTACTCTTCTCCACACTTGTATTTTGAAGCCATGGGCCGTTTTGTCCGGGTGGCTTATGTGATTTGGTGTTTCCTACTGGTCTGGAACTACCGCAAGCAATTAAGGCACGAGCAAGCCGATCTGAAAACCTCAGATGTAGCCTGGTTAAAACTAATGCTGCTGTCTTTCCTGATCATTTTTGGCCTGGACAGCGCTTTACACTGCATCAAACTTTATGGCTTATTCACCGACAACTTTAATTTAGAACTGCTGAATGTGGTTGGATTATCCAGTTACTATTTGAACTTTATCGCGCTGAACATTCTGATTTTCTTACGTTTTACTGCATTTTCCAGCGTAGAACCAGTCAGCGAACAGCCTCTGTATGAAGCCAAAGAAGAACAAAACCCGCTGTCTGATCCGCTGATAGTGCAAAAGCTGGAACAACTGATGTTGCAACAGAAGTTTTACGCCCATCCGGATATCACCCTCGACAAGCTGGCCGAAGCAGCGGGTTATCCGGCAAAAAAGGTGTCGCTGACTATTAAGCAGGCCTATCAGCTGAATTTCTACGAGTATGTAAACAGTCATAGGATCAAAGCCGCTAAAAAACTGCTGGCCGACAAAGGCCCTGATGCCAAAACTATTACCGACATCTACTACGAAGTGGGTTTTAACAGCAAATCTGTGTTTAATACTTTTTTTAAGCGGCTCGAAGGCGTGACGCCCAGCCAATACAGAGAAAAGATGATTTCTGGATAACAGCAAAACTTAGGGTCATGCCAACTGAAACAGCAGCATCGCCATAAAAAACTTAGCCATCTATCCGCTTATATGGTTTTTTTTGGACTTATAACCAAACAAGGCTTGACGGCCATTTGATTTCAGGGTTTTATAGAGGCGTTTTCAGAGTGACTTATTAACAACGGATTTATAGCCAATGCAATTTCAAACAACAACTCAAACTCACATTTGGTGGTGGCATACTCCTTAACGGGCGTGTGGAGGCGTTGTATTCGCTATAAAACCAGGCCCGTTTCGAAAGATACGGGCCTTTTTGTTTTTTAAGCTTTGTAGAAATTTAAATACAGGAAAAATCATGATGAATTCTCAAGTAACACGTTGGCTTTGGTGGCGACTTCCTGTTTAGCGGGCCGGACAACTATTGTCCGAATACAGCCAAAAAGCCCGCTTGATGCGGGCTTTTTATTCGCAGCCATCCATGGCGCTCCCCCTGAGGGGCCAACGCTTCGCGTTGTTAAAAATCGTTCCTGACGATTTTTTATTAAAATTTTTATGGATAAAACATGAATTTACAGCAAATTACCACCACTACAGGGCAAGTGGCCAGTTTCAGCCAAACACTGAGTATTCAGCCTGATCCGCTGCAAAGCTTCAGAGCTTTAACCAGTCAGGGCCAAATGGCGTTATTGCTGGAATCGGCAGAAATTGACAGCAAAAACAGTTTAAAAAGTCTGATGCTGATTGACGCGGCTTTGCGTATTGAATGCAATGCGCTGCAAGTGCAGGTTGAAGCTTTAACCGACAACGGTAAAACCCTGCTGCCTTATCTGGCGTCTTTGCTGCAAGGCAAAGCAGAACTTGATTTGTCATCCAACCAACTCAGAGTGCAGTTTGCCAAAGCTGATCCTTTGCTGGATGAAGAAAGCCGCTTGTTGCTGCCTAACTCTTTGACTGTTTTGCGTTTACTGCAACAACAGCTGCAGAACAACAGTGATGAGCCACTGGCGATCTTTTTAGGCGGTGTTATTGGTTACGATTTAGTCGCCATGGTGGAAGACTTACCTCAAGTGCCAACAGCTGAAAACCAATGCCCTGACTACCTGTTTTATCTGGCTGAAACTTTGTTAGTGGTCGATCATCAGGCAGGCAATAGCCGTCTGATTGGTAATGTATTTTGTGGCACTCAAGCCCAGCAGCAGTATTTTGTCATAGGTCAGCGCTTATCAGAGCTGCAGCAGTTATTGCAACAGGCAACGGATACAACAACGGCGCAGACCCTAACAGCAGAGCCTGCAGCCAAAGCTGAAGTCAAAGTCGATATCAGTGACGCCGACTTTGTTGCACAAGTTGAAGCCTTGAAACAGAATATTGTGGCGGGTGACGTGTTTCAGGTGGTGCCATCTCGCTGCTTCAGCCTGCCTTGCCCTGATCCACAAGCGGCTTACGCCAAACTGAAACAACAAAACCCAAGCCCTTATATGTTTTACCTGCAGGACAGAAACTTCAGCCTGTTTGGCGCTTCTCCTGAGTCGGCGTTGAAATATGAAGCCCATACAGCACAAGTTGAAATTTACCCTATAGCAGGCACCCGTCGCCGTGGTTTTGCCGCCAATGGCAGTATTGACCGCGACTTAGACAGCCGCATTGAGCTGGAACTGCGTCAGGACGAAAAAGAGAAAGCCGAACATTTAATGTTGGTCGATTTAGCCCGTAACGACGTAGCCCGTATCAGTGTGCCAGGCAGTCGTTATGTCAAAGAGCTGCTGAAAGTAGACCGTTACTCCTACGTGATGCATTTAGTGTCGCGTGTGGTCGGCACCTTAAAACCTGAACTGGACGCTTTGCATGCCTATCAGGCCTGCATGAATATGGGCACTTTAGTGGGTGCGCCAAAAGTACGCGCAGCTGAGCTGATTCGTGGTGTCGAGAAAAAACGCCGTGGCAGTTATGGTGGCGCAGTAGGTTATTTGGCAGGCAACGGTGATTTTGACAGCTGCATTGTCATCCGTTCGGCTTATGTGCAAAACGGCATGGCTTATATTCAGGCCGGCGCTGGTGTGGTGTACGACAGCGTAGCGCAAGCTGAAGCCGACGAAACCCGCAGCAAAGCTCAGGCTGTAATTAATGCTATTCAATCCGCAGGAGCTGCTGT
>JAHIWM010000137.1 GCA_018815765.1 Gammaproteobacteria bacterium | reverse complement strand
TGGCTGGTCCGATCCGAAGTTTCATCCAGAGCTAATCGAGCGTTACTTAAAACACATAGATTTAGTGGCAGAGGCTGGTTACAAAAACCTGATCTGCTTTAGCGGCAATGCCCGCGGTATGGACAGAGAGACTGCGCTACAAAATGCCGTGATGGGTTTAAAGCAGGTGTTACCGCACGCAGAAAAGCGCGGCGTGGTGCTGCAAATGGAGCTGTTTAACAGCAAAGTGGATCACCCTGACTATCTGGCCGATGGTTCTGCCTGGGCTATCGAGCTTTGTAAGCGATTGAACTCGCAGAACTTTAAGCTTTTATACGACATCTACCATATGCAGATTATGGAAGGTGACATTATCCGCACTATCAAAGATAACCATCAGTATTTTGGCCACTATCACACTGCAGGCGTGCCGGGCCGCCATGAAATTGATGACTCGCAGGAGCTGAATTATGTCGCTATAGCCAAAGCTATTCGTGACATCGGCTTTACCGGCTATCTGGCGCAGGAATTTGTACCAACACCCAAAACTAAAGAAGGCAGAGTGCAGTCATTGGCTCAGGCTATTCGTATTTGTGACGTTTAAACCGGGACAAAGCGGCCTGACCGTTTTGCCAAACATAATGAAAACAGGGCATGTAGCCAAAGTCATTCCGATATGACTGGTACAAAACCCGCCCAACAGGGGACAACAAGATGACAGTTGCGCAGAATCATTACGACGCCATAGTGGTCGGTTCCGGCATCAGCGGTGGCTGGGCTGCTAAAGAGCTGACCGAAAAAGGCCTGAAAGTTTTGTTATTAGAACGTGGCCGTGACATTGAACATATCAAAGGCTACACCAATGCCTTTAAAGAGGCCTGGGATTATCCGCACCGCGACAAAGCGACAGAGAAGATGAAGGACATGCATCCAGTGCTGAAGCGGGAATATACGCTGAATGAAAGCACCTACGGCATGTGGGCCCGTGAAGATGAATCGCCTTATGTTGAGATTAAACGCTTTGATTGGTTCCGTGGTTACCATATGGGCGGACGTTCTTTATTATGGGGCCGCCAAAGTTACCGTTTAAATGAAACAGATTTTGAAGCCAACTTAAAAGAAGGTATCGCAGTCGACTGGCCTATACGTTACAAGGATCTAGCGCCCTGGTATGACTATGTCGAACGTTTTGCTGGCATTTCGGGTAACAGGGATGGCCTGGACGTATTGCCAGACGGTCAGTACCTGCCTGCTTTCCCACTGAACGTGGTAGAACAATCTGTATCAGAACGACTGAAAAAAGCCTTTGGTGGCAACCGTCATCTGATCTGTGGCCGCACAGCTAACATTTCCCAGCCAAAACCTGAGCAAAATCGCGTCAATTGCCAATACCGCAATAAATGCTGGTTAGGTTGTCCATTTGGTGCTTATTTCAGTACTCAGTCCTCCACTTTGCCTGTGGCGATGAAAACCGGCAATTTAACAGTGCGACCTTTTTCTATAGTCACTCAGGTGTTGTATGACAAAGATAAAAAACGCGCCCGTGGTGTGGAAGTGCTGGATAGTGAAACGAATCAGACTTACGAATTCACTAGTAAAATAGTGTTCCTGAACGCTTCAGCCTTTAACTCCACCTGGGTGCTGATGAATTCAGCCACAGATATTTGGCAAGGCGGTTTGGGCAGCAGCAGCGGTGAGCTGGGCCACAATGTGATGGATCACCACCTCAATGTAGGCGCTTCTGGTGAGATAGAAGGCTTTGACGACAAATACTACTTTGGCCGTCGTCCTACAGGTTTTTATATCCCACGCTTCCGTAACTGGGGCGGTGAAAAACGTGATTATTTACGTGGTTTTGGCTATCAGGGCGCTGCCAGTCGTCAGGGGTGGCAGAGAAATGTGGCAGAGATGGGCATTGGTGCCGATCTGAAAAATGCTTTAGCTGAACCAGGTCCATGGTCTATTGGAATGAGTGGTTTTGGTGAAATACTGCCGGATCACAGCAATAAAATTTCGTTAGACCGTACTGTCAAAGACAAATGGGGTTTACCAGTTTTGGCAATGGATGCTGAGCTGAAACCCAATGAAATCAAAATGCGCAAAGATATGATGCAGGATGCAATCGATATTCTGGAGGCGGGTGGCGCCAAAAATGTGCACGGTTTCCATGGCGACAGTCACCCGGGCAAAGGTATCCATGAAATGGGCACAGCCCGTATGGGCCGCGATCCTAAAACCTCGGTACTGAATGGTTTTAACCAGGTGTGGGATGCACCTAACGTCTTTATCACAGATGGTGCGGCAATGACGTCAGCCTCTTGTGTCAATCCGTCTTTAACCTATATGGCGCTGACTGCCCGTGCTGCGGCTTATGCAGTAGACGCATTGAAAAAAGGAGACCTGTAATATGGACAGACGCGACCTTTTAAAAATGATAGCTGCCGCTACTGGCGTGGCTATGGTCGGCGGTGATTTATGGGCTGCCGACCTGAAATCAGCCGATGCGGGTAAAGCACTTTTTACTCAGTCTGATATTGCCTTTTTAGACGAAATTGCTGAAACCATTTTGCCAAAAACCAGCACGCCAGGCGCCAAAGACGCCGGCTGTGGCGCTATGATGGCCGTGATGGTGACAGATTGTTATGAGCTGAAATACCAGACGGTATTTTTTGAAGGCTTAAAAACCATCAAAGCTCTGGCCAAAAAACAATTTGGCAAAGACTTTATGCAACTGACTGCGGCGCAGAAACATGAATTGCTGTCGAAGCTGGATCAGGATGCAAAGCAGGCTGCTGCCAATCCGTTACCGCATTATTTTACCTTGCTTAAACAGCTGACGCTGATGGTATTTTTCACTTCTAAAGTGGGGGCAACTGAAGTGCTGCGTTATGTTGCCGTGCCAGGCCGTTACGATGGCAATATGCCGTATAAAAAGGGCGATCGTGGCTGGGCGACCTGATCGGTTTCGCTTCTTCCTGTGTTCAATCAGGCGGTTCCTGCCGCCTTTTTTAAGGTATTTATGATGAATTATTTATTGATTGGCGTTGCTTTGTCTATCAGCACAGCTGCTATTGCAGATGCTGATATCAGCAAACTCACAGAAGCAGAACGTCATGCTTTAGCTGCTAAAACTGAAGTTTGGACTCCGGTGCCGCATGTCGTCACTGCAGCAGAAGGCAAGGCGCCTTCTGATGCGATACAGCTGCTGGATAAAAATTTATCTCAGTGGCAGTCGGTGAATACTGGCGATGCGGCTCAGTGGACTATGACTGACGGCGTGCTCACAGTAAAACCTGGTGCTGGTGATATTCGCAGCAAAGAGTCGTTTTGCGATATTCAGCTACATCTGGAATGGCGTGTTGGCAAAGATCGGATGGATAAAGAAGGCCAGCTGCGTAACAACAGCGGTATCTTTTTACAGGACATGTACGAAATCCAGATTTTAGATTCGTACCAGAATAAAACTTATCCAAATGGCCAGGCTGGTGCTGTGTACAAACAGACTATTCCGCTGGCTAACGCAACCCGTCCGACAGGTGAGTGGCAAGAGTACGACATCATTTACAAAGCGCCACGTTTTGAAGGTGAAAAACGGTTATCGCCAGGTTATGTCACAGTGCTGCACAATGGCGTGTTGTTGCAAAACCACACTGAAATTGCCGGTACTACTGAATGGATAGGTGCGCCGCAAGTAAAAGCGCATGGCTGCTTGCCACTGAAATTGCAGGATCACGGCGACAGCGTCAGTTTCCGCAATATCTGGGTTCGTAAGCTGTAACCTAATAATTCGGGTCAGAGTAAAATTAACAACAGCTTTAATTTTACTCTGACCCGAATTAGTTATTTCATATCTGCGATGATAGCCTGCAAGCCTTTAAGTGAAGCTTCAACACTTTGCATCGGTGTCATACCTGCAGGGTAAGATTCCTGTTCTACCACCAGCCATTGAGTACCACCTATAGTTTTATTGGCGGTGATCAAAGCTTTCCAGTCGGTCGTGTCTTTGCCAAGAATAGGATCTTCAGTATTACCAGGCTCTGGTGCCGAAGCTTTGTAGTGCGTGGTAATAGTGCGGCCCGGATAAGCTTTGACAAAATCCACCGGATCTTTGCCTGCGACTTCAGTCCAGCCTACATCTTGCTGCAAAATCACTTTACTGTTGGTGTTTTTGCCAATCACATCCCATGGTGTTTTGCCCATTTCGCCCAGCATTTCTGGTTTGTGGTTGTGATAACCCACCTGCATACCTAATGGCGTTAGTTTTTCCTGCACGGCGGCTAAATCAGCGGCCACAGCTTTTGCGCCTTCAACAGTAAAAGCACGCTCGTCCATTGGAATTATTAAATAATGACAATCTATGGCTTTATAAAAAGCCACAGTGGCGTCAAGTTGTTCCGGGCTAAGCTTTTCAAAAGGCACATGAGCACCTGAAGCTTTTAATCCCAGTTGGTTTAAAAAGGCTTTTAAACCAACTGGATCATTAGCGTATTTGCCAAAAAAGCCTGCAAACTCAACACCATCAAAACCCATGGCTGCAAGCTTTGTCATTGTGCCTTCAAAGTCGGCCTGCATAGCATCTTTAACAGACCATAACTGCACGCTGAGTTGAGGTGTTGTGGCCGTAACTGCTGTTGTATCGGCATAGCTATAGCCTGCTGCTGTACTGGCTAAAATCAAGCTCAGTACTTGTGCGGTTTTTGTCAGTTTTTTCTTTAAAAAAAGCATAACCCTGTCCTTTTTATTGTCATTGGAAGCGGTTTCAGAGTGCTTGATTTTAGCTTATAGATCAATGCTAAATGCGTTAGTTGGTGGGTTCTTGAAGGATAAAAAATTGGGGTCAGAGTAAAATTAATTGTCTGGCAAATAATTTTACTCTGACCCCAATTTGATTGTTACACCGAGATGTCAATATTCTGACCCAGGTTGCCGACAGAAACCGGACTTGGCGACTGCAATGCCGGAGACGAATTTACAGCGCTTTCCAGCAACTGCATGGTTTGTCTCCCTTCCTGTTTTTGCTGGGTTTTTGCCAGACTGGCACCCAGTAGTTCATAGCTCTGGCTAACTGCAGCTGAGCCTACGGATTGTGTCATAGTCACTCCCATGCCATATTTCCATACATCATATCGGCAAAAGGATCGCAGACTTTAGAATTATTTTCAGGATCCGGAAAAAAATGAAGCCGCTCGTTGCAGCGAGCGGCTTCGGTCTTAAGGCGAGCGGAGTGACTTATGTTCCAAATGCCTGAAGTTGTTGAACTCTTTTCTACCAGTTCATATTTTAGCAGTGTTTCTGCTAATGGATCATGGCCGTTGACTGAGAACGAATGCCACGCTCCGGAATAATCGAAGGTAAAGTATTGGCCTGAACCACTGGTTCTAAAGGGCGTATCGGCCGCGTTGGGCTTTTCTTCACAGTGCCTTTTAATAAAGGTTCTGGTTTTAAACCACTTTGACCAATTTTAGCAGCTAAACCTTGTTGAATATCCGCTATGGTATAACCGGTTTTGATTTTCATCCGAACGTAAGGAATGCCTGCAGCTTCAAAAGCTCCGCTGACAAACCAGTCTGGCACAGCTTTGTGACCGGCTTTACTGTTGTTGTTCACCAGATCAACCACAGCAACAATGCTCATATCGGCCGGATCGCAGAGGACAAAATCCAGATACTTGGCATTCAGTTTGACCGAAGCTGCGATACGGGACTTGGCGTCAACATTGTTTTTTAATTCCAGAATATCGGCCATTTTCACTCTGTTCATTACTTTGTACTTTCCTTTCACCGCTTGTTCCAGCATGTTCAGGTAAGAACGTTCGACCTGAGTAAAAAGGCTGCTTTTCTTACTAAATGGAAAAGGATTGCCATGGCTCATAAAACGGCTGGCTAAAAAAGCTGCAACCACAACCAACACGGCTAATACTAAAATTAAAACTTCCATTAATGACCTCCGACAAACTTTTGACTCTGCAGCTCAAATTAAGGTGGCTGCATAGGGGGTAAAGCATAAGGTATGCCAACAAGTTAGATTAAATGCTCTAATTTGTATAAGTTTGCTGAATGTCTGGCATATAGCCTATTGATGGCTGAAATGATGGGGATCGAGCTGGGTTCGGCTTATAGTGAAACGAACTCCTATTGCTACAGACAAGGATCACCAGAATGACAAGCAGCAACACTGCAGGATTAGAGATCAAAGGCCGCCTGCCGGCTGAATTTCAAAGCATATTAACGCCGGAAGCCTGCCGTCTGGTCGTTGACCTGACACGTGAGTTCCGTGCCCCTTTAAAGCAATTACTGCAGCAACGTAGCGTCGAACAGGCGCGTTATGACGCTGGGGCTTTACCGGATTTTCGTGCTGACACTGCCGATATTCGTGCTGGCAACTGGACAGTAGCTGCTATTCCAGCAGACTTACAGGACAGAAGAGTGGAGATCACTGGTCCTGTGGATCGCAAAATGATCATTAATGCGTTAAATGCTGATGTAAAAGTCTTTATGGCCGACTTTGAAGACTCACAAGCGCCAAGCTGGGATGGTGTGATCGAAGGTCAGATCAACTTACGTGATGCCAATTTAGGCACCATCAGCTACAGCGACCCACAGTCTGGTAAGCAATATGCGCTGCGGGACAAACAGGCGTTATTGATAGCCCGTGTTCGTGGTTTGCATCTGTGGGAAAAACATTTAGAAGTCGATGGCGAAGCAGTACCAGGTTCATTGGTTGATTTTGCTTTGTACTTTTTCCATAACTACCAAACCCGTTTAGCTAATGGTTCAGGTGTTTATTATTACCTGCCGAAGCTACAGAGCTATAAAGAAGCAGCCTGGTGGGATGCGGTATTCCGTTTTACTCAAACTAAATTTAATCAGGCTGTCGGCACTATCCGCGCTACTGTACTGATTGAAACCTTGCCAGCTGTGTTTGAAATGGACGAAATTCTGCATGCGTTGCGTGAGCATATAGTGGCGTTGAACTGTGGTCGTTGGGATTATATTTTCAGTTATATCAAAACCTTAAAGAATCATGCTGACCGCGTCCTACCAGACCGTCAAGTGGTGACTATGGACCAGCCGTTTTTATCTGCCTATTCAAAACTGCTTATTAAAACCTGCCATAAACGTGGCGCTTTGGCGATGGGAGGGATGGCAGCTTTTATTCCGGCAAAAGATCCTGTTGCGAACCAGGCTATTTTAACCAAAGTAACGGCGGATAAAGAGCGCGAGGCCAGCAATGGCCACGACGGCACATGGGTAGCGCATCCTGGTTTAGCTGCAACAGCTAATGAGGTCTTTAATAAATACCTGACGGATGGCAAAACCAATCAGCTGCATATCAGCCGCTCTGAAGATGCGCCTGTCACTGCCGCCGATTTATTGGCACCAAGCAGCGGTGAT
>JAHIWM010000016.1 GCA_018815765.1 Gammaproteobacteria bacterium | reverse complement strand
TTGTTCGCCGTTTCGGCTATCAGCGTGGCTGGTTTCAGTCTTTTGCGGTGGAAAAACCCGTTGTTATTGTTGGTAATATTTCATTAGGTGGTACAGGTAAAACGCCTTTCACTTTGTGGTTATGCAAGTTTTTAACAGAGCAGGGCTTTACTCCAGGTATTGTCAGTCGGGGTTATGGTGCCCGTATCACAGAACCTGTGCGGGTCACTTCTTTGCACCGGGCTTGCGATGTAGGCGATGAGCCTTTGCTTTTAGCCAGCAAAAGTAATTGCCCTGTAGTGGTGTGTCCGGACAGAGTGGCAGCTGCGCAGTATCTGCTCGCTACCACAGACTGCAATATAGTGATCAGTGACGATGGTTTGCAGCATTACCGATTACAACGCGACTTGGAGCTGGTCTTAATTGACGGTCAGCGCGGTTTGGGTAATCAGCAATTATTACCAGCAGGGCCATTGCGTGAGCCGGTATCACGTTTACAAAAAGTTGATGCGGTGATTGTGAATAGTGGTGACTTTGCGTTAGCGAAGCGCACAAAAAAGCCACAACACAAGATGCAGTTGAAAGCTGTTAAGCCTCTGGCATTAGATGGGCAAAGCCAATGGCCAGAACAAGCACAAGCTGTGACTTTAGTGGCAGCCATAGGCAATCCACTACGTTTTGTCGATACAGTAAAAAACTTTGGCATTGAGATTAAAGGCACCGCCTTTTTCCGCGATCATTTTGCTTTTGATGAACATAGTCTGGCTGATATCGAAGGCCCAGTGCTGATGACAGAAAAAGATGCGGTGAAATGCCGCGCTTTTGCTAAAGCCAATTGGTATTACCTGCCGGTCGAAGCCGACCTGTCGGACGAATTTAAATTCTGGCTGCAGCAACAGCTGCGTCAATGGAGAGATGAATAATGGCTTTAAATATCGCCTTGCTGGACATCATTGCTTGTCCTTTGTGTAAAAACAAACTGAAACTGGATAAAGAAAAACAGGAGCTGATTTGTACTGCTGACCGTCTGGCTTATCCGGTAAAACAGCATATTCCTGTGCTGTTAACTTCTGAAGCCCGCACTTTAAGTCTGGATGAGGCTGAGAAATGGCGCTAAACATGTCTGCGTTTCTGGTTGTTATTCCGGCCCGTTACGCCAGCAGCCGTTTGCCGGGTAAACCTTTGGCTGATATCGCTGGCCAAAGTATGATTGAACGGGTGTACCGTCAGGCCATTAAAAGTGGTGCAGAGCGAGTTGTCATTGCTACAGACGATGACCGGGTGCAACAAGCATGCGAAGGTTTTGGTGCTGAAGTCTGTATGACAAGCGCTGCCCATAATTCAGGCACTGAGCGTCTGGCCGAAGTGGTGTCTTTATTAGGCTTGGCGGACGATACAGTGGTAGTGAATGTGCAAGGCGACGAGCCTTTTATTCCGCCGACCATTATCCGTCAGGTGGCTGAAAACTTAGCCAGCCAAAGCAAGGCTCGTATGGCCACTTTGTCTGTACCTATCGAACATAGCGATGAAGTACAAAACCCCAATGTGGTCAAAGTACAAAGTGACAAAAACGGCTATGCGCTGTATTTCAGCCGCTCTGTGATCCCATTTGATAGAGACAAGGCCTTTAGCTCAGAACTTGCTGATATTTATCGTCGTCATATAGGTATTTATGCCTACCGTGCTGGTTTTATTAAAGAGTACGTCAGTTGGCCAGCATCTCAGCTTGAGCAGATTGAATGCTTAGAGCAGCTTAGAGTGTTATGGCAAGGCGAAGCTATTCATGTCGCTACTGCGCTTGAAACTCCGGCTGTGGGCGTTGATACACCAGAAGACTTAGAACGCGCCCGTCTGGTTGCGGCTGCTTTATAAATGGCCGCTTTATAAATGACAGTGCTTTTGAAGCTGGTGTTTGAGCATGCTGATTTTCTGGTGCTGGATAAGCCGTCCGGTATCAGCTTTCATTCTGAATTTGAACCCGGTGTAGTGGCTTTGGCCGAAATTCAGTTTGGGCTGAAACTTTATGCCGTGCATCGGCTGGATAAAGGCACGTCCGGTTTATTGCTGCTGGCCAAAAGCAGCGAAGCCGCAGCTTTGTTATCGCAATTGTTTCAAAATCAGCAGATCCAAAAGTTTTATCTGGCGCTGACGGATCAAAAACCGAAGAAAAAACAAGGTTGGGTTAAAGGCGACATGGTGCAGGCGCGCCGCTCAGCCTGGAAGCTGACTAGTACTTTAACCAATCCTGCTGTCAGTTATTTTGTCTCGGCTTTTTATGAAGTGGAAGGGCGCAGAGCTTTTCTGGTGAAACCTTTTACCGGTAAAACCCATCAGGTGCGTGTCGCTTTAAAAAGTGTCAGCGCAGCGATTTTAGGTGATGAGTTGTATCAGGGTTGTGCTGCAGATCGTCTCTACCTGCATGCCTATGCTTTGTATTTTAGCTGGGGTGGTGCGCAAATTAAGCTGGTATTGCCGCCCTCTGATGGCCAGGAGTTTTTGGCTGAGCCGTTGCAACAGCATTTGAAACAGATGTGGGCAGAACCTGCATTGCTAGATTGGCCTTCCTATCAAAAACCAACAAGTTTAAAAGTTGAGTAACCTAAGTGTCCGATTATTTATTACGTTTTGCCGGCATAGGCCGTTTGTATGGCACCAAAGCGCTGGATGCGTTTCAGCAGGCTCATGTCTGTGTGGTGGGTATTGGCGGCGTTGGCAGCTGGGCCGCTGAAGCTTTGGCGCGCTCCGGCATAGGCGAAATGACTCTGATTGATTTGGATGATATTTGTATCAGCAATACCAACAGGCAGTTGCATGCTTTATCGTACAGCATAGGTCAGGACAAAGTGGCTGTGATGGCAGAGCGGATTAAAGCCATTAACCCTGATTGTGTTGTGCATCAGGTGGAAGACTTTGTGACACAGGATAATTTATTCGAACTGATGAGCAACGATTTTGACTATGTGGTCGATTGCATCGATTCCATCAAAGCCAAAGTGGCGCTGATAGCACACTGCAAACGCAATAAAATTGCGATAGTCACAGTAGGTGGTGCAGGCGGTCAGATTGATCCCACTCAGATCCAGCTGGCGGATTTAAGCCAGACTGTGTACGACCCTTTGTTATCTAAAGTCCGTAACACACTGCGTCGCGACTACAACTACAGCCGCAATACCAAAAGACGTTTTGGCATCGATGCTGTGTATTCAACAGAGCAGTTAGTGTATCCAAAAGGTGACGGCACTGTTTGCCAGACCAAACCTGAATTGGATGGTCCTATGCGCTTAGATTGCAGTGGTGGTTTTGGTGCAGTCACAGTAGTGACAGGCTCTTTTGCTTTTGTGGCTGTCTCAAGAGTGCTTAAAAAGCTGGCTGAAAAGGCCAATAAATGAAAATGGGGTCAGATCACATTGTTAACTGTTAACAATGTGATCTGACCCCATTTTTAATTTTGTTTAACACTGCCAGCAAACCATTGCTGCGGGAGGGGCTGATATTTTGTTGCAGCTGCAATTCGGTTAGTAATAACTCTGGTGTCGCCTTGGCGAACTCTTCTGCGGTTAAACCATTTACTTGGGCTAAAATCAAAATAATTAAGCCTTTGACAATACGGGCATCGCTGTCAAAGGCCCAGAAATGCTGCGCTGTGACCGGATCCTGATAATGCAGCAGCCAGGCTTTGCTTTCACAGCCCTGAACTAAAAATTCATCTCTGTGCCAATCGCTGTCAAAAGCGGGTAATTCTTTGCCCAGTGTCATTAAAACTCTGTATTTACTTTGCCAATCTTTCAGCTGACGCAACTGTGGCAGTTGTTTATCGTAAATATTTTTTAGCGCAGTAGCGGTTTCTGTAAAGATATCTGGTCGGATCATTCAGCAAGTAACTCCACTGCTGTAGCTAAAGCGGTCAAAGTTCGGTCAATTTCGTCGAAACTGTTGTAACAGCCAAAAGAAAAACGCACTGAACCTTTCCTGTTGATGGCCTGAAATAACGGCATAGCACAGTGAGTTCCGGCTCGAACTGCGATTTTTTGCTGGTCGAGCAAGGTTGCGAGGTCGGCAGGGTGCTCATTTTTCAGGTTGAGTGCCACAATTCCTGCGTTAGTTGTCGGACCAGATAGCAGCTCTAAAGCAGGAATTTGCCGACAACCCTCATAAAATCGTTGCATCAGGTTTTTTTTATGCTGTTGAAAGGCTGCCAAATTCTGCTGTTGCAGCCATAAAATAGCGGCAGCAAGGCCAATAGCCCCCGCCATATTGGGGGTTCCAGCCTCTAATCTGTAGGGTAAATCGTTCCAGCTGCTCTGTGTAAAGCTCACTGTTTTAATCATTTCACCACCACCCAGCAGCGGGCGCAGCAACTCTAAATACTCTGTTTTGCCATACAAAACGCCAATACCCGTTGGACCATAAAGCTTGTGACCAGAGAACAAATAAAAATCCACATCCAAAGTCTGCACGTCGACTTGCTCCCAGACAATACCCTGAGCGCCATCCAATACCACAATAGCGCCTGCAGCCTTTGCCAGACGTACTATGTCCGCTATCGGCTGAATATGCCCCAATGCGTTGGATATATGGCTGATACTGACCACTTTTGGCTTGAGCTTTAATAATTCTGTGAAGACAGCGAGGTCAAATCGATGGTCAGCCGTCATAGGCACCACATCCAGTTCCACGCCAAAAGGCAGGGCATGAATATGCCAGGGCACTATATTTGCGTGATGTTCCATAGTTGAAATTAATACCCGATCGCCGAACTGCAACACAGGACCCATTAGGCCAAATACCAGCTGATTAAAACCTGCTGTGGTACCGCTGGTCCAGATGATTTCATGCGAAAAACGCGCATTTAAAAATTGAGCTACCGTGGTTCTGGCCGCTTCAAAAGCTGCTGTGGCTTGTTGGCTTAAGCCATGGGCAGAACGGTGAACATTACTGTTTTGTTGGCTGTAAAACACATTCATTGCGTCAAGCACTGCTTGGGGCTTATGCAAAGTGGCGGCATTATCCAGATAAATCCAATCCGGATGAGCGTCAAAAAACGGGAATTGCTGACGTAAAGAGGGGAGATTGAAATTCAAGGTTGCCAACCTAAAGCAAAAACAAATGAGGCCGGATCATAACATCCGGCCTCATTAGCAGGTTAGGCTTTTTTGTAGTCGCGTTTGGTGTAGCCGGTGTACAGCTGACGCGGACGACCAATTTTGTGGCCTTTGTCTGACAGCATTTCGTCCCAGTGAGAGATCCAGCCGACAGTACGTGACATTGCGAAAATCACAGTAAACATGCTGGTTGGAATACCAATGGCTTTTAAAATGATGCCTGAGTAGAAATCAACGTTTGGATACAATTTCTTCTCGATGAAGTACGGGTCCGACAGCGCAATACGCTCCAGCTCCATCGCGACATCCAGCAGAGGATCCTTGATGTTCAGCTCTTTTAATACGTCGTGGCAGGTTTCACGCATCACTTTGGCGCGAGGGTCAAAGTTTTTGTAAACGCGGTGACCAAAGCCCATCAGACGGAAACTGTCGTTTTTATCTTTAGCACGAGCCACGAACTCAGGAATACGATCGACTGAGCCGATTTCCTGTAACATTTTTAAGCAAGCTTCGTTGGCGCCGCCATGTGCAGGGCCCCACAGAGATGCTACGCCAGCAGCGATACAAGCGTATGGATTAGCGCCTGAAGAACCAGCTAAACGTACTGTGGATGTTGAAGCGTTTTGTTCATGGTCTGCGTGCAGCATAAAAATGCGGTCCATTGCTTTGGCAACAATCGGACTGACTTTATAGTCTTCAGCAGGTACAGAGAACATCATATGCAGGAAGTTTTCTGCATAAGTTAAGTCATTGCGTGGATACACAAAAGGCTGACCTACAGTGTACTTGTACGCCATGGCAGAGATAGTCGGTAACTTGGCAATTAAGCGATGAGCGCTGCGTTTACGCTGCTCCGGATCGTTAATGTCCAGGTCTGAATGATAGAAAGAAGACAAAGCGCCAACCACACCACAGAGCATAGCCATAGGGTGAGCGTCAACACGGAAGCCCTGGAAAAATGAGGCAATTTTTTCATGCACCATAGTGTGGCGCGTGATGGTATGCACAAACTCGTCGTATTTGGCTTTAGCAGGCAATTCGCCTTCCAATAACAGATAACAGGTTTCCAGATAATCTGAATGTTCTGCTAATTGCTCAATTGGGTAACCCCGGTGTAACAACACGCCATTGTCACCGTCGATATAGGTGATTTTTGATTCGCATGAACCCGTAGCCATAAAGCCCGGATCGAAGGTGAAGTATCCTTGCTGACCTAAAGCACGAACATCAATAACATCAGTGCCTGCAGTGCCAGAATAGATAGGAAGTTCAAATGGTGCCTGTCCTTCGATCTGCACGACAGCTTTTTTATCTGCCATTGGATTTCTCCTGTTGTTTTAATTGGGTTAAACCTTTTCGTGGCTATTCTAACGTCAAGTGCTGCCTAAAAGTCAATTTTAATGCGCGAATGGATAATAAGTATTCGACTCTGGTCGTATTGTCATCAAAACTGAATGCTGTAGGGTGGAGTCGGCAGAAATTCGATAACCAAATCAAACATAAATTGTAATCCGAAGTAGTGAATTATATACTGTCGCGGGTTTTAAACCTGTTCAGCGTTTGATAGATCAAAAAACAGGCTGAACCACACTGAGCTGTAGCCTGTATATCCATTGGGCGTTGACTGAATATTCAGCAACACATAATGACAACAAAGCTCTATAAAGAGCGTCGATGGGCAAGAAACTGTGAAAAAGCAAAGACCTGTAAATCTAGACCTTACAACAATATCTTTTCCTGCTCCTGCGTTAGCGTCGATCCTGCACCGCGTAACTGGCGTCGCCATGTTTTTCGCTCTGGTGTTTGTGATCTGGGCTTGGGCAGTCTCTTTGTCTTCTCCGGAAGGCTTTGAGCAAGTCAGACTGGTATTACAATCCTTCATCGCCAAGTTTATCGCCTGGGGTACTATCACAGTATTGCTGTATCACATGATTGGTGGCATCCGTCACTTGATTATGGACATGGGCCACTGGGAAGAACTTAAGTCCGGTAACACCAGCGCAGTCGTCACTATCGTACTGTGGATTGTTTTAGCTGTTTTAGCAGGAGTTTGGTTATGGTTCTGAATCAAGCCAGTTTAAAGCGCGACGGTGTCCAGGACTACGTCTCGTTACGTGCCACAGCCGTTATTCTGACGCTGTACACTCTGTTTATTCTGGGATTTTTCCTGGTTACTCCTGAAGTAACCTACGATGTCTGGAAAGCACTGTTTTCCAGTCTGCTGATGAAAGCCTTCACTTTATTAACCTTAGCTTGTATCGCAGTTCACACCAAAATTGGTCTGTGGCAGGTATTAACTGACTACGTCAAAAACGCAGCTTTGCGTGGCGTTTTACAGTTCCTGTTATACACCTTAGCTTTTGGCTATGTGGCTGTTGGTCTCTTTGTTCTGTGGGGTGTTTAAGTGAATATTCCAGTACGCGAATTTGATGCCGTAGTAATAGGCGCAGGTGGTGCGGGTATGCGCGCCGCTCTGCAAATTACTGAATCAGGTTTAACCTGTGCTTTGTTATCCAAAGTATTCCCAACCCGTTCTCACACTGTATCTGCGCAAGGTGGTATCACTGTTGCGTTAGGTAACTCTCACCCGGACAACTGGGAATGGCACATGTTTGATACCGTCAAAGGTTCCGATTATATCGGTGACCAGGACGCTATCGAATACATGTGTAAAACTGGCCCTGAAGCCATTACTGAACTGGAAAACATGGGCTTACCTTTCTCTCGTTTTGAGAACGGCCGTGTTTATCAGCGTCCTTTTGGTGGTCAGTCGAAAAACTTTGGTGGCGAACAGGCCGCCCGTACCGCAGCTGCTGCAGACCGTACTGGTCATGCTTTATTGCACCTGCTGTACCAACAAAACGTAAAAAACAAAACTCAGGTATTTTCTGAGTGGTACGCTTTGGATCTGGTGAAAAACCAGGACGGCGCAGTGGTAGGTTGTACTGCCATTGAAATCGAAACCGGTGAAATTGTTTACTTCAAATCCCGTGCAGTAGTTTTAGCTACTGGTGGTGCAGGCCGTATCTTCGCCTCTACCACTAACGCGCACATCAACACTGGTGACGGTGTAGGTATGGCCTTACGTGCCGGTGTGCCGCTACAGGATATGGAAATGTGGCAATTCCACCCGACAGGTATTGCAGGTGCCGGTACGCTGGTGACTGAAGGTTGTCGTGGTGAAGGTGGTTACTTATTAAATAAAGACGGCGAGCGTTTCATGGAGCGTTATGCTCCAAACGCCAAAGACTTAGCGGGTCGTGACGTTGTAGCTCGTTCTATGATGACTGAAATCCGTGAAGGCCGTGGTTGTGATGGTCCTTGGGGCCCACACATCAAACTGAAACTGGACCACTTAGGTGCTGAAGTTTTAGAAAGCCGTTTACCAGGTGTGTGTGAACTGTCGAAGACATTTGCTCACGTTGACCCTGTGAAAGAGCCAATTCCTGTAATCCCAACTTGTCACTATATGATGGGTGGTATTCCAACCAACGTTCATGGCCAGGTTATTCATCCGAAAGCCGATGGTTCTGAAGTGATAGTTCCAGGTTTATTCGCTTGTGGTGAAATCGCTTGTGTATCTGTACATGGTGCAAACCGCTTAGGTGGTAACTCCTTGTTAGACTTAGTTGTATTCGGCCGCGCTACAGGTTTACACCTGGGTGAAGCACTGGCTGCAACTTCTGAATACCGTGCTGCCTCTGATTCCGATCTGCAAGCTGCTTTAGCCCGTACTCAACGTTGGGAAGAGAGCAAACCAGGTCAGGGTGAAGATCCGGTTCAAATCAAAAAAGACTTACAGCAATGTATGCAACTGAACTTCTCGGTATTCCGTGAAGGTGCTGCTATGGCTGAAGGTTTAGCTGAGTTAAAAGAAATCCGTGAACGTCTGAAATATGCGCGTCTGGATGACAAGAGCTCAGACTTCAATACCATGCGTATTGAATGTTTAGAACTGGACAACCTGATGGAAACCGCATTCTCTACTGCAGTTGCTGCCAACTACAGAACAGAAAGCCGTGGTGCCCACGCTCGTTTTGACTTCCCGGACCGTGATGACGAAAACTGGTTATGCCACAGCGTCTACACGCCTGATACTGAATCAATGTTTAAGCGTAAAGTGAATATGGAACCTAAGTTCCGTGAAGCTTTCCCGCCTAAAGCACGTACGTACTAAGAGGGATGCAGAATGAAGAAGTTAGTATTCTCTGTCTATCGTTACAACCCTGACGTTGATAAAGCGCCACGTATGCAGGACTATACTCTGGATAATCCAGAGGGTCGTGACATGATGGTGTTAGACGCACTGTTGAAATTAAAAGAACAAGACCCAACCTTATCATTCCGTCGCAGCTGCCGTGAAGGTGTCTGTGGTTCAGACGGTGTGAATATGAACGGTAAAAACGGTTTGGCCTGTATTACTCCATTGTCAGCTCTTGGCAAGGGGAAAGGCGGCAAGCTGGTGATCCGTCCATTACCAGGTTTACCTGTAGTGCGTGACTTAGTTGTTGATATGACTCAGTTCTACACTCAGTATGAAAAGGTGAAACCTTACCTGATCAATGACGAGTTACCACCTGCAGGCGAATACCTGCAATCCCCTGAAGAACGTGAAAAGTTAGACGGCCTGTACGAATGTATTTTATGTGCATGCTGTTCGACTTCTTGCCCTTCATTCTGGTGGAACCCGGATAAATTTATCGGACCAGCTGGTTTATTACACGCTTACCGCTTTTTAGCCGACAGCCGTGATACTGCCACTGAACAGCGTTTAAACGATTTAGATGATGCATTCAGCGTGTTCCGCTGCCATGGCATCATGAACTGTGTCAACGTATGTCCAAAAGGTTTGAACCCGACCAAAGCAATTGGTCAGATCAAATCTATGCTGTTAAACCGGGCGCTTTAAGCGCCCTTTGTCAGAGCTAAAAGGCGCTGATTGGTGTAAAATGAAGCGCGCCCAAAACCTGGGGCGCTTTTTGCTAATTTTTTCCAGGTGCTTCGAATAAGGGAAACTAAATGCACGAAGGTGTAATGAAGGCGTGGTTAGAGTCTTCTCATTTAGGCGGTGGCAACATGGCCTATGTAGACGAACTCTATGAATCCTACTTAGCTGAATCGACCAGCGTCAGTGATGAATGGCGTGAATTTTTTGCCAGTCTGCCAAAAATTGACGGCGTAGAACTCGAATCCCGTCACAGCGACATTCGCCAGCAATTCGCTGAACTCGCCAAAAACAAACACCGTGAAGTCATCATGGTGAATGCAGGTGGTTCAGATCAGCGCCAGGTGAAAGTTCTGCAATTAATCAATGCCTTCCGTTTCCGTGGTCATCAGCAAGCTAATCTTGACCCGCTGAACCTGTGGAAGCAGCCTCGTGTACGTGATCTGGAGTTGTCCTTTCACGACCTGACTCAGGCAGATTTTGATACCGAATTTAATGTCGGCTCTTTTGCTGGTGGCGAAACCAGCATGAAGTTAGGCGACTTATACAAAGCGCTGGAGTCCACTTATTGTGGTTCTATTGGTGCTGAGTATATGCACATTGTTTCGACGGACGAAAAGCGTTGGATCCAACAACGTTTAGAAAGCCAACAGGCTTCACGTGCGTTCGGAAAAGAAGAAAAAACCAAACTGTTACAAGGCTTAGTGGCTGCAGACGGTCTGGAAAAATACCTGGCTTCTAAATTCCCTGGCGCCAAGCGCTTTGGTTTAGAAGGCGGTGACGCCATGGTGCCAATGCTTAAAGCCATGATCCACCGTGCAGGCGAGCAGGGCGCAAAAGACTGTATTATCGGTATGGCGCACCGTGGTCGTTTAAATACGCTGATCAACGTACTGGGTAAAAACCCGGGCAAGCTGTTTGATGAATTTGCCGGTAAATATGAAGTGGTTGGCGCAGGTGATGTGAAATACCATATGGGTTTCTCGTCAGACTTCGAAACCAAAGGTGGTAATGTTCACCTGGCGTTAGCCTTTAACCCGTCACACTTAGAAATCGTTAACCCTGTGGTGATGGGCTCTGTACGTGCTCGTTTAGACCGCCGCGGTAGCACTGACGGTACTTTAGCTCTGCCTATCACCATTCACGGTGACTCAGCTTTTGCTGGCCAGGGTGTTGTAGCTGAAACCTTTAACATCTCTCAAACCCGTGCTTTCAAAGTGGGTGGTTCTATCCGTCTGGTGATTAACAACCAGGTTGGTTTCACTACCTCTAACCCAGAAGACACCCGTTCTACGCCATACTGTACTGACATCGCCAAGATGGTTCAGGCACCAATTTTCCACGTCAATGGTGATGATCCGGAAGCTGTGATTTTTGTTGCTCAGCTGGCTGTAGACTACCGCAACACCTTCAAACGTGATGTGGTGATCGACTTAGTTTGTTACCGTCGTAATGGTCACAACGAAGCGGACGAGCCAAATGCAACTCAGCCGCTGATGTACCAGAAAATCAAAAAACACCCAACTCCACGTGAGTTATACGCTCAGAAGCTGATTACTGAAGGCGTGGTGAATGCTGAACAAGTGCAGCAGATGATTGACGGGTACCGTGACGCCTTAGATAAAGGCGACTGCGTGGTTGAAGAGTGGCGTCCTATGACTGAAGTGTCAGTCGATTGGACTCCATACATTGGCCATGATTGGGATGCAGCTTACGATGCCAGCATGACAGTGCCAGCTTTAGTCACTTTAGGTGAAAAAGCCATTGCTGTGCCGGAATCTCATACTTTGCAACGTCAGGTTGGTAAAGTGTATGAAGACCGCGCATTAATGCTCAAAGGCGAGAAAAAGATCGACTGGGGTTTCGCTGAAATTCTGGCGTACGCTTCTATTGTTGAAGCTGGTAGTCGTATCCGTATCGTCGGTCAGGATTCAGGCCGTGGTACTTTCTTCCACCGCCATGCTGTACTGCACAATCAAAACGATGCAAGCACCTACACGCCACTGGAACATATCAGCGACTCACAAGGTCCTTTCCAGGTGTACGACTCAGCCTTGTCTGAAGAAGCGGTATTAGCTTTTGAATACGGTTATGCCACAGCTGAACCTCGTGCTTTAGTGATTTGGGAAGGTCAGTTTGGCGACTTCGCCAACGGCGCTCAGGTTGTGATTGACCAGTTCTTAAGCTCAGGCGAGCAAAAGTGGGGCCGTTTATGTGGTCTGACATTATTGTTGCCTCATGGCTATGAAGGTCAGGGCCCGGAGCACTCCTCAGCCCGTTTAGAGCGTTTCCTGCAACTTTGTGCTGATCACAATATGCAGGTTGTGGTTCCAACCACTCCGGCTCAGGTTTATGCGATGATCCGCCGTCAGATGGTACGCCCAATGCGTCGTCCTCTGATTGTGATGTCACCCAAGTCGTTATTACGTCACCCGTTAGCCACCTCTTCATTAGAAGAAATCGCTTCTGGTGTATTCCAGAACGCTATCGCTGAAATTGATCCAATCAAGCCAGCTGATGTGAAGCGTGTGGTGATGTGTAGCGGTAAAGTGTACTACGATCTGTTGGAAGAACGCCGTAAACGTAACATCACTGACATTGCTATTGTCCGTATTGAACAGTTGTATCCTTTCCCGGCGGAAGAGATGGCAACCATCATGAAAGACTACCAGCATGTAAAAGATTTTGTCTGGTGTCAGGAAGAACCTCAAAACCAGGGCGCCTGGTACTGCAGTCAACACCATTTCTGGTCTTCAATACCAGCAACTGGAAAACTGACGTATGCCGGCCGTGAAGCTTCGTCTTCACCTGCAGTAGGTTACTTGTCTGTGCACAACAAACAGCAACAGGCTTTAGTCAACGCAGCTTTAACTATTGCTTAATAATTTGGCACAACTTCGGTTGTGCCGCTTTGTATTCAGTCAGTGCTGCCGCAAGGCGCTCTGACTTTAGTTTAAGTAAAGAACCAGAACCCAATTTTTTAAAAAAAGGTGACAAAGTGGAAATTAAAGTCCCGGTACTACCAGAATCAGTTGCAGACGCAACAATCGCCACCTGGCATGTAAAAACAGGTGAAGCCGTTAGCCGTGATCAAGTCCTGGTTGACATTGAAACCGATAAAGTTGTACTTGAAGTCGTGGCTCAGGCCGATGGCGTCATGGGTGAAATCGTTCACGCTGAAGGTGCAACTGTATTAGCTGAACAAGTCATTGGTCACATGAACGCTGGCGCTGCAGCTCCTGCCGCCGCACCTGCTGCTAAAGCTGACGCTACTCCGGCCGCTGCAGCTCCTGCTGCAGAATCAGATGACGTGTTAACTCCATCTGTTCGTCGCCTGATCGCTGAAAAAGGCTTAGACGCTGCTAAAATCCAGGGTTCTGGTAAAAATGGCCGTGTCACTAAAGAAGACGTAGAGAAATTCTTAGCCGGTGCACCAGCTGCTCCTGCTAAAGCTGCAGCTGTTGCAGCGCCAGCTCCGGTACAAGGTGATCGTTCACAAAAACGTGTGCCTATGACACGTTTACGTAAAACCATCGCTAACCGTCTGTTAGAAGCGAAAAATTCTACAGCCATGTTAACGACCTTCAACGAAGTGAACATGAAACCAATTATGGAACTGCGTAAGCAGTACCAGGACGTGTTTGAAAAGCGTCACGGTATCCGTTTAGGTTTTATGTCTTTCTACGTGAAAGCTGTAACAGAAGCGCTGAAACGTTTCCCAGAAGTGAACGCTGCTATCGATGGCGATGACATCGTGTATCACAACTACTTCGACGTCAGCATCGCTGTGTCTACACCTCGTGGTCTGGTTACTCCTGTACTGCGTGACTGTGACAAAATGAACCTGGCTGAAATCGAAAAAGCTATCAAAGACTTAGCCTTAAAAGGCCGTGACGGTAAGCTGTCTATGGACGACTTAACAGGCGGTAACTTCACTATCACGAACGGTGGTGTATTTGGTTCTCTGATGTCTACTCCAATCATCAACCCGCCACAATCCGCTATTCTGGGTATGCACAAAATCCAGGACCGCGTCATGGTTGTTGACGGCAAGATGGAAATTCTGCCGATGATGTACTTAGCGCTGTCATACGACCACCGTATCATCGATGGTAAAGAGTCAGTAGGCTTCCTGGTGACTATCAAAGAATTGCTGGAAGATCCAACCCGTATTCTGCTGGATATCTAATATCTGGAAAAAGTAACTAAAAATGCTGTTGTTTTATAGCAACAGCATTTTTTATCAGACTGATTGGCACTATAATACGCGCCGATCTAAAGGTCAGGTTGCACCTCCGGTGTAGCCTTCAATGTCAAAATGAACGGAAAATAGCCATGAATTTGCACGAGTATCAGGGTAAACAACTGTTTGCCCAATATGGTTTGCCTGTATCGAAAGGCATCGCCGCAGCAACTGTTGAAGAAGCGGTAGAAGCTGCAGATAAAATCGGCGGCGACATGTTTGTTGTCAAGGCTCAGGTTCACGCTGGTGGTCGCGGTAAAGCGGGCGGCGTTAAACTGGTTAAGAGCAAAGAAGACATCAGAGCTTTTGCTGAAAAATGGCTTGGTAAGCAACTGGTTACTTACCAGACAGACGAAAAAGGTCAGCCTGTAAGTCGTATCCTGGTTGAACCTTGTACTGACATCGCTAAAGAACTGTATTTAGGTGCAGTAGTAGACCGTTCTTCACGTCGTATCGTGTTTATGGCGTCTACTGAAGGCGGCGTGGAAATTGAGACCGTAGCCCACGAAACTCCTGAAAAAATTCTGAAAGCTGCAATCGATCCACTGGTAGGCGCTCAGCCATTCCAGGGGCGTGAATTAGCATTCAAATTAGGCCTGGAAGGCAAGCAAGTGAACCAATTCGTGAAAATCTTCATGGGTCTGGCTCAACTGTTTAAAGACAAAGATTTAGCTCTGCTGGAAGTGAACCCTCTGGTTATCACTCCTGCTGGCGATCTGCACTGCTTAGATGCCAAACTGGTGATCGATGGCAACGCTCTGTACCGTCACCCTGATTTAAAAGCTATGCAGGATCCTTCACAGGAAGATCCACGTGAAGCACATGCTGCTTCGTGGGAGTTGAACTACGTAGCTTTAGGTGGCGACATCGGCTGTATGGTGAACGGTGCCGGTTTAGCTATGGGTACTATGGACATCGTGAAATTACACGGTGGCCAACCAGCTAACTTCCTGGACGTTGGCGGCGGTGCGACTAAAGAACGTGTTGTTGAAGCCTTCAAAATTATCCTGTCTGATGACGCTGTTAAAGCGGTATTCATCAACATTTTCGGCGGTATCGTTCGTTGCGATATGATTGCTGAAGGTGTTATCGGCGCAGTGAAAGAAGTCGGCGTAAAAGTACCAGTTGTTGTTCGTCTGCAAGGTAACAATGCAGAACTGGGTGCTAAAGTGCTGTCTGAAAGCGGCCTGAATATTATCGCTGACACAGACCTGACTAGTGCTGCCAAGCAAGTAGTTGCTGCTGCAGCGGCTAAGGCATAAGGGGTAATCCATGAGCGTTTTAATTAATAAAGATACCAAAGTAATTTGTCAGGGCTTCACTGGTGCTCAGGGTACTTTCCACTCTGAACAAGCCATTGCTTACGGCACTAAAATGGTTGGTGGTGTGACTCCTGGTAAAGGCGGTCAAACTCACTTAGGTTTACCAGTATTCAATACAGTTAAAGAAGCAGTAGAAGCGACTGGTGCAGAAGCATCAGTCATTTACGTACCAGCTGCTTTCTGTAAAGATTCTATCCTGGAAGCTGCAAACGGTGGCATCAAGCTGATCGTTTGTATCACTGAAGGCATTCCTACACTGGATATGCTGGACGCTAAAGTACGTTGTGACGAATTAGGCGTACGCTTAATTGGCCCTAACTGCCCAGGCGTTATCACTCCAGGCGAATGTAAAATTGGTATCATGCCAGGCCACATTCACTTACCAGGTAAAGTAGGTATTGTTTCACGTTCAGGCACTCTGACCTATGAAGCAGTAAAACAAACTACTGACTACGGTTTCGGCCAGTCTACTTGTGTAGGCATCGGTGGTGACCCAATCCCAGGTTCTAACTTCATCGACATCCTGAAATTATTCCAGGACGATCCACAAACTGAAGCCATCGTAATGATCGGTGAAATCGGTGGTTCAGCTGAAGAAGAAGCTGCTGCTTATATCAAGCAACACGTGACTAAGCCAGTTGTGTCTTACATCGCCGGTGTAACTGCACCAGCTGGTAAGCGCATGGGCCACGCAGGCGCTATCATCTCTGGTGGTAAAGGTACAGCTGACGAGAAGTTCGCTGCACTGGAAGACGCAGGCGTGAAAACCGTGAAAAGCTTAGCCGATATCGGTAAAGCACTGAAAGAACTGACAGGCTGGTAATTAATTCGGGGGATCAGTCCTCCTGATTAACCAGTTGCCGTAAGGGCGGGTTTTATACCCGCCCTTATTATTTCTGAATTTTGTGCATCTATATTTTCTGAATTACGTCCCCTACAACCGGCTTAAAATCCATCGATGATTTGATACCCTGCAGTGTAGGGTGCGACCTTTATGGTCGCCCGTTTGAGTTAATTGTTATGTCTCACGTATTCATCGCTATTTATATCCTCATCATTGCAAGGTTCACAGAAAAACCTATTGAAATACAGGTACATCAGCGCTAATTTGGTACAAACTATTCGAATAGAATAAGGCTTTTGTCAAAGGTTCAATCCTGTGTCTTGATTGCATTACGGAGCATAGCCAAATGGTCACCATACCTGAACGAGACTGGAAAATAATCCGGGATTTAAAAGACGAACTACTCAACGTTGCTTGCGAACAAATTTTCCAGCGTATTGAAAAAGTTTCAGCTGGTAGAGCAGGGCAGCAGCATAAAACTTATCTTGAACTTTATAAATTAATCGAAAAAGAAGACGAACAAATAGCCAAAATGTTCGATGACCTGAAACGCAGCAACGCCTTTTTTAAGATTGCCGCGCTTAGGCATTATGGTGTGTTGACTGATGCGCAGATGGAGTTGTTTTCTGAAGAAACTCAAGCTGTTGTGAAAGACCTTTGCCAGTTTGGGCGTTAAGTTGTATCTCGGGGCGAAGGGCAAGACCTGACACTGGATTCTCCTTGAGTTAAATGTGAGAAGATAAAATGGCCGAATTCAACGCGGAATACCTACGTCCGTTAGAACTAATGCAAACTCCTGATCCTCGTTGGAGTACTTTTGGATTGCTTACACCAAGCGGTTTTGAGCCAATTACCCTCGAACAGTATGCGAAGCCAATTCAAGAGATACGTTTGAATGACAGCGTTCCGGAACCTGTGGTGATCCATTTCGAAACAGCAAAGAATATTGCGCTATTCGCATGGCACGTATATAGATTTGTCCCGGTAGCCGAATTGTATGCATTCATTTCTATAGAGTTAGCGCTGAGGGAGAAAACCGACAATAAAACCGTTCCATTTAAAAAGCTACTTCAGCGTTCTATAGATGAAGGCTGGTTGTCCAATGAGAGGTTTTCAAGGTGGCAAAGAATTACTTTGCATCACGCTTTGAGGCACAAAGAAGATTTAGAACTGGCTAAGATGCTCGAAATTGATCCACCTGAAGATCCACAATACTGGGATTACTTATCAGTGTTAAAAGAGTACATTCCGTACTTTAGAAATACGTACGCCCACGGTAGCACCCACCTCTCTCCGTGGCCGTACAAAGCATTGGAAATCAGTGCTGAAATAATCAATCAACTTTATCCAGGTAGTGAGGCAAACGCATAAACCAACTAACGGGTCAAGTCTTCCCCCGTGCCAAGCAACACAAAAGAACTCAAGTTTGTCTCCTTGAGGATACGTTGCTATAGTCTCTCTGGAATAACCAGTTCAACCTTTTTATGCCAGAGATTGATGCCTTTTTAGTCCTGTCATTTTGCTTGTACTTTTTTGATAACAAGCAGCATAGGTTGCTACATCTTCATGTGAAATATGGCAGCTATGAGCTGATCATAGCCATTGAAACAGGTGAAAGTCTTGAAGGTTATTTACCCAATAAACAGCGTAAAAGAGCAGAAAGTCATATCGCTCAACATCAGCAACAATTGATGCTGATGTGGCAAAAAGCAGTTACAGGTGAAAACCCCGGCAAGTTAGGTGATATGGGTGGTGTATGTTAAAAGTCATAGATGTAGAGTGGACTGGCGACCAGAAACTGGAGCTGGCCTTTAACGACGGCTATCAGGGACTGGCTGATTTATCGTTGTATTTCAGCAAAGCACCATTTGCAGAGATTTTAGACTTTAAGAAGTTCTCTTTAACTGCTGAGGGATCATTAAACTGGAGTGGTAACGAATTATCTGCTGCGACATTGCGAGCTCTCACCCAAGGTGAACACAAAACAGCTGAAACCAGCGTCGATTTAAAAGAGATGGAAACTGTGATTAAACAGGCGTCATGGGATTCGATGCAGGAAGGGCGCCCTGATATTTTGCAGGCTGCCGTTCGCTCTTACGTGGAGCAATTTGGCCATAGTCAGGTCATTGCCAAAGCTGGTATTAAAAGCCGAACCAGTGCTTATCGCTCCTTAAAGCCAGAAACCACTCCCAATTTTGCTACTCTGGTGCAGCTGGGTCATGCCGTGATTGAACTGGCCAAAGACAGAATAAAGCAAGTCTCGTAACCACTGGCGTCTTTCTGAGCGAGTACCGCAGTCAGTTATACAACTTCAGAAAATACGGCCAAACTTCTCTTATCTGCAATACTTAACCAAATGGTTGACAATAAAAAATAACGCGAGGATACTTAACCATATGGTAAACAATAAAAGCACACAACTGGATGCTGTGTTTCATGCTCTGGCTGATCCAACACGGAGGGCCATTATCGCCAGGTTAGCTCAAGCGCCTTGTGGTATCAGCGAGCTGGCGGCACCTTTTGATATGACACTGGCTGCTATCTCTAAGCATATCAAAGTGCTGGAGGGCGCAGGCTTAGTGGTGCGCAGTATTGAAGGGCGCAATCACACCTGCCAGCTGGATACAGGTCCTATGCTCGGCGGTATGGAATGGTTGCGCCATTATGAGAATTTCTGGAATCAACGGCTGGACGCTCTGGTTACAGCGCTGAATACCGACGATACAACAGCTTGAAATCTGGCTGTTTATCATGGGTTTGGCTAAATAGAAGCGAGCATTCTGGTTAGTTTGTCACCCCTTGGTTCAGGCAACAGGGCTTGAGCCACTTCACAGAAGGATGTTCGAAATGTCTGACTATGGTGTACTCCTTACTCCCGATGTACTCAAGTTGGAGCGTGTGCTGCCAGGCCCGCTTGAACGTGTATGGCAGTACCTGACTGAATCCGATAAACGTGCGAAATGGTTAGCCGAAGGCCAGGTTGAACCTTGTATTGGCGGCAAAGTGGAACATACGTTTCGCAATTCAGAGCTGAGCCCTGACCATGATCTTCCTCCGCCTAAATACGCAGATTGCACCGGAGCTGTGTCCATGCTGGGTAAGGTGACGGCCTGGGATCCAATGCATCAGCTGAGTTACATCTGGAATGAAGGTTCTGGCAGCGAATCTGAAGTTTGTTTCACGCTGGAAGAGCAGGGCGAACAGGTGAAACTTACAGTGGTCCACCGTTTGCTTACCAATCCGGACGACCGATTGAGCGTGGCTGGCGGCTGGCACACTCATCTCAACATATTACGTGATGTGCTTGAAGGCAAAACCCCAGCGGCGTTCTGGCGGGTGCATAGCTTGTTGGAGGAGGAATATAAGGTACTGTTGGCAGAGTAAGCCTGCCTCGCCACTCAGGACAAGCCCTAACCAGGCATGTCCTGAGCTCAAGGTTACAGTTGGTAACAATATAGGGCAGTGCCAAGGTCGCTTTGTAACCACTATCAGCGGTAAGCTCTTAAGCCACAGATAGTACAAAGGATTATATTTTTTATGGCAGGCTATTTCGCAATTTTTCTGGTTGTATTAACTATCGGTAGTGGTTTGATTTGGTTGTTTGACGCGAGGATATTAGCTCCAAAAAGGAAACTGAAATTAGTGCAGGCGGAAGCTGCTGGTTCAGCACTGACCGACGCTACTAAGCAACAAATTCTATCGCAGTCCTATATAGCTGAAACTGCGCAGTCAATTTTCCCATTGATTGCGATCATTACGATTTTCCGCTCGTTTTTGTATGAACCCTTTCAAATCCCTTCAGGATCTATGATGCCGACCTTATTGGTGGGGGATTTTATTCTGGTCGAGAAATACGCTTACGATGTGAAAGACCCTGTATGGCGCACAACCTTGTTGGAAACAGGAAAGCCACAACATGGTGATGTAGCCGTATTTAAACATCCGAAGGAACCCGGCACAGATTTAATCAAAAGAGTTATTGGTTTGCCTGGCGATCGTATTGTGTATAAAAACAAGCAGCTGTATCTGCAAAAAGCCTGCGATAAAACGCTGCCTCAGCCATGTCCAACACTTGAAGCTTTGCGCCAGGAACTGAAATCTGACGGGGAATTTTTTCTGGATGCCTATTCGTTAAAACGCCTTACCGAACAAGGCCCGAAGCACAACTATGACATTTTACAAAATGCCCTGCTGCCTGAAGCCATTCAAAGCTATTATCATCAGCCTGCTTCTGCTACCGGCGAGTTTATCGTACCGGAGGGGCACTATTTTATGATGGGGGATAACCGTGATCATAGCAGCGACAGCAGATTCTGGGGTTTTGTCCCTGAGCAGAATCTGGTCGGAAAAGCCGTATTCAAATGGATGAGTTTTGAATTCTCTGAAGACGCAAACAGTTGGTTACCTGGCTGGGTGCCAGTTAAGATCCGCTTTGAACGATTAGGTGCTATCGAATAAAGCTAGTTTGCCTTCATCATTAAGTTTGATATTCAGCGGTCAGCTTTACTGGCCGCTGTTATTGAAAAAACGCTTTAGTTTGTCAGACTCTGCTAGACTCAGGCCTATGCCCCACAGCGTTGAGGCACAGAGCGCTGACGTATCATTTTCAGCAGTTGCGGCAACATCAGACCAAGCATAACGATTGCCATACCTGTCAGTTGAATAGCTGTGACTTCTTGCCCCATCATCACTGCGGTTAAGGCAGCGAACACCGGAATTAAATTAAAGAACAATGCAGCAGAAGCAGAGCCTAGTTTTTGCACGCCGTTTAAGAAAAACAGGTACCCAACCACAGTGCCAAATACGCCTATGTAAAGCATAGCCAGCAGCTCGTTCAGAGAAAGATTAAGCAGTTCGGTTATAGGGTGAATTTCTCCTTGCAGGCTGTTGGCGGCCAAAATAAATGCGTCTCCGGATAACATGCTGATCAGGGTAAAAGGCAGCACAGGTAACCAGTGGCTCATTTTTTGTGACGCTGTGGTGTAGGCTGACCATAGCAGCATGGCCGTAATGATAGTGATATCGCCCTGATTAAATTCAAACTGCAGCAGCGCCTGCCAGCTACCTTTGGTGATCACCAGCAATACACCGGCTAAACCAATCATTAAACTAAAAGCCTGAGCCCGGCTGATCCACTTGCGGGACATGGCCGACACCATCAATAGCGTCACCAGCGGGCTTAGTGCCATCACCAAAGCGCCATTGGTGGCTGTTGTATGTTTAACTCCGGTAAATAGCAGTAAGTTAAAACCACCCACACCTATCAGGCTGATAGCAATCAACCAGGCGTATTGTTGTAAGGTCAGTTTGGGCCAGCGTTCAGCTTTGAGTAGTAAATACAGCATCAGACAAAATGCTGCAATGCTGAAGCGCCACACCACCAGTGAGTTTTGCGACATATGCTCCAGTACTACTTTTGAGACAGGAAACACACTTCCCCAACAAAAGACGCTGATTAATAACAATAAAATAGTAATAAAAGTGGATTGCTGTTTCATAGGATTGATTTAGCTGGTGAACTTGCTCTACAGTTTATATATTTCATAAACAAAATAAATAATGACAATTAGCAGGTTAAATTCCAAAAATGAAACCTAGTTACTCTCTTGATGATATGCGGCTGTTTTGGGTCGTGGCAGAGGCGGGCAGCTTTCGTCAGGCTGCGACTGTGCTTGGCATTCCGCCTTCTACCTTAAGTCGTCGTATTAACGCTTTAGAACAAGCTTTGGGTTTGCGGCTGCTGCATCGTGACGCCCATCGGATTAATTTAACAGGAACCGGCCGTCAGTATTTTGAGCGTTGTGGGCCGCTTTTTAGTGAACTGAATGATATTTCCGGTGAGCTGCATGCCGAAAAACACCAGCCTGCAGGTGTGCTTAGAATTGCGGTGCCTGTCAATACCATGTACCGCTGGCTGGCGACTGCATTAAATCAATTTCAGTTACGTTATCCGAAAATTGATTTAGATATTCGTATGTCGAACTGGGTGATTGATGTCGGCGAACATGCGATAGATTTAGCGATCCGGGTTGGCGAACCCAGGTTGCAGGGATGGATAGCGAGGCCTTTGACCCTAGTGCAATCTTTACTTTGTGCCAGTAGTCAGGCCACGCAATGGCATCATATTCAGCATCCCTCTGAGCTAATCAATTACCCTTTGATCGTCAGCAGCCCAATCAATGTGTGGCGCTTTATTCATCAGCAGCATCAGCAGCAGATCGACTATAGTCCGCAGGGCAATATCCGGCTTTCGGTGGATGATATGAATATGGCGATGCAGGCCATTGAAGCTGGTGTAGGTATTGGCTATCTGCCACGCAGGGTAGTGCAGGAATACATGCAGCAAGGCCGGCTGGTTGCACTTGCCACAGACTGGCAAGGACCAAAACGCGATACTTATTTGTTATATCGCGACCGTGACAATCAGCCGCTGCGCTTACGTTTGCTGATTGAACATTTGCTCGAAGTCGCACCAAAAGAATATTAAGCTGGTGGAAGCGTTTTAACAATTAAGGAAACCTTTGTGCTTCGAGGATTAAACCATATCACCATAGCAGTTAGTAACCTGGAACAATCCTTGCTGTTTTACAGCGGGTTGCTTGGCATGCAAGCGCATGTGCGTTGGGATAAGGGCGCTTACCTTAGCCTTGGTGACTTATGGTTTTGCCTGTCCTGCGACGAGGTGTCACCCGCCAAAGACTATTCCCATATAGCTTTGGATATAGCTGAAGAAGATTTCCCTGCCTTTGCGGCAAAGTTACGGCAGGCTGGTGTGAAGGAGTGGAAGCAAAACAAAAGTGAAGGGTATTCGCTGTATGTGCTGGACCCGGATGGTCATCAACTGGAAGTGCACAGCGGTCATTTACAAAGCCGCCTTGATTCGTTAAAACATCAGCCTTACTCTGGGCTGGTGTGGCTTTAAGCCAAAGACAGGAACAAACAAGCCACGTAAAGTCATGGAGTTAATAAGCATCAAGGATGTTCGTTGCTTCCACTTGCACCACTATTTTAACTACCCGTCCCATTTGTTGATGGTTTGTTCTGATTGCAGTGGTTTTATCTGAGTAGCCAAAAAATGGCGTCTGAGAAAAAGGAATTTACATGAAAGTTGTTTTATTTTTTATAGCTGGCTTCTATTCCTTTATGAGTCTGGCGAATGCTGCAGAAATTTTGGTCACTAAACTCTCAGATGAGGCCTATCTTTTAAAATCGGCAAACTACAACACCACTATAGGCGCACTCAAAACCAGCAAGGGTATTATTTTAATTGACCCTATGCCGGGAGAAGATAACCTCACCGCTCTGAGCAAAGCAATCCAAACTATCTATGACAGTCAGGCTGTTTATTTGTTAAACACTCATCAGCATGAGGATCATGTCGGTGGTAATAGCTATTTTGTCAAAGGCGGGGCTCAGTTGGTAAATTCAACAGAGGATTTGGCAGAAATTAAAACAGTAGAAGTTAAATCTCATAGCTCAGCCGACAGAGTGTTCTTTCATAGCAAAAGTAATACTATTTTTGTCGGTGATATATACGACACAGACTGGCATCCTACTTTTTATGCCGGAGGCATAGCAGGTTTTGTCAGTGCCGTGGATGCTATTCTGGAGTTGGGAGATGAAAACAGCCTGATAGTTCCGGGTCATGGCAAACCGACTCGTAAAACAGAGCTGAAGATGTTTAGGCAAAACACACTGGATTGGGTGTCCAAAGTCAAAGAATTGAAAGAAAGTGGGATGGTTCTTTCTGAACTTCAACATAACGAGCAATTAAAAAGTATTTTTCAACGATTCAATGTAGAGAACCGGGCTGTTTTTGTACCAGAAAAGGCTTTTGTTCGTTTTATAGAAAGAACATTAACAATGATTGAAAGTGGCGCGTGAAAATCAAAACCACCAGCGCTGAAAGAGGGTTCCTGGCTGGTTTGGTTTTTATACCTGTTGAAGTCATCAGATGTGGCTGAGTCAACAGGATAAAGCCTTGATAAGCGGCTAAGTTAAATACAAAAATGGAGTCTGAATGTCAGTCATAGTGAATACGCCAAGCCCACCTTATTATGCAGTGATCTTCACTTCCCTCCGTACTGACGGAGATCATGGCTATGCTGAAATGGCCGACAAGATGGTGGCGCTTGCCGCAGTACAGCCAGGTTTTCTAGGGATTGAATCTGCCAGAGAGGACTTGGGCATTACTGTTTCCTATTGGACAGATCTGGAGTCGATAAAACGATGGAAAAGTAATGCTGATCACTTGGTAACACAGCAGCTTGGCCACGAAAAGTGGTATAGCAGCTTTAAAACCAGGATCGCCAAAGTTGAACGGGATTATGGCATCTAATGGGCTGGCAATTTGTCAGTTGAACAACTGAAAAAACAGCATTCTGAGAGTCAAAAGTCTCAGCGGTAATTTACAATGCCGCCTTGATTCGTTAAAACAGGCACCTTATACAGGGCTGATCTGACTTTAAGTGAGGCTGAAAGATGCTGTTCCACAGAAACTACTGCAGGGCCAACCATGTCTGAACACCGCATTTTCACCATGAAGTTTTCCTCTGTTTATCCGCTTTATCTGCAAAAGGCTGAGCGTAAAGGTCGGACTCAAGCAGAAGTGGATCACATTATCAGTTGGCTGACAGGCTATAGTGCTGCCGAATTACAGCAGCAACTGGAGCATGGCACTGATTTTAGAAGCTTTTTTAATATGGCTCCTACGATAAATCCCAAGGCTGCTTTGATTAAAGGCGTGGTCTGTGGTGTTCGGGTTGAAGAGGTT
>JAHIWM010000136.1 GCA_018815765.1 Gammaproteobacteria bacterium | reverse complement strand
CAGTGAGCAGCATAAAAACCTGCTGGAGCGTGATCTGCAACACGCAGCTCAGCAAGGCCAACTGGATCAACTGACCAATCAGCATCAGAAAAATATGCTGGTCTTGCTGTCTGTTGGCGCCTGTTTAGCTTTAGCTTTGTTGTTGTCGTTGTTTTATCACAAGTCACGCCGCAATCGCCTGTTACTGCAAAAGCAGCAGGAAATGGCACAGCAAAAAATAGCCATCAAAAATGAGTTTATAGCCACCCTGGGCCATGAAATCCGTACGCCGTTACAAGGTATTGATGCAGTGCTGGCTCAGTTGTTACCTCAAATCGAACAAGCAGATGGCCAACAAAAAATACAGCTGGCCCGCCGTTCTGTCTGGTCGCTGGATAATATTATCAATAATATTCTGACCAGCAGCAGGCTTGATTATGGTGTCTATCAACCCGTGGACCAGCAGGTTGTGCTGACCGAAGTGCTGGGACGGTTAAACGACTTGCTTGAACCTTTGGCCAGTAATAAAGGGCTTAAATTAAGCTGTTCAGTTGCGTCCAATGTGCCTGGCTTATTGCTGCTGGATGAAAACTTGCTGACTCAGTTACTGACCAATCTGATCTCTAACGCAGTGAAATACACAAAACAAGGCGAGATTGAAGTCAGGGTGGAGCTGCTCAGCCAACAAAACTCTACTCTGAACTTATTGTTTAAAGTGCGGGATACAGGGGTGGGCTTAACTGCGCTGCAAATCAGCCAGTTATTACGGGGTGAACGCTTGAGTCAACAGCGCTCATTGCAGGCGGGCCCTGGCCTTGGCATGTTGGTTTGCCAAAAATTATTACAACAGCTGGGTTCAGCGCTGGAGATCCAGTCTGTGCCAGGACTCGGCACCGAAGTCAGTTTCAGCCTGAAGTGTCAGGCTTCGGCTTTATTGCCACAAGTGCAATCAGGCACCACAACGCAACTAGCGGCTTTGGTGGTTGAAGACGATGAATTATGCCGTGTCAGTCTGGAACAAGCCTTAACCCAACTGGGTTTTGTTGTGACAACAGCCAGCAGTCTGCAACAGGTGCAGCAGTTACCCCAACAAGTATGGGCCTGGGTGTTTTTGGATGGTCAGTTAGAGGATGCCGATGCGCAGCTAACTATCCATCAGTTGCAGCAACAACAGCAGGTCGATGACAGCAGCCGTTTTATACTGGTCACTGGCTCACAGGAAAAACAGCCGCCTGCTCAGATCAGTAGTATCTTGCTCAAACCCTGGCGACGTGAACAGTTGCAGGCGCTGATTGCCCAACTGGCTCAACTGCCGCCGCTGAGCCCTTTGTATCAAACCGACTATCTGCAACAGGCGTTGCTGGCGTTAAAAACAGAACAACGGCAAAGTCTTCACAATCATGTGCAGGAGCAGCTTGTCGCCCTGCAGCATGAATTAACACAAACCAAACCAGATCCTAAAGTATTCCATCGCCTGATAGGCAGTATGGGGCAACTGGGTTTAATGCGTTTAAGCCAGTTCTGCCGCCTGGCAGAACAACAACTGATGCAGCATGAGGCGTTGGAACCCTGGTTATGCAGCCAGTTACAGCTTTGCCTGCAACAAAGCAAACAGGTGATTGCGGTATTGTTTGAACGTTATAACCAGAACAGTTGACAAGGTGCTGTCAACTACCAGCTGTTATTCAGTGGTGATTCAGAGCTGGTACAGCAGCATGGTTTTTTTCACCTTATTGAGGTTGTTATGAAGTATATCTGTGCCAGTACCTTGATGCTGGTAAGCGGCCTGAGTTATGCCAGTGATCAATGTGCTTTGACCTTGCAGGACGATTTAAAAGTCAGCCCCTCAGTAGTCAGCATTCAACGGGGTGATCAGGAGTTGTGGCGTATTGATACCAAGGGGCAGTTATGGCTGGCTCAGCAAAAAAGCAGCAGCAACGCCGAAACCCAACAGCATCTGAAAACTTATCAGCAAGGTATTCGTACACAAGTCACGGCTTCAGCGGCTTTGATGGATGATAGTCTGCAACTGGCGCGCACTGTGCTGGATCAAAATGTGCAAACAGCCACAGGCATGAGTCTGGCCGAAAACCCGGAATTACAGCAACCTGTGGATGAACTGGAACACCAACTGAATCAGTTGGTGCAACGGCAAGGAGATACCATTTATGTCTACGGCAGTCAGCTGCGCTCAGCAGATAAAAACTTAGCTAAAGAAGCAGAACAACGAATTCAGCAAGCTGTGGCTAAAATCAGTGGCCAGATGATGCTGACTTTAGGGCAAAATGTACTGCAAAGCCCAGGTTCTGCCACGGAGAAAATGCAAAGCTTCCGCGCGAAAATGCAAACCTTCGGTAGTCAGTTAAAAACTGATATGCAAAAAAACAGTAAAAATTTACAACAACGAGGTCAGCAGATTTGTCAGCAACTGAAAACTCTGGACCAGCTGGAACAACAAATTCAGCAGCAAATTCCGGCCATGTCACCTTATGATTTGATAGATGGTCAGAGTGAAGGTTTTAAACCGGTGATCTGATACAAGGAAACACTAATGATCCAACGTATACAACCCAGCAAAAGATACAGTGAAGCCGTGATCGCTAATGGTCTGGTGTTTTTATCCGGTATGGTGCCGGACAATCTGGATGCAGACGCCACAGCACAAACGGCTAATGTGCTGGCGCAAATTGACGCGCTGCTGACTGAAGTCGGCATCACGAAAAGCCGCATTGTCGATACCACTATTTATCTGGCCGATATGGCGGATTACAACGCGATGAATACAGCCTGGGATTTGTGGGTTGAAGAAGGTCAGGCTCCGGCTCGCGCCACAGTGGAAGCGCGCCTTGCCAATCCATTATGGAAAGTAGAAATTAAGGTCACAGCAGCACTTTAATTTCTGCTTGTTTCTTGTTTGCTCTGAACTTCTTTTGCCAGTTGCTGTAGTTTTTCGCTTTGACCAAAAACTTCAGCAAACTGCGCGACAGTCATTTTCTCTTTGTCTGTCACTGGTGCCTTAGCATCCACTGAACTGCCTTCTTTGCAATCAATGGGATATAGAATCTTTCCTATAGTCCACTCTGCTTTGACTATGGCCCCCATCATAGCGGTATGGCCTCTTTTATCGCGTAGACAGGCATCCGCACCTTGTTGAAGTAACACCTCGACAGCCTGCTGCTGACCGGCATAAGTAGCAACCATCAAAGCGGTATAACTTTGGCTATTGCGTTGATCCACAGGAAAGCCCTGCAGTAAAAACTCATTGAGCACCACAAGATCCCCAGTGCGGGCAGCAGCAAAAAAGTAGGACGTGAGTTGTTGCAATGGATCCTGCGGCTGTTCTTCCGCCGAAACAGCAGCGGATAACATCAGAATACTCAGTATAAAATGACGCATCTGCTTATCTCCTTCACAGTGAATAAGTGCCTGCGAAACTCACCCTGGGTGCAGGACAGAGCATACGAGTTTCGCAGGGCTTTAAAAAAAGGTCAGCTGGCAGAAACTGTCAGCCAACCTGCACCAGGGATCGACTTACAGGGATTTAGCGATTTGCTGCACTTGTTTTAAATCGCCATTGACGGCTTTGGTTAAACGAGTGCCATAGTCACTGTCCGCTTTGTAGAAGTGCGCCAGCATTTTGTGTTTCGTCACTGCATCTTTCACCTGACCTAAATCACCGGATAAGTTGCGGATCAGATTGGCTTGTTGCTGCTTATCAAAGCTACGGTACAAAGCACCAGCCTGGCTGAAGTTGTCCTGCTTACTGATGGCTTTTTGCATCACTGTGCCATCCAGTTTTGTTTCCACAGCACGGGCAGCAGCAACTACAGTTTTAGGTTCAATACGGCTTGGCTCATAATTGACGTTAGATTTGCTGCTGGCAAAATTCATAACGCCATTCTGATTGTGGTTATCCACCATCACTTTGGCTTTGTTGATTGGTAACTGGCTGTGATTTGCGCCTAAGCGATACAGTTGAGTATCGGAATAAGAGAAAATACGGCCTTGCAACAAACGGTCTTCAGATGGCTCTATGCCAGGGATCAAGTTGGCTGGCGCAAAAGCGACTTGCTCAGTTTCTTCAAAGAAGTTCTCTGGCATACGGTTTAACGTCATAGTGCCGACTTTACGTTCTTTCACACCAGGCCAGGTTTTAGTGGCATCCAGTGGATTAAAGTCAAAATCATCCAACTGATCAGGTGTGATCACTTGTACATACAGATCCCATTTTGGGTTATTGCCTGCATTGATGTTCTGATACAAATCGCGGGTCAGGTGGTTAAAATCCATGCCCTGAGTTTTAGTCACAGCCTCTGCATCCAGAGATTTCACGCCCTGCTGACTCTTCCAGTTGAACTTGACGTAATGCACCTGACCTTGGTCATTGATAAATTTGTAAGCATGTACGCCAAAACCATCCATTTCACGGTAGCTGGCTGGCGTGCCTAAATCTGAATAGACAAAAGTCAGCATCTGGGTAGAACCCGGTTCGTGCGACATAAAGTCAAACACACGATTTGGGTCTTGTATATTGTCGACAGGCGAAGGTTTTAATGAATGCACCATATCCGGGAATTTAATGGCATCACGGATAAAAAATACTGGCAGGTTGTTGCCCACTAAATCCCAGTTACCTTGATCAGAATAGAACTTTACGGCAAAACCACGAGGGTCGCGCAACGTTTCAGGGCTGTGATTGCCATGGATAACAGTGGAGAAACGCACAAAAACCGGCGTCTTTTTACCTTGCTCAGCAAAAGGCGCAGCTATGGTTAAATCGGATAAATCGTCAGTGGCAACAAATTCGCCATGCGCACCTGTACCACGGGCATGTACTACACGCTCTGGAATACGTTCACGGGCAAAACGTTGTAACTTCTGGATCAGGTGCACGTCCTGCAGTAAGACACTGCCGTTAGCACCTGCTGTAGTGGAATTCTGGTTATCACCCACCGGAGCACCATTGTCTCTGGTTAAAGTATTTGCTTGTACGGCTAAAGACAAACCTAAAGCTACGACTAAGGCTGATTTATTAAACATTATTATGACCCTCTTTGGAGTTCGCTCTATCCTGCCAACACAGAGTAGAGAATCAGGGTCAATTTAAAAAACAAAATAAAACAATCGTATCAATCTGAAAAATGAATTAAATATACAAAAATGGGGTCAGATCACATTGTTAACAGTTAACAATGTGATCTGACCCCATTTTAAATCGACTTAAATTTTACAGGCGCCACCTGAGCAATCGTCTGAATCATCCTCAATTGCAGCCTGTTCTGCTGCTAACTGATCGGCAACCAGCTGTTGCTGTGCTGTCTTTTTCTCAGCACCTTCAAAATCTAAGTGGTCTAAATCAAAATCAAATTCGCTCATCACTATCTCCTGTCTGGCTTTGCTCTGTAGTTGGGGCTTTGCCACCTTATTTTCAACCCAATAAAGATTCAGTTTTACAATACCAACTGGCCTGACTTAATCACCATAGCAGGTTGTTCTAGAGCTTTCACCTGCTGTAAAGGGTCTACAGGCACTGCCACTAAATCTGCAAAAGCACCAACCTCCAGCACTCCTACATTTTGTTGGCCTTGCTCACTTTTCCAGTTTAATAAAGTACCAGCGTTGACTGTGGCAGCCTGAATGGCCTGCAAAGGCGTCATGCCCCACTGCACCATATAAGCAAACTGACGGCCGTTTAAGCCATGAGCATAAACGCCTGCATCTGTGCCATAGGCCATCTTCACTCCAGCTTTTACCGCTTTCTGGAAGTTTTGTCGTTGTAACAAGCCAACCTTTTTCTCTTTGGCTAAAGACTCAGGCAATATGCCGGCTTTTTCGCCTTCGCTTAAAATAAAGTCACTGACATAGACATCCATCACTAAATAAGTGCCGTGCTTTTTCGCCAATTTAATAGCGTCATCGTCAATAAAACTGCCATGTTCAATCGAATCAACACCTGCTTCAATGGCGCGTTTAATGCCCTGCAAACCATGAGCATGAGCTGCTACTATGCGGCCTCTGTCGTGGGCTTCATCTATTAAAGCTTTCATTTCTTCAAAGTTATACTGACTGGCATTCACGTCTGTGTTTTTGGATAACACGCCACCAGTGGCAGCAAACTTAATCACGTCAGCACCGTATTTGATGTTTTCCCGCACTTTTGCCCGAACTTCATCCGGACCATTGGCGACACCTGCACTTCTGGCATTGTAGATATGTGGCAACAGGTTGTTGTCGCAGTGCCCGCCTGTAATACAAATGGTATTGGCTGCAACCCGCATCCGTGGCCCCTGAATTTCGCCATCCTCAATGGCATCACGCAACGACACATCGGCGTACCCTGCAGCCCCTAAATTCCGTACTGTGGTAAAGCCAGCTTTTAAGGTAGCTTTAGCCGCACTGACACCAAAGATGGCTTCACGGGTTGGAGTTTCTACTAAACCACGATAGCCATGTTTTTGTGGATCTGAAGTTAAATGCACGTGCATATCAATCAGGCCCGGCACTACATAATGCCTGGATAAATCAATCGACTGTACGTTTTTGGGAGCCTCTTCTGCATCAACAATAGCGCTGATGCGACCTGCTTCAACCAAAATAGCTTTGTTTTTCTGGTAATTGCCTGTGCGCACATCAAGCAGATGCCCGACCTGGATCACCTGCTCAACCTGAGCTAAAACCACAGAGCTGAATAATCCAGCCAACAACACCGATACCTGACTTACCTTCATAACCATCCTTATTTACATCACTTTTTAGTTAGCTGACTCGTCTTTCGCCGACAGTTCAGCCACACGACGTTCCAGTTCATCTAATTTGGCGCGGGTTTTCGCCAGCACCTGAGTTTGCACATCAAACTCTTCGCGGGATACAAAATCCAACTGACTGAGTTTTTGCTGTAGCACCTGCTTTACTTTGTTTTCAACATCATCAGCCATCTCACGCATTTTAGGTGGGATAGCGGCGCCGATTTGTTTGGCAATTTCTTCAATCTTTTTTGGATCAATCATGGTCTGGCTCCTGTAGCGTCATTTTATTCTACGAGCCTTTAGGCTCAAGGTGGATCCATTCTGCCGCATATTTGCCGGACTTGCTCGCTTTGTGCAGAAATCAGCGCGCCTCTGACCGGTAAATTTGAGGTAAACTAGTCTCCTTCTGCAAAAGGTGCCTGATGAAACTTAACTCCCAACAAAACGATGCTGTGCATTAT
>JAHIWM010000135.1 GCA_018815765.1 Gammaproteobacteria bacterium | reverse complement strand
TGAAAGAACGCTACCGGGCTCTGGATTATCAAGCGCTGTCTGGGACGTCACATGGTGGTCAGTTTGCTATTCACGCACTGGTAAAGCGACCTGGTTTGTTCAATGGTGTAATCGCTATCAGCCCGTCTTTATATTGGAATAAAAATCAAATGCTCGGGTTATCTGAGGCTGCTTTGAAGAACCATCAGCTACAAGGGCGTTTCTATGTTTCCATTGCTAATGAAGAGTCGACAATGACAGAACCATTCGGGAAATTTGTCGAATTGACCCAACGTTACCCAACAGAAAAGCTGGCCGTCGCGAGCCAGACGTTTAGCAACGAAACTCATAACACAACAGTGTTGCAAGGGCAGTATTATGGTTTGAAGCATTTATTTGCTGGTTGGGCCATTCCCGAATCCCCGCAAACCTTGGCGGATTTGCAGACGATCTTTGAGAGACGTTCGAAGCTATTGAATACGCAAATGGTTATTCCTGAAGATCGAGCTGCTGGATATGGCCAATGGTTACAATACTTGAACCGGCAAGATGATTCGCTGGCATTGCTTAAATGGAATCGAAAAACCTATCCTGAATCTTTGAACGCGCATATCGCCTTAATCAGAGCCTACTTACATTTTAAATTAGTGGATGATGCGAAAGCAGCACTTGAAGATGCTTTGAAATCGATAAATGAGCTTAGTACTGAACAAAAAGCACAGCTTGAAGCTTTGTTTACTTAGTATGTGTTCGAGTTGAAAAGCGCTACCATCAAAAAGCCGCTTTGCGGCTCGACTCGCAACAAATTGCTCGAGTTTGTGGCGGGTGTTAGGTGCTATGAGTATGAACAAAGAAGGCTGCCCAATCTGCGGTTTTGCGGACATAACCGTTTTGGACAATTTCAATTGCGCCACATTTGAAATCTGCGAGTGCTGTGGTTCTGAGTCAGGATTGGAGTTTGATCTGCACTCGACACCTGAGCATCTTGCTAAGATCCGCCGCAAGTGGTTCAAAGAAGATAACTGTAAATGGTGGGGCAATAAAAAGTTGATTCCGCCAAACTGGGACCCGAAAGAGCAAATGGAGTTGGCCAATATTGAAATTTCTCTGTAGCGGCCAGCATTTAACAAGCAAAGGCAGCGCGCCTTACAAAAACATTAGGCCACTAGGACACTCTTATGCACCAGTCAGTAAAGCTTATGTGGGACTACTACCTTGCGCATCAGCCTCAGCCATCACAGTTCCCGACTGATGCACCGCCAGCCTGGTATTTCTGCGACAACGAGACGGATGCTAATGAGTGTGCTCAGCTAGTCGTGACCGGCATAAAGCGCGCAACATCACCGTCATTGTGGTTTTTTGAGGCCAGCGGTGAAGCTTTGCCACGTATAGGTGATCTGAACATAGTGACGGATTGGTGCGGTAAGGCCGTATGTATTATTCGCACAACCAATGTGCAGATCCTCCCGCTCAACGAAGTCACGGAGGTTCATGCAAGAATTGAAGGTGAGGGAGACGGCTCGCTTGATTGGTGGCGCAAGGCTCATTGGGACTATTACCATCACGAACTCCAGGGAACAGGCTATGAGCCTCGGCCTGACATGCCTGTCGTCTTTCAGGAGTTTGAGTGCATATTCCCGGCAGACAATGCCTAACTATTCGTTGAAGCCGACGCCGATTCTTGGCGCGGCCTAATTTATGCGTTAGTACTCTATGAAGAAATTACTTAGCTATTTTGTTATCGCTTTCTTGACCTTTGGTATTGGTGCCATTTGCTGGTCAGCGTTTTCTTTGGGGAATAGTAGTTATGCATTTTGGAAAAATGGTAGAGAAACTACTGCTGTGGTGTTGAGCTTAGATCATGTCAGCGGCTCAGCAAAAGGTGGCAACAGTTATTACTACAATTTGAATGTTGATGGTCAAGAAATCACCCAAAGCTTTATGTTTAAGCTGTCAGAAGGCAGCACTTATAAAATTCTGTTTCTAGATGAAAAAAGAGAAGCAATTTTGGGTACGTCAGAAGACGGACTATTTGAAATATACTCTGCTCAAATCGGTTCGGATTTCATGGCTTTATTGACGCTTTTGATGTTTATATTTATGCCATATGGTACGTACAAAATGTATTCTGAGTTATGGCCAAAACGGCATGACCTTTGGCGTAAAGAGTACTAACAAGTTGCTTAATTTCGTTCCGGCCACAAACAACGTGGCCTCCACTGGACAGCCTTTGCTGCGCTGCGGCAGGCAATCAGCAGAGCATTATGTACTTGGAGGAAAATAGCAATGAATGTAACTATCGGCAATGATTCCGGGTTGATCAAGCTGGCTCAAGCTATTCGTTATCAGGTGTTTACACTTGAACAACGGATTCCTACAGAATTAGATCTCGATGGATTGGATGAAGAGTCAATCCATGCGTTAGTGACAGAACAAGGAGAGCCAATTGCTACTGCTCGCCTAACAGTGAAAGAAGACGGTTCTTCTATCATGGCCAGGGTAGCGGTAATGGAGGCATATCGAGGGGGCGGCGTTGCTTCAAAAGTTATTCAAGCATTAGTGGTGCATGCACAAAATATTGGTGTTGAGTCGATTGAAATCCACGCACATGCTTATCTTGGAAGTTACTATGAAAGGCTTGGGTTTGACTTCATTAAAAAAGTGGAGATTGTAGGTGAGCATCAACTAATTGAAATGCGACACCAAATAGTGCGCACATAACAACTTATTGCACCGGAAAAATCACACACTGGCGTTCGTCATTTTCCGGTGAGTAAGGCGTTAAGTTTCTATGGATATGACTATGCGGATAGGCAAATTTGTTTTTTTCGTCGCCTTATTGGGTGCGCTCACTCTTGCCCTGTCACACCAGCACGCCCGCTGGCTGATTCTTAATGGTGTGGCAGCAAGCAAGTTATCTAACGAGCTACTAAATCAACAAGTCTCCGAAACTCCTGATTGGGCTATTGATCTGGTTATCATTACTAGCTCAAAAGAGCGTACCGTCTCGTTTAATGAACATGGATCCGAATTTTTGTATGTTTACAGCCCAAACAAAGAGCCAAATTTAATTAACCCTACATGGCGGCATTTAGTCGGCTCATGGTATGTTGGCAAAATCAAAACTTAACAAACAAAGGCTGTATTACCCCTACGGGACTTAATCTCGTAACGCTCGGCCGCTGCTTTGGACAATACTGCAGCTGCAAGCGATCTTGTTAAGGAAGTTTTCGATAAGATCGGGCGTTTGGAAAATTTCCCCAAATCCGGGCGGATCCCTCCAGAGCTGCCTGATTCGGTATACAGGGAGGAAATGGTGCCACCCTGTCGCATTTTTTATCGTGAGGATGAGCAGCGGGTTCTCGTGCTCTATGTCATGCGAGAGGAGCTGCAGCTGCGTGCGTTTATGCTTGGAAACAGCTAACAATCTGCGTCACTCGATGCATTCAGCCATTGTGATTTTCGCAAGTTCACGCGCATACTTGAGGCGTTAGTTGTTAAGGAGAAAACAATGGATGTGATCGATATCAGGGCTTTTGTTCCGAGTGAAGACTATGAGGTTTCAAAATCATTCTATTCTGAGATTGGATTTGAAGCAGAGTATGTTTCTGACGACTTAACGCTTTTTCAAAACGGAGACTGTCTTTTCTTCCTGCAACGTTTTTTCAATGCAGATTTGGCCACTAATTTTATGCTTCAGGTGTGTGTGTCAGATATAGAATCAGCATACCGTCTTTGCTCGCAATCAAAGCACAAAACAAAAATTACTCCAATTCAGCAAGAGTCCTGGGGCAAGGTGTTTTATCTGTGGGGCCCAGTGGGCGAACTGTTGCACATTACGGAGTTGGCCAGCTAACACACCTAACCCCCAAATTGTTTTTTAAATATCATTGATTCAGTTTTGCCCAGACTTTCGGCGTGGTGCCAAAACAGCTTTTAAAATGACGGGTCATATGGCTTTGATCGGCAAAACCACTACTAACGGCCACTTGTACTAAGGGCAAGCCACGCTCAATTAATGCCTTGGCTTTTTGTAGCCGTTTGAGTGTGACGTAGCGGTAAGGTGTTGTTCCATAAAGGGATCTGAAATCCCGGGTGACTTGCCATTTACTGTAGTGTGAAATAGCGGCCAGTTCGTCCAAAGTGATATAGATGGGCATACAGGAATCTATGACCATAAGATCGTCAATGTATTCACGGACTCGTTTTATCGCCAGGTAGTTGGCTTGGGTATGTTGAATGTTATGGCTTGTGGTTTGCTGCAAAGAATTGGCAAAAGCAAAAATAAGATCCTGCTGCTCCAGTGTCTCCAGTGGACGATCAAATTCAGCTAATAGCCTGGTGGCAATTTGGATAAAGCGCGGATCTCTGGTGACTCCACTTTGCAAAAAAGGCAGGCTGACACCTTGCAGAATATTCTGCACATCAACGGGATTGATACTGATGGCTCTATACGCAAAGGGGCTATCGGTTCCAGCCTGGCCGTCGTGGGTTTCGTCTGGGTGCAAAATCACTACTTCACCGGGCAGGGAGTGGCGCAGTTCACCACGGTAATTAAAGCTTTGCACGCCCGCTGTTGTTAATGCCAAAGTGTAGGTGTCATGGCTATGTGGCGCATAAGCAAGACCGCTAAAACAAGCTTCGATGCGCTCTGTTTCACCTGCAGCTCTTTTTACCCAGTTGTTGCTATCAGTGCGCTGTTTAACCATCCTTGCTGTACTCCTGAATTTATCCACGTCGAGCATGCCAAAGCTTTTAACTACTTGATGCACCTTTTTGCATGAAATCGCAATATCGTTCAATAATGCACTGTAAGGCCACGTTACTATATCCCATAAATTTCATTGGGTTATATCTCTTGGCTAAAAATTATCTAGGTTTTGTGAAGTTAATCGCGCTACTTACCACCATAGTGATGGTAACAAGTTGCGTGTCTAAGGGACTTATAAATCTGCAAAGTGGTAACAGGTTTGCTTCTCAGGCATGGCTGAGCAGTGATGACAGTTTTGCGTTGCCCTTTGTTTGGCAGGACGGACATATCATCATTGAAGTGGCGGTTAATGATGTTAAGTCTTTACGATTTGCCTTCGATTCAGCGGCTGCTAGCACTGTGCTTTTTGACAGCTCCCGAACTCAATCTTTGGTTTTAAATGTAGAGAGGCAGCTTGATCTACAAGGACGGCAGGTCAATCTGGTTAATAACGGCACGATCCGGGTTGGTGATATAAAACTATCAGATTTGACTTTTATTCAGGTTCCTATCGACCAAAACCCTTTGTTTAGTGACTATGACACCGCCTATTTTGATGGCGCTATAGGTTACGACTTACTGAATCACTTCAACATCAGGATCCGTTTTGCCGAGCAGTTGATTGTTTTCTCACCAAAGGCTGTGGCAGCTGAGTTCACTGATGAGCAATGGGTTAAGTTGCCACTGGTTGTTCACGGCCGGATCCCTTATGCCGACGCCACAATGAAAAATATACATGGCGTTGAAGCAAAGTATGCCTTTGTCGTGGATACAGGAGCGCCTGACTATCTTTACCTGAATGAACAACTGGCAGACGGCTTTGTTTTTCCAACTGAATATTTTGAAACACAAACTGAAAACTTTGATGGTAAGCAGGTGTTAAAAACCAGTCGTATCAACTTTTTTGGCCTTGGTAACGAGACCTTTCAAGCTTTGGCTGCACATGATTTACCACATTTTAAAGATGCTTATGGGGTTGGCTTGATTGGTAGTGCTTTGTTGCGCAAGTTTGACGTGCATTTCAATTACCAGCAAGGCTATATGGCTCTTTATAAAAATAAGTTGTTTAGCAACAACTCTGCTATTGATCGCAGTGGTTTGGTTGTCGAGCCACATCGATTGGGAGGTTTTGTTACACAAGTTGCAGCTCACTCTCATGCCGCCGAATTGGGGATCAGTACAACAGCGATAGTGACAGAGATTAATGGCGAAGAACTCACGGAACATAACTTTGATTATTTGCTGAGGTTGTTAAGTAGTACTGCGCCATCTGTGAACCTATGTTGGCAAATGAATGGCTCAACAACATGTGGCGACTTAAAGTTAAAAGACCGCATATCGTTATAACGGCCTTCATGGGGATGGTGGAATTTTCAGGGTACTTATTTAACTCAGGTCAATTGCGGCAACGGCTAATCAAGACGAGACATCAGATAATTGCCAAACATCGGGAAAATAAAATTATATGAATGGAATCAAGAGGTTTTTACTTTGGATGCTGGCGATCATCACACTGGTCGCTGTATCAGCTATTGTGGCAGGTTTTTCTTTTCGGGCCGGCCTTGGTTCACCCACAGAGCCTTTTGAAGCAAAAGCTGTCTATGCGCCCAACGGCGTGGTTTCGACCAGCCAGCTCTTAGCTAGTCAGGCAGGTCTTACTGTGCTGAAAAATGGCGGCAATGCAGTTGATGCTGCAGTCACAGCAGCGGCGGTTTTAAGTGTGGTCGAACCTTATATGACTGGCATTGGTGGCGACATGTTCGCCATGCTGTGGTTGGAAAAAGAGCAACGCTTGGTCGGTATCAATGGCAGTGGTCATGCGGGTGCCTTGATGACGTTTGAAAAAGTGGCTGATCGCAGACGTGTGCCAGATGAACGCCCGGAGTCTATTACATTACCAGGCGCATTATCGGGCTGGGCAAAACTATTAGAAGCGCATGGCAGTATAACCTTAGCTGAAGCTCTGGCGCTGGCTATAGAGCTTGCTGAAAAGGGCTTTCTTATCTCTGACACCACAGCCATTGAATGGGGTTTATTCGAAAGTAAGATCAATTGGGATCAAGGTTCAAGAGCCACTTTTTAATGGATGGCGCAAGAACACCCAAAGCCGGTGAATGGTTTACTAATCCTGATCATGCCACCACTTTGAAACCTCAAGACACGGTAGATGAATTATTTTCGATGGGGCATGCACCACAAAATCCAATTATGGCCACGGCGCAAAGTGTTTTTCTTGGCAACAGCAGAGGCTTAATATTTGGTGGTGGTCAGGCGGTGATGAAATTAGACAAAGGTTATGTGGCTGGCTCTGATTCCAGACGAGATGGCGTTGCCGCGACACACTAAATAGGGTGATGTTAAACCCTTAGCGAAAAAGAGCTGGCTGGGGGCTTTGACATCGCAAGCTGTGACTTTAAATCTGGGAATGAAAATGAGACATATGGATGATATTTTTGAAGTGAAATCTGTCGCAAAGACCATTGCTTTTTGCGTTTTCACTTTTGGGCTTTACGTAGTTTATCGACTTTTTACACTGACAAAACAGCTTAAAGGGAACGTAGAAAAACCTATTTCGCCTTGG
>JAHIWM010000134.1 GCA_018815765.1 Gammaproteobacteria bacterium | reverse complement strand
ACGGCCAATCAGGTAATTAATCAAGGCACCAAGGATAAGAGTAGAGATAAACAGAACAGCAATAGAAACCGCATTACGCACCAGCGCGTCTTGCAATTCAGTGAAATAGGTTGCCAGATAGGGGTAATAATAACTGGCAACGAAAAAGGCCAGTATCCAGATAATCAGAGAAACCGCTTCTTTGGCAAATCCCCTGACCAGACTGATCACAGTCGACAGGGAGATAATTGCCAGAATGGCATAATCAATCCAAACCATTTGCTACCAAAGGACGCTTAAGGACGGCGCGCATTCTACCAAAACACGCGCCCGAACACCTAATTATTTTCGATAGGCTTAAAAGCAGTCAGCTTCAGACCCGCAGTTCCGGTCAATTGCTGCAGTTGAGGAAGTTTTTGTTCCAGACGCTCTTTTTTCAGTTCAGGCCCAACCACGACACTGACCATGGACTGGCCCTGTGCATTGGTGGTTGAACGGGTAAAAGTGGTAAAACCAGCATCTTTCAATTTAGCCACCAAAGCCGTCGCGTTTTCCGTGACACCAAAACTACCCACCCGAACCACCCATGCTGTTTCGTTTAATGCTGGATTACCTTTGGGTTCAACCGGTTTTTCAACAGCAGGTGTCGCAGTAGTTTGATTTATGCTGTCATTAAGCGGAGCTAAAGGGTTCTCCGTTGGCACAGCTATAGGATCGGTAGTTTCAGCCAGCATAGCAGCAGTATCAGTCACAGCTTCACTGCCAGGGGCACCTGCAGTAACCTCTGCAAAGCTATTGTCAGGTAAAGCTGCATCAGCAGCAGGTTCATTGACAGGCGTTGCCAGTAACTCCTGCTGTTTTTCCGCTAATTGTTGTTTGGTAAATACCTGTTCCTGTTGCACAGTGGCAAATTCAGGACGCTCTGGAATAGCTTTAAATTCATCTTTTACCACCTGTTTTTGCCCATCCAGCAAATCAGGTAAAAAAACGATGGCAGCAATAATTAAAATGCTACTGCCAATTAAGCGATTTTTAAAGGCGCTGGTCATACATATATCTCCTTTTGCAGCGCTAGAACTGCCGACACTGTAACAAAAGAGCCGAAAATCACCAATAAATCATTAGCCTGCATGGATAACAGCGCTTGTCGGTAACCGGACTCTAAATCTGAATAACATGAATAACTGCTTTGTGCTGGCAACTGCTCAAGTAACATATTGGCCTGTGCCCCACGAGCGCCCGGTAAATCCACCAAATGCCAGTGGTCTGCTAACGGATGAAAGGGCGCCAGACTTTGCCGGATATCTTTATCCTTTAACATCCCTACCAGCAGATGTACCCGAGCATAACGCTCTTTGATGAACTTAAGCTGAGCCGCTAAATAACCGGCAGACTGTGGATTATGCGCTACATCCAATAAAATGCCCGGAGTTTTACTCAACCATTGCATACGTCCGGGCAGACTTAATTCAGTCAGAACCTGGGCTGCCTGTTGCTTCGAAGGTAACAAAGCTAAAACTTCAAGTGCGGTAAGAGCTGTGGCTATATTCTGCAGCGGCACTGCAGTCAAAGGTAAAGCCTCTAAACGGCTTTGTACACCTTGCCAATCAAACCTCAGATCTGTGACGCTATAGTGATAATCCGTATTGATGCAAAGCAGCTTAGCTTTGATATCCTGACTGTATTTCATTACCGACTGCGGAATATCAGCCTCACCAATCACAGCTGGCTTGCCTGCGCGAAACACCCCAGCTTTTTCGCGGCCAATACTTTCGCGGTCTGGACCTAAATAATCCTGATGGTCTAAATCGACAGTCGTCAGAATACTTAAATCCGGCTCGATGATATTAGTGGCGTCCAGTCGACCACCTAAACCCACTTCAATCAGGCATAAGTCTGGTTGCTTTTGTTTTAAAAGATAAAAAGACGCTAGGGTGGTGAACTCAAAATAAGTCAGTTCAATGTCGCCACGCAATTGCTCAATAAAAGCAAAAGCTTCACACCAAAGAGTGTCGGCTACATCTTCGCCATTGATACGTAAGCGCTCGTTAAACTGCAGCAAATGAGGAGAGCTATACACGCCGACAGACAAGCCCTGCACAGCGCAGAGCTGTTCCAGCGTGCGGGCTGTGGTGCCTTTGCCATTGGTACCGGCGATCAGAACTTTTTTACCAGGCAGCAGATGCAAGTCGGCACGCTGTGCAATCTTCAGTACACGAGCGAGCCCCAATTCAATCTGATGTTGCGGATGTTTTTGTTCTATATAACAAAGCCAATCCGTCAGGGTCTGACAGGATTGGCTTGCAGGCGATAAAAGATTGGTCATAACACCTTATTAGGCGACGCGGTGTTCCTTGGCAGGAGCTGGCCATCGCATGAATTTAGCCACAAGTCGCGCAATTGTATCGCGCATTTGGCGGCGGTCAACAATCATGTCGATAGCACCGTGTTCCAGTAGGAATTCGCTGCGCTGGAAACCTTCAGGTAATTTTTCACGTACTGTCTGTTCAATAACACGAGGACCGGCAAAACCGATCAGAGCTTTTGGCTCACCAATGTTTAAATCGCCCAGCATCGCCAGACTGGCGGATACACCACCCATAGTAGGGTCAGTCAGTACAGAGATATAAGGTAAACCTGCTTCACTTAGCTTAGCTAAAGCCGCGCTGGTTTTGGCCATTTGCATCAAAGACATCAAGGCTTCTTGCATACGGGCGCCACCACTGGCAGAGAAACAGATAAAAGGCACTTTGTTTTCAATGGCATATTCAACACCTTTGACAAACTTGGCACCTACTACAGACGCCATAGAGCCGCCCATAAATGCGAATTCAAACGAAGCAACAACTACTGGCATGCCCAATAAAGTACCGCGCATCACCACCATGGCGTCTTTTTCATTGGTTTCTTTTTGTGCAGCAACAATACGGTCTTTGTATTTTTTGCTGTCTTTAAATTTCAGCAGATCCTGAGGCTCTAACTCAGCAGCCAATTCCACCATACCACCGGTATCAAGGAAATTATTTAAACGGTCTCTGGCACTGATACGCATATGGTTGTCGCATTTAGGACAAACACCTAAGTTCCGATCCAGTTCTGCCTTGTACAATACAGCGTCACAAGAGGTACATTTAGTCCAGACCCCTTCAGGAATATTACGACGGGATGAAGACGAAGTTCTGGGCAGAATTTTTTCTAACCAACTCATAGTTGTTCCTTGGTATCGCAGCAGGGCCTGAGCCCAAACTTAGTTTATTGTGTAAAAAAGCGCCGATCATGCGGCTAACGGCGCTTATTAAAGCACAAAGCCATGATAGAACCTATAGCTAACTGGTCGTAGTAGTTAGCAAAAACTGTCTGGCAGGAACAAGGGCCCCAGTGGCATTTTCGGAATGCCAAAGTGTTCAGGGTAGTCCACATCCACCAGATATAAGCCTTCAGCTTTCGCTGTTGCAGCAGCTAAAGTTCTATCTTTAGCTGCCAGCAACTCTGCAATCCATTCAGGCTCTTTTAAGCCCATGCCCACCTGCAACAAGCTGCCGGTGATATTGCGTACCATATGGTGCAAAAAGGCATTGGCCTTGATATCCAGCACAATAAACTGCCCTACCCGACTTAAATGCAGATGCATCAAATTGCGGAAGGGGCTATGCGACTGGCACTGGATAGCACGAAACGAGGTGAAATCATTTTCACCCAGCAAATGGACAGCGGCTTGCTGCATCAGTTCAATATTCAAATTCTGATGATAATGACTTAAGCCTGCGCCCAGAATGGCGGGTCTGAATTTATTGTTATAAATGACATAACGGTAACGACGCGCTGTGGCAGAAAAACGGGCATGAAAATCATCTGAAACTTGTTTTGCCCAGCGCACGGCTATGCCATCTGGCAGATTGGAGTTGGCCCCCATAATCCAGGCGCGCATATCGCGGTTGGCATCGGTATCAAAATGCACCACCTGACCGGTCGCATGGACTCCGGCATCAGTGCGGCCAGCACAGGTAAGTTCGATAGTTGCATTGGCAACTTTGGATAACGCAGCTTCCAGATGGCCTTGTACACTTGGCACTTCACGTTGCCTTTGCCAGCCAAATAAACCTACACCGTTGTATTCGATACCTAACGCAATTCGCATTCTGACTCCCATCACTTAAGGGCGGAAGTATAACTCAGCCATGAGAGGAAACTCACCAATTTTAACCACAACAAAGCCGGAGCTATAAAAATGGGGTCAGATCACATTGTTAACAGTTAACAATGTGATCTGACCCCATTTTGAGATTTAAAGCTGATTTTTTAAGCTTTGGGCTTCTTGTTTAATATGCTCTGGTGCAGCTGAACTTAATACTTTGTCAATCAGATGTTCTGCACCGTCCTGCTCGCCAATTTCAATATAGGCGCGTATTAAATCCAGATCGGCAGCAAAGCCCTGTTCCGTCGGATCCATTTCTGGTTCATGCTGTGCGGCGATGAAATCCTGATAATCTTCCAACCCAACATCGATATTGCGCACTGAATTTTGATTGTGCTGCGGCTCATCTTCAGAATCATCCAGCAGTTTATCCAACGCCAGCAGCGAAAACTCCAAATCATCGGACTGAGCCTGCGGTTCGGCAGGCTCTTCCTGCTCTGCTGCCTCAGTTATCATATCGACAGTCTCTGGCTTTAAGTCGGTTGGATTTAAGTCAACCGGATTTAACTCGGATAATACAGCGTCGGCGATTTGTTCATCTGCCAGTCTGGTTTCAGTGTCCGCCTGAGCGTAGTCGGCCAATAATGTATCAAAATCAGTTTCATCCAAAGCTTCAAGTTCAGCTGTAATGTCCTCGTTTGCCTGCTTTGTATCTGCGGCATTTACAGTTGAGACATCAGGACTTTGGATCAGGTCGTCATCCAACTCGTCATCCGTATCTTCAACAGATACAGCTTCATCTGAAAACTCCAGATCCGGGTATTCTTCTAATACTTTGCTTGGGTTCTCCACTGACAAAGAGGCAGCAGATACGCGGCTGACAGTTAAATCCTCCTGCAAATCAAGATCAGGAACTGGTTCACTTAATGCAGGTTCAACGGCCTGATCGGCAAGCTCCTGCCAGGCTTCGTTTGCTTCAATCTCATAGGACTCTTCATCATTCATCACTGAGCTATTTTCTGCTGACAACTCTGGTTGCTGGCCGACTTCGTTCAGCAATTCTGCCAAATCGCCATGATCTGCGTGGAAATGAGTTGGCATCTCCATCGGTTGTTCAAGTTCCGGCTTAGGTTCATCCGACAATAATAAAGCCACATCATCAGGACTAAGAGGATAATCGTCTTCGTCAAATTCGAGGTTAGTTTCGGCCGATGGTGCAGAATCAACAGCAACATCCAGATCTTCAGGCAAGTTAAATTCGTCCTGTTCCAGCTCACTGACAGCCTCAGATTTTGTGGTGTCAGGCCAGTTCGCCGTTCCATCCAACAAGGCATCAATGTCGATATCGCTTTCGTCTTCAACAGCCATGGAGTCCGGATCAGATAATTCTTCATCAGCCAGCGACTCGGCAAATTCGTCCAGCTCAGAGCTGTCAAAATGAGACTGTTCTGGTTTCAAATCCACCAAATCTGGCTCTTCTTCTGATGGACTAACGACACTGTCTGGTACTAACTCTGCTTCAGGCGCGTCTTCTGTCACTACCAGCTCATCGAGCAGTGAATCAAAGTCGACTTCTTCCACCTCTTCTATTTCATCCAGACTGAACTCATCGTCTTCTGGATCCACCGGGTTGCCCACTTCAAAAGTGTCGCTATCCGGTTCATCCAGCTCAATTTCTTCAATCAGCTCCTCCTGTTCATCGTCAGTCTGTTGTGCTTGTTTTTGTTCTTCCGCTAGCTGCTCAGCTACCGCCTGAGCGAATATATCGTCAGGGTCATCCAGCTCAGGTTCTTCGTCAAACAAAGCCGATAAATCAGCGCCGGACAAAATATTATTTGGATCAAAATCCTTGTCTTCAGCTTTTACTGACTGATCTAACAGATCATCCAGTAACTCATCGTCCATTGAACTTGCATCGAGTAAATCTTTACTGTCGAGTAAGTCATCGTCATTCATCAGAATGTCGTCAAACTCATCAGCTCTGGTATCCAACAACATATCATCATGCAAATCAATAGGTTCGTCGTCCAGACGTATGCCTTTACTGCCGGTATCCAACAAGGATTCATCCAGCGTCATCAAACTGCTTTCGTCAAAATCCAGGCTCTCGTCCAAAGGAGGTAAGGGTGAGCGATAACCAGGTTCTTGCTGCGGTACAGCTGTAGCGGCATTGATAATTTGCTCAGATTTTCTGGTACGGCGTTTAATCCAACTCAATACCGCAAACAACACAAACAAGGTGGGTAAGGAAGCTAACAACACCCAGGTCAGGCTGCTGGAGGAAATATTTTGCCATAGCTCGGCAAAATTTGTCCCTTGTTGCTCGCGTTCAATCTGAGCCTTTTGTTGCGCCAGCATCTCGGCTTGCTGTGCGACCAATAATTGCAATTGCTGCTGAATTTCACTGTCTTTGTCCACCTGAGACTTCATCAGTAACATCTGATCAGCCAGTTGATCCAGCTTATCTTTCAGCGCTGTGTTATCCGCTAACACAGCTTCAACCGTCACTTTTGATTCAGCCAGTTTTTCTTGCAGGTCAAGAAGCTGCCCTTGTTGTTGTCCTTCAACACGGATCAGCTCCTTTTTAATTTCCTGTTTGGCTTTGTCCACATCCTTTTGTTGTGCTGCATTTACACCTTGTTTTACTTTGGCAGCAGCGGCGGCGCGCACCCGGTCAGCCCAGATACGGTCATCTTCTTCTGATTTGCGCTGTGCATCCACAGCATCGACCAACAGAATTTCATCGACGTTGGGAATAGCTAAAAAGGAACCTACATTCAGATGGTTAAAATTATCATCAAGGAAAGACTGTGGGTTTTTAAGATAGATGGCATACATCACCTGATAGATATTTAAACCCGGATGAGGCCGCACTTCTTCGGCAATACGCCATAAGGTGTCGTTAGGAGTTAAAGGGCCGACCCTACTGCGATCCGGATTTTCGGTGCTTTTAGGGCCTTTAAGACGCACAGTGGTTTCCGCGGTGGCGTTAACACTGCAGATCTGCAACAAAATACTGAAAATAAGAAGCCCAACTAAACGCATTGATGATCCTTTAAGGCCGGAGATTATTTTTCAAACACAAAAACACTGCAAGCATCGTTCCATACTGGGATAGTAAACCAGATGAATGCCACTGGCTACGCTTAAACAAAATCTGCACATCTCTGCATATCGGCTGCAGAATCAATTGCTTTAGAAACAACAAAGGCTCCACCAGGAGCCTTTGTTTAGTTTTTAATCTTGCTTTACAGATAGTCGCGGATTAAATGCTCAGCAATCTGAATACTGTTGGTGGCAGCGCCTTTACGGATGTTGTCAGCAACAAGCCATAAATTAATGCCATTTTCGTGTGAAAAATCCTGACGAATACGGCCAACAAAGACATCATCCTGACCCGCAGCATTGCCTACCTGAGTCGGGTAATCTGCGTTGTCTTCCATCAGTGTCACACCTGGTGCGTTGGCTAACAGTGCTTTTACCTGCTCAACACTGATTGGCATACGGGTTTCCAGATGCACAGCTTCGGCATGACCATAAAACACTGGCACACGAACCGCAGTAGCGTTTACTGAAATGCTGGTATCACCCATAATTTTTTGGGTTTCCCAGTGCATTTTCATTTCTTCTTTGGTGTAACCGTTATCCAAAAATACGTCAATTTGTGGGATACAGTTAAAAGCGATCTGACGGGCAAACTTGCCGCCCTCTTCTAAAGGGCGACCATTGAGTAACTGCGCAGTCTCTTTGGCTAAAGCTTCAACACCTTGTTGACCAGCACCAGCAACCGACTGATAAGTGGCCACATTAATACGGCTGATGCCTACGGCATCATGAATGGGCTTTAATGCTACCAGCATCTGAATGGTGGAGCAGTTTGGGTTGGCAATGATGTTGCGGTTACGAAACTCAGCGATAGCGTGCGCATTCACTTCCGGCACCACCAATGGAATATCGGCTTCGTAGCGGAAATGCGAGGTATTGTCGATCACCACACAGCCTGCATCGGCAGCACGGGGTGCATAAGTTGCAGACACGCTGCCACCCGCAGAGAACAAACCAATCTGTACCTTAGTCCAGTCAAAGGTCTCAGCATCCAGTACTTCGATTTGTTTACCCTTAAAGGTGATAAAGCCACCGGCAGAGCGGCTGCTGGCTAAAGGATAAAGTTTATTTACCGGAAAATCGCGCTGTTCTAAAATTTCAATTAAATGCTGGCCTACTAAACCTGTAGCACCTAACACAGCGACGTCGTATTGCTGAGCCATGGTTATTCCCCTATTCTGTTACTGGCCGTTAAAACCTAATATTGTTAAAAACTCAGGCACTTCTTGTCCTGTCAGCCGCACCGAGCTGTATTCACGCCGCGGTGGGTATGACTTTCTAAGCCAGTCAAAACCTTGTGTTTTATTGTCTTGCATCATATAGAAACGAAACAAAGCATCGTCCCGGCGCACATCATATAACAGCCGGCTTAAATTTTGGACATCTAAAAGTCCAAAATTTGAATTTATTTTCACCTCTGAAACTTGAGGCTCTGGCAGCACTTGCGCCAGGGTCTTAGTCGGGCTTAACCTCAACTGCCGGCAAAATGCCTGATACAACATTTCTGTACCACGTGCTTTGCCTTCAATGCTGTGCCCTGCAATATGTGCACTGGCTATATCTGTATAAGGAATCAGCCGTACATCAGGTTCTGGTTCATTAGCCCAGACATCCAGCACCAGCGGTCTGTTGCGGCCAGACTGTGTTTCTGTCCATTGGGCCTCCGTCAATAAAGCGTCATTATTGGTTACTTCGCCACGGCAGGCATTGATCACAGCACAATCAGGCTTAAGTAACTTTAAGGTCCGGCTATTGAGTAAATCTACTGTGGCATCGGGCCCAGTTTTCACCAAAGGCACATGAAAACTGACGATATCCAGCTGGGGTAATAATTCTTCAAATGGAATATGCGGAAAATCATCCTCTGTGGCGGCACGCTGTGGATCGCAGCATAAAACTTTGATGGACAACGCCTCTAACGCGCTCACCAATACCTTGCCTATATTACCAACGCCTACCACACCAACAGTTTTTTGCTGCAAATTCCATTGGTACTTTTCAGCCAGCACAAAGATGCTACTCACTACATACTCAACTACAGACTGAGCATTACAACCAGGCGCACTGCTAAAACCAATACCCCGTTGTTGCAGATAGCTCTGATCGATATGATCGGTGCCAATTGTGGCAGTACCAACAAATTTCAGCTTCGGGCTTTTTGATAACAACTGCTGATTGACCTTGGTGACAGAACGCACCAGCAGCACATCGGCGTCAACAATCTGATCTGCAGTTAAAGTGCGGCCATTGACCAGTGTTACTTCGCCTAAATCAGCAAAGAAGTCTTTGACGTACGGCATATTTTCGTCGGCGTATATCTTCATCTGTATCAGTCCACAGCCAGAATGCCAATATTGTATCAATAAAAAAGGGGTCAGATCACATTGTTAACAGTTAACAATGTGATCTGACCCCTTTTTAAACAGGAAAAATTAGCCCTGGTATTTTTGCATCACTAAGGTGGCGTTGGTACCACCAAAACCGAAGCTGTTTGACATCACTGTCGTCAGTTGAGCTTCTGTCGCTTTAGTCACAATATTTAAACCTGCAGCCGCATCGTCTAGTGTATTGATATTAATAGATGGAGCAATAAAGTTATGTTCCATCATCAACAGCGAATAAATAGCTTCATGCACACCGGCAGCACCTAAGGCATGACCTGTCATAGCTTTGGTTGCGCTGATGGCCGGAGATTTGCCGCCAAAGACTTGCTGAATAGCGCCTAATTCTTTGACATCACCGACAGGTGTACTGGTGCCGTGAGTATTGACGTAGTCGATTGGACCTTTGACGTCTTTCATCGCCATTTCCATACAACGTACTGCGCCTTCACCACTTGGCGCTACCATGTCGTAGCCATCTGAAGTTGCGCCGTAGCCGACGATTTCAGCATAAATTTTAGCGCCACGTGCCAGTGCGTGTTCCAGCTCTTCAACCACTAAAATGCCGCCACCACCGCTGATCACAAAACCATCACGGTCAGCGTCATAAGTACGGGACGCCAGTTCAGGCGTTTCGTTGTATTTAGTCGATAAAGCGCCCATAGCGTCGAACTCCATCGCTAAGGTCCAGTGCACTTCCTCACCACCACCGGCAAAAATAATATCCTGTTTGCCTAACTGAATCAGCTCAACAGCATGACCAATACAATGGGCGCTGGTCGCGCAGGCAGAACTAATGGAGTAGTTCACACCTTTGATTTCAAAAGGAGTAGCTAAACAAGCTGAACAGGTGCTCGACATGGTTTTTGGCACGGCGTAAGGGCCAACACGTTTCACGCCTTTTTCACGTAAGGTATCTGCAGCTTCAATCTGAGTTTTAGACGAAGCACCACCAGAACCCACCACTAAGCCAGTGCGGAAGTTCGACACCTGCTCTGGAGTTAATCCCGAATCATCAATGGCTTGTTGCATAGAAATATAAGCATAAGCCGCTGCATCGCCCATAAAACGTAAGGCTTTGCGGTCGATTAACGCCGCAGTATCAATTTCAATCTGGCCCCAGACCTGTGATCTCAGGCCCATGTCGGCAAATTCCTGTGACGCTTTAATACCTGAGCGTCCGCTTTTTAACGATTCCAGCACTTGCTGTTTATCGTTACCAATGCTGGATACTATGCCTAACCCTGTGATCACTGCTCTTTTCATGCTTGCTCCAAACAAAAAATCGGATGTCTTTTAGTAATTGCGCCACATTGTACGGAGTTTCTTTTCGAAACTGGTCCGCTTTCAGCGCACAGTTGTACACTATTATCTATTTATATTGCGGCTAAGTTACAATACCTCAATCTTTTTCGATAGGGTTTGACTTACTTGCAACAGGCTCAAGTTCACTACAACGACGCTGGTACACCGGTTTCCGACCTGTTTGGCGATATTTATTTTTCCGACAATGGCGGCCTGGACGAAACCGATTATGTATTTTTACATAAAAATCAGTTACCTGAACGTTGGTTTACTCATCCGCGCCCATTTTTCCATATCGCAGAAACTGGTTTTGGCACGGGTTTAAACTTTCTGCTGACCTGGTTGCGGTTTCGTCAGTACAAAGCGCAATCCACCACTTGTCAGCGTCTATACTTCAGCAGCTTTGAAAAATATCCCTTTAGTAAAGCAGACTTAACCAAAGCCTTAGCCGCCTGGCCCCAACTGGCAGAACTGACTACTTTATTAGCACAGAGCTACCCTGTTGCTTTACCAGGCCCACATCGAATGACTTTTGACGACGGTTCTGTGGTGCTGGATTTATGGCTGGGTGATGTCAATGAATTACTGCCTCAAGTACCAGAACAGAACAAAGTCGACGCCTGGTTTTTAGATGGTTTTGCTCCCAGTAAAAACCCGGATATGTGGCAACAAAATTTATTCAACCAAATGTTCAGGTTGAGTCACAGCGGCACTACGGCTTCTACCTTTACCTGTGCTGGTTTTGTTCGTCGTGGCTTAAATGACGCAGGTTTTTCTGCAAAAAAAACCAAAGGCCATGGCCAGAAACGCGAAATGTTAATTGCAAGTGCTGAGCAGGCCGCCGAATTAACTGCAGATCAGCCCGATCAAATCACAGTGATAGGGGCTGGTGTCGCAGGTATCAATGCTGCTTTTGCGTTATGGCAAAAAGGATTAAAAATCCATCTGCTCTGTGCTGATGCACAAGCCGGTATGGGTGCATCTCACAACCGTCAGGGGGCCGTGTACCCTAACCTGCACGCGACTTACGATCTAATGTCATCTTTAAGTTGCCAGAGCTTTTTATATGCCAGACAGTTTTATGCAAGCTGGCTAGAAAAGTTAGCCGTAGCGGCAGACTGGTGCGGCGTATTAACCCTTGCCTGCAACGACAATCTGGCTAAACGCCAATATAAAATCCTGCAGCAAGCTTTTGCCTTAAGTGGCTTGTTTAGTCCTGTCGCTAAAGAACAAGCCAGTGAGATCGCAGGTCTGGCTTTACCTTATGATGGCTTATTTTTTCCAACCGCAGGCTGGTTATGCCCTCAGGACTATTGTCAGCAAATGGCGAATTGGCTTAGCAGCCAGGGCGTAGAGATTATCTACAATACAGAGGTGCATCAAATCACAGAGCGCGAGCACTATTGTGAACTGGAAACATCTGCCGGAACTTTGCATGCGACAACAGTGGTGCTGGCCACAGGTGCACAATTAAATGCCCTTGCGCAGCAGGAGTCCTTTCCGCTTCGACAAATTCGCGGCCAGGTCAGTCATCTGCAAAGCCATAGGATGACGCCACTAAAAACAGTGGTTTGTCATCAGGGTTATATCACGCCAGCTCATCAGCAACTACATTGTGTAGGTGCCACCTTTGATCGCAGCAGTGGACACAGTGAAGTTCTGGCAGAAGACAATCAACAAAATCTCGATTTAGTCAATCAAACATT
>JAHIWM010000133.1 GCA_018815765.1 Gammaproteobacteria bacterium | reverse complement strand
CGCAAATATTTGAATCCCTAAAGTCGTCAGAGTGGTTTTTTCTTCTTGCCAGTAAAAATGCTTTGGCATCTCCAAATGTTCAACAAGAAGTCGGTGCAGCTATCGCCCTTGGTAAAAAGTTGGTTCCAATAATGTGGGACGTTCAACCCAACGATCTCCCTCGTTGGGTTTCTGACTATCAAGGGTTAATGCTTTCCGGCGCAACACTTGAAAATATTAATATGCAAATTTCTCAACTAGCTTTAAGAGTAAAATCAAATAAAGCGAAAGGCCAGCTAGTTGCCGGTGCTGTATTTTTCGGTATATTAGCTCTGCTCGCCAATTAATCTAATAAAGCAAATCAGCCCTCACGGCTTTTTGAAAATGCAGAGGCAGGTATTGCGATGTGAACCAATGCTGCCTTCAGCTCATAACCGGCTGTAAGGTTAGATATGGGCAACTACATTTAATCTGTCTAACATTGAGCCACTAATTGGTTTGTAAATGAACTCCTGACTTTTGCTGCGAGCGGTGAACGTGCGTCAGTCCAAAGCTGAGCTTCAGCTTGAATTTCCCGTACAAAATCACCCTCCTATCAAATTCAAGTAATACTTCACAGAATCATATGAAAGTGGTTGCACACTATTTCTGCCGGAAAACACAAATTTGCTGCCACTATTCATTGATACCCAACGCTTAAAATAGTCCAAAAACTCGCCATCAAGGCGGGCATCTATTGAATCAGGCCATAGAATGAGCCCGTTCATGTCTATGCGCACTTCTTCAACGCGCAAAGCTAGGACATGCTTCAATGGAATTTGGTACATGTCGGCTATCAGCTTTGCAAGCAGTGCTTGTGCACAGCGAGGATCATCAATCTGTGTTAAACGACGAAAAATAGTCTGAGATCGTTGAACCAGTTCACGGTCCTTTTTATTAATCAGCATGGGTTCCTTATAATGCAACTTAAGCTCAATCCCATATGAAACTCTCAAATATTGAGAGAAAGCACTCAAACTGGCGATTTGTCCCCGACGTCGCTTTAAATAGCTATCCATGTATTGCTGCGCAATATCCTCTGGACTACTTACGTTAATGGTAGATAGAAAATTTGCAGCCGCTTTTTGGTACATTCGTACCGTATTACTTTTTAAGGGAGGCTCTCGCTCCATTAATTGGGCGACGTAGGTTTGCAGAATGGGAAACCACGCTGCGCTGTGGTGGTGACTTGTGAGCTGTGCAATTCGCCGGTTTTCGATCATGTCCTCAAGCTTTTCGTGGTCCCAGTGCAACGCTCTTTGTTCACAGAAAAATTTGATGATTAAATACCCACGCCTTAGCCCCTCACCTCCAAATACCTCAAAAAGGCGGCTTTGATTCAGTTCTTCCAGAGAGCTGCAGGAGCGATCAATTTCAGCAAAGAACACCCCATATCGATCTACACGCTTCGTTATGTTATCTGCGATGTTCAAACCATCCCAAGCAAAGAATGCTTCAAAAAGAGATCTAACCCACGGTTGCTCTATTAACTCAATATTGAGCCTTATCCTCTTTCTGGCTCGTTCTGCAAGTTCACAAATGCGGCAAGTTGAGCAGCCAAACAGTGTTGCGCCGCATGTCAGACAGGACCGCTGTATATCAGAACTATCAGCACATCGGGCACATACAGGCTTCTGCTCCTCGTTAAAATGATGAACATTGCGGTATCGCCGACAAATACAGCATGTTCTGTGATCACTGTTCCGACAGCGATCACACACGGGCTGGTCAAATCCCTTAGTCAATGCTCGGCTTACCCGTTTTGACAACTTGCCACATTCTGCACATGGCGTTGGCTCCGTAAAATATATGACGCAAACAGCGCAGACTGCATGTCCATTGACTATTTTTGCTGCTTTCAGTACAGGTCGATTGCATCGGGGGCAGCGTCGGTCTTTTCGCTTACACAATGAGCATTTAGGATTGGCGTCGCCTTTAAGAACACGAGCCAGCTTTCCACAAAGAGTGCATTCAGCAGGCTTAAACTCACGACTATAGCAAGTGCGGCAGTATGTATGACCTTTCTCTACCCGACCGGCTTTATCCATTAAACGCCCACACTCATCACAACGACGAATTGGTGCAGCTTCGCCGGTACTCATTTGAGTAACGCCAATGCAAGTAATCGTTTTGCTCTGAGCTTGCGGTATGCTTTTCTATCAACTCGCTTTAACCGAAGTAGCTCTTCATCAAAAACTTTGGGTTCATATCGTCTATTTCGGCTGGAGCCAGGTTTTAAACGCTGTATTTCCTCTCGCAGCCCTTTAGGTTGCCTCAATCGAGCAAACGTCTTTTGGCTAAGACCGGCAGCCTCAGCCCCTAAATGGAAGGATGCTGGCCAATCGGATATCCAAACGCTCAGCAGCTCCAGAAGTAAAAAACGCTCTGGCCAGCGAGCATGTTCAAATTGAAGGCGATCATGTGGTAACCAGGCAGTCTCAGGCAGGTTAAATGCGTCTCTTATTGCTGCATACGAAATCCGAACCGTTAACACAGACAGCAGACTACGGATAGCTGCAAATAATGCAGTCCCATGAAATGGGCCAATGTGCTCTGCAGTTGATGGCGTTAGCAAATTATTCAAAAGCAGTTTCTGCAAGTCCAGAAGTCGCTCTGAACAACTATTTTCTGTCATTGTGTTATGCAGACACGAATCACATTGATGGCAGTAGCGTGCATCTAAACGAAGAGAACGGTGGGGAATGACTGGGCTGCCACATGCAGGGCAACAATCCATGAGCGGGATACCATGCTCAGGACAGTATAAAACAAAGCCCAAACGCCATATACGTCGAAACCAAGATAGATGGTTTGAAAGACATTCAGGACAAAACTGCAGTCCATGCCGTCGTCTGGTCCGGTGGTACACACTGGCAGAAAGAAGCAGAGAGGTATCTCCATAGAGTGAAGTACTCCCAAGGGACTGCCGAAAAGGAATGAGAGTGCTCGTGGCCAAAACCTCTGTTGACACACCAGCCAACTCAGAAACCTCACATAGCCACTCCCAATCTGCAGACCTATCGCAATCGCGATCCCATAATGCTCTACCTGGCCAAAAGTAATTCATAAACAGGTAGGGGGTGGTTCCATGAGCATGGGCATTGCGGATAAGAAAAGAAGAAAGCAATTCATCAGGCTGAAGCTCTACCCTGAAAGGCCATTCTTCTAACTTCATAGCAGCTGCGCTTGCTTACCGTAATCAGAAAGTTTAACCCAATCGATTTGGTTAATCGTCTTGAGTGTAATACGCTCGCTTCGGTCTCTAATCGATTGGGCGGTGGCTCGTTTTAGAATTCTGGATAGTCCTCCAATCGTTCCTCCACTCATCCCATGGAGTTTGATTGCAATGTCACGGTCAATCAAATTAGAGGGATTGGCTAATGGCAGTAATCGCTCAAAGCTGGCTAGTAGCCGAAGAAATTCTGCGTTGAGCTGCCAACGTGGTAACCCGAAGGGTTCAAATCGACTGGACAGCTGCGGATCCGTATGTAATGCACGAATCGCGTCTCTGGTACCTACAGAAACAATTGGGAGCTTGAGGTCATTACTCAAGTTTTTTAAAACACCCAAAAACTGACGCTGCTGCCTTGCATGTCCATACAATACATTGTGGATCTCGTCGATGACCAACATTTTGCATCTGACATAGGTGAGAATCGAGTGCGCTTGGTTTTTTTTACGCTGGACAGGGTCTGAATCTCTGTGCGCAATACGCAAAGCTAACAGCAATTCAGTCCAAAACCGTGATTCATTTGGTTCAGAGGGCATCCCCATCACAACAACCGGCATCAAAGGTTCGCCACCACCTGCCGCTGCAACAGGGTGAAGTTCTCGAAATCTATCAATGATCGTCGTTTTACCATTGCCACTTTCACCAACAAGCAGAAGATTCGGCATTCGAACCGTTCTCGGGTGTGAGAGTAGATCTGAGAGCGTATTGATGGCTTCCTGAGCTCTGGTGTAACCAATCCATCGATCCTGGTGAGCAAAGGCAATACGTTCTTCCATCGGCAGAGTCATTGCGTTCCAAACAATAGGTTCCAAGTGTTCGAATTGACTCATGATTTCACCCTGAGATCATCAAATGGCTGAATAGGCATAGAGAAAATATCATCTGAGCTGAAGCTCGTTTGAGATTGCTCTTTCGGGTGTATCTGGTCCTGTGCAGCAGGTTCAGTTGTAGCTGTATCCAGGGTTTTATCCTCACGGGCCTTCGCCTTCTGATGTGTGGTATTCATACGGTGGATCTGGCGTCTTGCTGCTTTTGTCTTCGTAATGGCAGCTTCTACACGCTCACGCATTCGGCCAACAGCCTCAAATATGGCATCTTCGTCTACATGCGCCTGTCCTTCCTCTTTTAATCGCTGCTGTGCAGCTCTGAGCTCCCACACACTAATTGGAGGGTGAGCAGCATTACGATAAGGGATTTCGTAGTACTGATTGGCGTCAGGATCAAAGAAATAGACAACGCTTATATCGCGGGGGTCTCTGCGTAAAATAAACTTCCGCTTAGCTTTCAACTGATTCAAATCTTGGGCATTAATCCAAGGATTCAAAACTTCGTGATAATAATAGATATCATCAATGACGACCCCGTAAGGCTGGACGGTGCGTTCTACAAACGGTAAAAAATCTAAGCACAGGCGCTGTGGATCTGCAGGAATATCGGGAATACCTTTTCCTGGACGGGACATGTCACCAAGTAACCCAATTTCCCACTGCCTACGTGGAGGTACATTCAATTCAGAGTGTCTTCGCTGATGATAAACGTTAACGATGAAGTCAACCAAACGTTGCTCAAACTCCTTTAGAGTCAGGGCTGATTCTTTCTCTGAATCATATCCTTTTCGCTCTCTAGGCGAAGAAAATGTTGCACCAGGTAATGTTCTGATCTCTCCTGCGCTCGTGCCCATAAGCCTTTCGATATGCCCTCCATAATGAGGCACTTTTACCGGACGCATCTGCAGATCAATGGCATATTGCTCACAAGCTCTAGATAGCATTGAGCCTCGAAATTCTTTTGCATTGTCACAATGAACTATCCCCATTTTCCCCCAAACAGGCCAATCACCAGGGATATCTAAATCGACTAAATACTCGTTCTTTGGCAGCATGGCTCGGGCGAGACACATCCCTACCGCAATAGCGCTTGGCTTCTCCATCGACACATAACACCCCACGACCATCCTGCTAAAAATATCAATCGCTAACGTAATCGTTGGGCGACCCATCGGTAGGCGAGTAATTTCTTCAACAACAATGATGTCAGCCTCTGTGTGATCAATCTGAATCACAGCCAATGGCGTTTCAGCGCCAGGGAAGCTCCCCATTATTGGCTCAAACTGATTGCGAGCTTTCTCAGCCATGCCTCGACGGCGCAGAGCCATGGCCTGTGGGAGCTCACGTAAGCGATTCCTAACGGTATTTGGATGTGGGGCTTCAATCCCTGCTTTCTTGCAGAGATAAGCGACATGGTTAACAACATCTTGGGGTTTCTGACGCTGCTTACTTAGATAAATATCATTGATGGCCACTTCAATGACTTTTTCGATGGCGGCTTGCAGTTGTCTTGAGCCCCGCTTAGGGCCTCTTTTTTGCGGAATGAGTGCGGACAAATGCCCAGCATCATTAAAAGTACGCAGCCATTCATAAACCGTGGCAGTGTTGACACCAGCACCTGCAGCAACTTGAGTTACTTTTTCTCGCGTCCGGTCAAGATCATTCAGCAATGGCTTTATGACTTGAAAGCGTCTTTGTGCTTCCGCCCAATCCTCATCTGAAATATCACAGATATCGCGACCAATTATAGAGTTGGCATCCACATCCTGCGGGTTTTCTGGAGGAAGTGGCCGAAGTCGGTCTACGCGCAGTCGCTCTGTTTGTTTAGTCTCCAGGTCGTCGGCTAAGACACTGTCCATACCCAATAAATGAGTTATTTTGTAGCGTCTACCTTCGGCGAAAACTACTGAGCCAGGTTTTACTGAAAGAAAAACTGAGTTAGTCATACAAACCCCTCACCCGCAGTAACCCATATCGATGAAGCCATAGTCAAAGGTCCTCGCAAATCAACGTGAACTCTCCTAATTGCAACCAGACGCCATAATGACGCCATTGCTTTCATACGATTCTCCAGAGTCCAATAGGCTGCGATTAGTAATTTCTCTGGCGTGGTTTCACCTAAAATTGCTAATGTCCGAACCAAATGCTCCTCAATTGAAAAATTGGGAGTTTGGTCACGATAGGTACGCAAAAACTTTGCATTAGCCAAGTATGAAGTTCCGCGTATCTCAGCGTCAGTAATAATCTTAAACTTCATGTCATTGAGCTTTGAATAACGAAGTGCAGCTCTGAATTTAGGCTTTAATTTGCTCCACTCATCTTTCAGATTTGCACGATACTTAACTTCATAGATAACTCTTTCGCCATTATCGTATCCGACTAAATAATCTGGGGTATAGAACCTCTCACGGCCTTCATCACTTTCATAAGTAATCCGAACAGGCTGCTCAAATACATCAACTACCATTGGGTCAAAATCCAGCATGATCAAAAAGTCACGTTCCAGAGACGACTCGAAGGGAATTGAAATTCCACCAATCGCCACTTTTCCTGTAACGCTGCGATGATTCATACCGATAATTCGGGCAGGCCGCCTCGAATCCAGTCGCGTGATTTTCTGTGACATTTAGAACCAGTCGCCTCAACTGATGTTACCTAGTCGCCTTAATTAATGTAGCGCACTATGTAACTTATTGATCAATGGTATCTACAATCGCATAAATTAATGGAATTCACAGTGGTTCAGTCCCCCGCCCAGGTGAAATATCCCTGGCACACCATGGTATTTTATTTTTGGATGAAGTACCTGAGTTCCCGCGCACCGTGCTCGAATCACTACGCCAACCGCTGGAAAACGGTAAAGTCTTTATCTCCAGAGCTGCACGGCAAGCCGAATTTCCAGCCAGTTTTCAACTGGTAGTCGCCATGAATCCGAGCCCTTCGGGGCATCATAAAGATGGCCGCTCCAGTTCTGATCAAATCCGGCGTTACTTAAGCCGGTTATCCGGTCCTTTTCTCGACAGAATAGAGCTGCAGGTCGAGGTGCCGTTATTACCTAAAGGCAGTTTAAGCCAACACAAAACCGAAGAGCACAGTGCTATCATCAGGCAGCGTGTAGTTGCAGCCAGAGCTATTCAAAACCAAAGGCAAGGTAAAGCAAATGCCAGATTAAACCTGACTGAACTGGAACAGCATTGCAAGCTCAGCCCGGCAGATGCAGACTACTTTGAAAGCTGTCTGACTCAGCTGAAACTGTCAGCCCGCAGTTATCACAAGTTAATAAAAGTAGCGCGCACACTGGCAGATTTAGCAGAACGGCCACAGATAGAACGCAGCGATCTGCTGGAAGCGTTGAGCTACCGCTCTTTTGATCGCTTACTTAATTACCTGCAATCGGCTTAATCTGGCGTAAACCAAAAAACTGACTAGCCAGAATAGCCAGCACACCACAAAGCATTAATACTGAAAACGGCAAAGCAGTTCCTGTGTAAGCCAACGCCAGCAAGGGGCCTGCCAAAGCACCGCTGCCAAAACGTAAAGTCCCTATCACCGCAGTCGCTGTGCCGCTGTGTTCCGGAAAACGCATTAAGATCATCGCATCAGCATTAGTTGCAATCAAACCTAAGCTCGCCATCAACGGCGCTATGCTCAGCACAGTGAACATCAAATCCAATTCAAACCAGTTGGCCAGACAAAGTACAGTGGCACTGCACAACGCCAATACCATCCCCAGATTCAGCATACGCTGCGGACCAAATCTGCCGACGAAGCGGCTATTACAAAAGTTCGCCAACATCAGCATGCCTACATTCAGCGCAAACAACAGACTGAACAACTGTTCGTTGACGCCAAAATATTCAATATAAACAAAAGGTACTGCTGTTAAAAAACAGAAAAATGCAAAGGAAGCAAACATAGATGTCGCTATTTGTGGTCTGGCAGCGACATTAGAAAAAACATAACGATAACCAGAGAGAAACTCCAGCTTGCGCCCTTTAGTGACAGGCACCGGGTCAGGTAAAAAACGCCAGGTCAGCAACAAAATCACTGCTGAATACAACGCCAGCACCAGAAATATGTCCTGCCAGTGCCCCACCCATAGCACAGCGCTGCCAATAGCAGGAGCGATCAGTGGCGCCATCATCATAATCATCGAGACGTAAGACATGCCCTTTGCGGTATTTTCCTGATACAAAGCACGGATAATACCAGGCACCACCACAGTGGCAGCACTACCGGCAAAAGCCTGTAAAGCGCGTAAACCTAACAGCCACTGTGCATCCTGACAAAATGCCAAAGCAAAACTGGCCAGACTAAAAAACAGCAGACCACCTAAAGCCAGCGGACGACGACCCAAGGCATCAGCCAGCGGACCAAACAACAGCATCCCTACCCCATAAGCGGCCAGATAAATGCTTAACGATTGCTGGATAAGACCAATGTCGGTGCTAAGTTCAGTCGCCATCACTGGCATAGCTGGCAGGTACATATCAATAGCCAAAGGAGTAATGGCGATGATACTGGCAAGCAGTAACAATAAACCAAAAGAAACTGTTTTACTCATGATGAAGTCCTGACAGGAAGAGCCTGGATCATACCTGATTGAGGCAAAAAATAGTGCAGGCGCCATCGTAAAAATTGCGACACTGGTCCTGAACTGTGCTAAAACCACTGAAGGTCTGCAGTCGCGGGGTCTTGCCGGAGTTTTTTATGAAACAGCTTATTTTGTTACTCTGCCTCTTCTGCACGCTAGTGCAAGCTGCCCCCGTTAAAGTTGGTTTACATGATTCAGCACCATGGGCTTACCGGAACGCTCAGGGCGAAATTACCGGGGTGGATTACGACATTGTCAAAGCCATTTTGCAACGTGAAGGTATTGAGGCCGAATTTGAACTTTATAGTTATAGTCGTTTACTCAAACTATTTTCAGAACAAAAGCTGGATATCGCCAGTCCGGTAGCCGTGCCTTATCCGGGAGCCTTTTATAGCCAACCCTACTTTACCGTGCAGGATGTGGTGATCAGCAAAAGTAATAAAACAATGAAAATCAAATCATTGGAAGATCTGGCAGGCAAAACTATAGTCGCCTACCAGCAAGCCAGCGAGGTATTAGGCCCTGACTTTTCCGCCATTATTCAAAAGGCGCATTATCTGGAAGAAGCGGACAGAGAGAAGCAGTTTGAGTTATTGATAAATGACAGGGTACAACTGATGGTCGGAGATGCCAAAGTACTGACCTATTACGCGAACAAAAACTATGGTACTGGCAGCATACAAATGCATCGGATCTTTCCATCTGTTGATTATCCGGCGGCATTCTGGAATGTAGAGTTACAGGCTAAATTTAACGCAGGCCTGATCCACCTGACAGAGTCAGGTGACTTTCAGAAGTTCCATGCTAAACCGAGGTTTTAATCCAGCGTTTTAATCACTTTGGCCGGGTTACCTGCCACCAGTACATAAGCAGGCACATCTTTGGTGACCACTGCACCTGCAGCAATGACTGCACCCTCTCCAATAGTGACGCCAGGTAAAATAATGGCTCCGCCGCCGACCCAGACTGAATTCCCTATAGTCACAGCTTTACCTTGCTCCAATCCGGTTTTACGCTGCGTCGCATCAAGCGGGTGAGTCACAGTATAAATCTGCACAGCTGGCCCTAATAAAACATCATCACCAATGCTGACTTTAGCCGCATCTAAAATGATGCAGTTATGATTGGCATAAAAATTCTGGCCCAGTTCAATATTGTTGCCATAGTCACAAAAAAAGTGCGGTTCAATATAACAGCTGCCTACTTTGCCAAACAGCTGGCCAGCCAGTTGCTGATGAGCTTTAAAAGGCAGCGGCCCCTGCTGATTCATCTGAACACATAAAGCTTTTGCAGTCTTACGCTGTTGTGCCAAAGCTTTGTCTGCTGGGTTAAACCACAAAGCTGCGGCCATTTTTTCCTGTTCAGTCATCGATCTCTGCCCTTGTTTAATTTATGCATATCAGATTGAAACACGCAGAGCTCGTAACATAAAGCCTCAGGCTTTTTATAGTGTTATGCGTTGGAATAGGGATATACTAAGGTTAATGTTGTCGCTTAGCCGGGTTTATGAGATGAAAAAAACTAAAGTAGTCACCACCGAAGAAATATTGCTCACCCTCTGTCAGTCAGTTACTCAAGTACTTGCAGCTGCCGGCAACGATAAAGTTGCCTATTCGCCTATGGTACAAAAAATCCAAAAAACCTGTCTGCGTCCTGATCTTGGCTGTTTTGTCTTATTTGATGGCGGCTTTTCTGGTTTAGTGATCATCAATTTTACGTCGCAAGCTGCGATGGAGATTTACCGCAAGTACATGATGAGCATGGGCATGCCGGAATCTGAATTAGCCAACTTCCATACCTCAGACGAAGTAGGTAATGTGATGGGCGAACTGATGAACCAAATCGTTGGTGACTTTACCAACAGAGTACGGATGGAGCTGCAAACTTCAATTAATCAAAGCCAGCCAAAAATGATGGCGATTAATAAACAAGTACAAATCATGATCAACACCCAGCTGGATCAGCCTCAGGCGCGCCGGGTGACGTTCAGCACTCCAAACCATGCCATTTTCTATATGGAACTGTCGATGGATAAAACTGAATTTATTCAGTTACATGATTTTATCCCGGCACAAGATGAAAACCCAGACGATATTATTGCCAATACCAACGCAGCTGAAGCTGAAGCTGAACCTGTAGAGGTTTTAACTTCTGATGTGGACGATGACTTCCTGAAAAACCTGGGGCTGTAATTGTTTTTTACTGCCGTTAGATCACACAGCTAACGGCAGTTTTATTCTGAAACTGGCACCACCCGATGCACTTTCTCCGACTTCAATACCGGCCTTATGCCATTCCAGCACCCGACATACGATAGCAAGCCCTAAACCAAAACCACCAAAACCTTTTTGCCGGCTGGGATCCAGTCTGACAAAAGGTTTCAGAATTTCAGCTCTTTGTTCCGGTGCTATACCTGGGCCATCGTCCTCCACCCGGATTTCAATCGCATCAGGGGTAGACTGTAGTATTAAAACCACCTTCTCTCTGGCAAATCGCTTGGCATTCACCAATAAGTTTTGCACCGCTCTTTCCAGATAATGTCCATCACAGACATAAATGCAGCTGGTGGCTGCTTGCAGTTCAATGCTGGCTCCAGGTAAAGGCGATAACTTCTCGACCAGGTTCTGTAACAACTCTGATAAATCCACCCGCTGCATTTTAAGCGTAGGTTGCGTCGATTCCAGCCGGGCATAATCCAACATCTCATCGACCAGTTGCTCCAGCTCTTTGACGTCATTAAGCATCAATTGTTTTTCATCAGTCGGCAGAGCAGATAACTCCAGCGCAAAGCTTAAACGGGCTAAAGGTGTACGCAGTTCATGCGAAACCGCCTGAGTCATTTCCCGCTGCAAACCCAGCAAACGCTGAATTTGTTGGCGCATCTGTTCAAAACTGATGGCAATAGGAGCAATAAAAGACCGCACAGGTAAAGCAGCAGTACCTGTTGGGTCAGACAATTGTTGTTTAAGCTTCTGAATATCACGGGCAACAGGCCAAAGCCATAACCAGACAGCAACAGCCAGCAGACCAAGAAACAATAAGCTGAACCAATAGGAAGGAACTGCAGTTTCGGCCAGATCAGCAGGCCCTAATTGCCATAAACCGCTTTGCTGCATCGCATAAAAAAACACTTGGTCTTTGGTAAACAGAGGTACCACTTGCCCGGCTTCTAACGCAGCCAGTTCAGTTTCAGACCATAAAATACTGCCTGCTGGTAATAAGGTTGCTTCTAAAGCTGAGGATAATTTTGCTTGTGGTAAAGTCTGAGTACTCAATTGTCCAGCCAGGTTTTCAGCCAGCAGCAGAACCCAGGGAGGAGTCTGGCTTTGGGTTTCCTGCCAAATCCTCTCGACAGTCCAGCCTACACCAATCAGTACCAGCGAAATGAACAAATAAAAATGCAGGAATAGCCTGGACACTCTTTAGCTGTTCCAGGCATCAGCAACAAACAAGTAACCCTTACCCCAGACAGTTTTAATACGGAAAGGTGTTTCCGCATTGTCATTCAGTTTACGGCGTAAATGTGAAACTCTGACATCCACAGTCCGGTCCAGACCATCATATTCACGGCCGATAATTTGTTTGTGAATGGCTTCACGTTTCACCGTCTGGCCAGCATGCTTGGCTAACATCCACAACAGATCAAACTCATAACTGGTTAACTCAACCAGTTGCCCGCCAAAATGAGCTTCACGGGCACTGTTATTCAGATGAAGCAAACCAAAGCTCAACTCCTGATTCTCGGTTTTAGGCGCCGGACTGCCTCGTCTTAATAATGCGTGCACGCGAGCCAGCAGTACACGCGGCTCCACAGGCTTAATCACGTAGTCATCAGCGCCTAATTCCAGACCCAGCACCTGATCAATGTCACCCTGTTTTGCAGTTAACATCAGAATAGGTGCAGTAAACCAGGGACGGACCGTACGGCAAATACTGAAGCCATCCATTCCAGGTAACATTAAATCTAAAATCACTAAGTCGGGCTGCCAGGCCTGACAAATAGCGGGCACAGTGTCACCCCGGTTTTCCAGACGAACTTCGAAACCTTGCTGCTGCAGAAAATTCTGCACTAAAGCAGCTAATCGGGCATCGTCTTCAACCAATAAGATTTTTTGCATTAAAACACACTCCAGGGTGCCACCAGACGTCGTCTTTTTTCCGGTTGACGGCTTAATACAATTAACTCTTTGTGCAATAACACTTGAGTGTCATTTTGCAATCTGACTTCCGTTTTCCCTGACCAGCTTAACAGTTGTTGCCACTGCCCTTGCTGTGCCTGCTGCCAGCACTGCATTTGTTGTTGTGCAAAATACAAACATAAGTCCTGCACCTTGCTGCTATTCCAACTGACCCTGAGCTGTGCTTCGCAGCTTTGCTCCGGTGTTGCAGAAACGCAAAAGGCCGGACTTACAGACCAGCACAATTCAGCCCTGCATTCAGGGGGTTGGGCGTTTACCAGCAGCATATTACCAGCGAATAACAGCCCTAACATTCCCTATCCTTGCTTCAATAAAAACGATAACTCATACCTACAAACCAGGTCTGCACTGAATCATCCTGTACTAACGGACTATCAGTCATAGCATCATCCAAATGCAGATACCTATAAAAAGTCAGCACAGACCAGCTCGGGGTCAGAGCCTTCTGCCAGCCCAGACGTAATTCCGGCTGCCAGCTGTCGCGCCCGCGATACCTTTCCAGATAATACAGCTCATCTTCGCCTACACCATAATAGGCGTCGATCAATTTGGCACTTTTCCAGAACAAGGTAGCACTCAGATCAAACTGCCCACCAGCCAATGGCCAAAAACGTGACCAACTCAGGCTGGCGTTCTGACCATTATACTTTGAATTGATGTCCTGCCACAGGTTCAACCGGCTTTGCCATTGTTCACCAAACCAGTTGAACTGCACGCCTGCGTCCAATGCTGTGGGTCTTTTTTTGACATGTTCAATTGAAACTGCACTCATAAACTTCTCTGTACCAGTTTCAACTTCTGGCGGCAATAAAGCACCAGAGCTGTTCAGAGTGATCACATTGCCAGCAAACCAGCGCTGAAAATAGCCTTTTTCTGAATTCAGGCGCGTGACCAGACTAACAGCAAATTGATCGTTCTGCTCAAGGCTGTAACCTATGGTGCCATTGTCAATAAACCATGAATCTGCGTAATAACTAAAGTCCGGCAAAATCAGCATAGGAAAGCTGTCACCGTCATATAAAGGGTTACTGCGTTGTCCTGCCCCTAAAGCTACTGACAACTGAAATTGACCAGATTCTGTGCAGCCGTCTTTGTCCGTAGCACAGGCTAAGGCGGATCCGCTGCAAAACAGGCAGAGGATAAAAAGCCAAACCACTGATTTCATCGACACTTCACTCAGACTATTCATGGCCTTTACTTTAGCATTTAATGCAGATCAGCTTAAGTAAAGTTAACAACTTCGCACAAATTGCAGTGTTAAATCACAGTACTGCAGTGCAAAAAAGCGGGATCCATAGCTAAGCAGAATACGTAATTGAAGCAGATACTGAGGCACCTACAGCCCCCTGTGAAAAGGATCCCAGACTCCAATTTAATGCTATGATGCCCACTATAAATAAGAATAAACAAGCCAGTGACTGCAGAGCTATCGTAGCGGCGGGGTTTATCCCAGCCCGTCTTGCAGATAAAGCTATGTTAAGGCGAGAGAGCGCAGTCAACGTAGCTGCAGCTTCAAGAAAGAAGGGTATATGAAGTCAACAAATCAGCCAGGAATAGCCCCGATGACACCGATGAAAGGAAAAGCGACCTCTTTTGATATCGCTTATCTGGCCGGAGTCTCGCAATCCACGGTTTCCCGTGCTTTGCGTGACAGCCCGGCGGTTAATCAGGAAACCAAAGACAAGATTTTTGCCATTGCCAAACAGCTGAATTACAAGGTGGATAAAAACGCCAGTAATTTACGCAAACAAACAACGGGCACTTTGGCACTCTTGCTGTTTGAAGACCCGACTGTAGATGAATCCCAAATTAATCCATTTTTTCTCGCTATGCTCGGCAGTATCACCCGCGCCTGCAGCCAACGTGGTCATGACTTATTAGTCTCATTCCAGCAGTTAAGTAACGACTGGCATGCAGACTACGAAGACAGTAAAAAAGCTGATGGTATTATTCTGCTGGGGTACGGCGATTACAAAGATTACGAAGAAAAACTAAATACCTTATTAGCTCAGCAAACCCATTTTGTCTGCTGGGGCGCTGAAGTGCATGGCCACCCAGAATTCACCATTCGCAGCAATAACCTGCAAGGTGGCAAACTGGCCGGACAGCATTTGTTGCAGCAAGGACGGAAACGTTTTGCTTTTATTGGCAATGCCTCAGATCACAGCCCTGAGTTTTTAGCCCGTTATCAGGGCATGGTGCACGCCATACAACAAGCTGGTATAACCGAAGACACAGTGGCGCAGCTGGATGCCATCTCAACAGAACAAGCCGGGTTTGATGCAATTAACGAACTGCATGCCCAGGGTAAGAGCTTTGATGCACTGTTTTGCGCCAGTGATTTGATTGCGATTGGTGCCATCCGTGCATTACAAAAAAAGGGCCTGAAAGTGCCGGAAGATGTAGCTGTAGTAGGTTTTGATGATATTCCTGTTGCCTCATTTTCCTCTCCGGCTTTAACTACTATTCAACAAAACACCTCGTTGGCAGGTGAAATGCTGGTGGTCAATTTATTAAAACTGATTAACCATCAAGCCGTAGAGCTGACCGAAATTCAGCCCAAAATCATTGTCCGTCAATCTTGTGGTGCTGCAGAGCGTTAAGCTGCAGCTCTGGTTCCTCTGATGAATATATCCAATAAAGCTTTGCATCCGCGCAACAAGCACCAACAGCCTTATGATTTTGCCGCCCTCTGTGCCGCAGTTCCTGCACTCACTGCTTTTGTCCGCGACAATGGCTATGGCCTGCTTTCGATCGACTTTGCCAATCCTGCCGCAGTAAAAACACTGAATCAGGCGTTATTAAAACAGCTGTACGCTGTGGAGCACTGGCAACTGCCTGATGGTTTTTTATGCCCGGCAGTACCAGGCCGTGTTGATTACCTGCATTATTTGGCCGACCTGTTAGCTTTGCTGAATAAAAACAAAGTGCCTACAGGCAGCAAAATACAGCTGCTGGATACAGGCTGTGGCGCTAACCTGATTTACCCTTTGCTGGCTCAGGCTGAATACGGCTGGAAAGTTACAGCTTCTGAATTAGACCCGGAAGCGGTCAGTGCAGCTCAGCTGTTGATCGAGCAAAATCAGCTGCAACATAAAATCGCTTTGCGACAGCAACACAACTCAACACATATTTTTCACGGCATTATTCAGTCTGATGATTTGTTTGACCTGACCTTATGCAACCCGCCTTTTCATACCTCGGCTGAACAGGCTCAGGCAGGCAGTGAACGCAAAGCCAGAAATCTTGGGCATAAAAGCGCAGAGCTGAATTTTGCCGGCCGTTCGCATGAGCTTTGGTGTGACGGTGGAGAAGCTGCTTTTATCCGGCTTATGATCGAAGAGAGCCAGATTTATGCACAGCAAGTGTTGTGGTTTAGCAGCCTGGTTTCAAAACAACAGAATCTGCCCGCACTGCAGCAGCAACTAAACAAACTGGGTACACAACACCAACTGCTTGAAATGCAACAAGGTAATAAACAAAGCCGGATTTTAGTCTGGAGTTTTATGCCTGAAAAACAGCGCCAGCTATGGGCTCAATTCAGGTGGCAGAAGAAATAACCAGAGCTGAAGCAGTTGAAGTGCTTCTGGCCTGTTCATCACTAAACAAGGCCAGAAGCAGGAGAACTATAACTTAAATATTTATCTTGACGCTAAGCGGCGTGTTTTGACCCGCAGCACATATAAAGCGGCAATAATCCAGCTGACACCACCTATCACCAGTGCATAGATAGCTTGTTTCTCAAACAGATGATTCACCAGCGAACCTAAGATACTGGCCGCCAGTAGCTGCGGCAGTACGATAAAGATATTAAATATCCCCATATAGACTCCCATCTTATTGGCAGGCAGGCTGTCGGCTAATAAAGCGTAAGGTAAAGATAAAATCGATGCCCAGGCCATACCTATACCAATCATCGGGATCCAGAGCATCAGCGGATCTTCAATCCACATAAAACCAAACAGACCAAAAGCGCCACAGACCAGATTAAAACTGTGCGTCAGCTGGATACTGGACTTGCGTACCATAATCGGAATAAGCAAAGCGGCAATAGCGGCAAAACCGTTGTAAATAGCGAACAAAATACCTACCCAATCTGCGCCTTCGTTATAAGCTGCTGAGGTGGTATCGCTGCTGCCATAATGAGTTGCTGTTACAGCTGCGGTGGTATAAATCCATAATGAAAACAACGCAAACCAGGAGAAAAACTGCACTACGGCTAAGCGGCGCATGGTGATTGGCATACTGTATAAATCGTCGATGATTTGTACCAACATAGTGTAGTTTTCTTTGGTCTTGTACCAGCTGGTGAGCCATTGCAATAAACCAAAAGCAGCTAAACCACCACCCAGAATATACAGCTGTTTATCCATGCCCCAGTTGTATACAACCGTCAGACAGATAATGCCCACCAACACAAAAGCCCAGCCGCGATGAAAGTAGGTCTTACCTGAACCTGCAGGCTGCATTGCAGGCGCCTGATGATTCGGCTCGGCCATTTCGGCTTTCTCATAGTCAGCCAGTTCAGCAGGGCTGTATTCTTTGCTGCGGATCACAGTCCAAAGCACAGCAAGCAATAATACAGCACCGCCGACATAAAAAGAGTACTTCACTGAGTCAGGAATTTGCCCTTCAGGAGCTGTATTGGCGACCTCAAACCAGTTGGTCAGGATCCAGGGCAAAGCCGAAGCGATCACCGCACCCACGCCAATAAAAAAGCTTTGCATTGAAAAGCCCATAGGGCGCTGTTTAGCATTTAAGTTGTCGCCAACAAAAGCGCGGAATGGCTCCATAGTGACGTTAATGGCAGCGTCTAAAATCCACAACATACCGGCAGCAATCCACAAGCCTGGCGAGTTGGGCATAAAAAATAAAGCTAAGGTGGTGACTATGGCACCATAGAGAAAAAATGGTCGGCGACGGCCCAGTTTGGTCCAGGTTTTATCACTGAAGTGGCCAATCAAAGGCTGCACTAATAAGCCTGTTAACGGCGCTGCAATCCACAGAATAGGGATTTCATCAATACTGGCACCCAGCGTCTGGAAAATCCGGCTGACGTTACCGTTTTGCAGAGCAAAACCAAACTGGATGCCAAGGAATCCAAAACACATATTCCAGATCTGCCAGAAACTGAGATTAGGCTTTTGTTGCATATCGTTGTCCTGTTGAGTCCGGCAGCTGTAGTGAGGAATGGATCCTGCAATCAGCCACTCTTGAATAAAATACGGTGTTAATCTCAGGTGAAGCACTTTGGCTTTTGGTCTGCAGACCTTTATCCTGGGATCTCTGTGTCAGTCGTTTTATGCTGCACATGCTTTTATAGGGTGCCCGATTAGAACAGCGATGCATGCTATACAACAAGATGAATACGTATTCAGGCAGAGGCATAAAGTTACTATGCCCTGCTTTATTCTAAAGTGAAAGGGCGCTTAAAAGCGCCCTTCAATTTTCCGGCTCTGTTACCAGATTTTGACCCGTACTGCATCATCACGGTACATGCCATCACCAGGTTTAACATCAAACGTCTGATAAAACTCAGGCATATTCGACAGCACACCCAGCACACGGTACATGCCTGGTGAATGAGGCCCTGTGATCACTTGCTGACGTAAAGACGCATCACGGAACTTAATACGCCAGACCTGAGACCAGCCCATAAAGAAGCGCTGATCACCGCTAAAACCATCAATCACAGCAGCAGGTTTACCTTGCAGTGACGTCTGATAGGCTTTAAAAGCAACAGTTAAACCACCTAAGTCGGCAATATTTTCACCTAAACCTAAAGCGCCCTGCAGTTTTAAATCATCAATAGGGTTAAAGGCACTGTACTGGTCAATCATCAGCTGAGCACGTTTCTGGAATTGCTCTGCATCTGTCGGCTGCCACCAATCAGTTAAGTTGCCATTGCCATCCGAGCGGCGACCCTGATCATCAAAACCATGGGTAATTTCGTGGCCAATCACACCGCCAATGGCACCGTAGTTCACTGCATCATCGGCATCAACGTTAAAAAACGGTGGCTGCAGAATAGCGGCAGGGAATACAATTTCGTTCATGGTTGAACTGTAGTAAGCATTGACGGTTTGTGGTGTCATACCCCATTCAGTGCGATCCACCGGCTTGCCTAATTTGGCGACCATACGGTCGAACTCACATTGGCTGCTGCGCTGCATATTGCCAACCAAATCATCGGCTTTGACCTCTAAACAGCTGTAATCACGCCACACATCAGGGTAGCCAATTTTAGCGTTAAATTTGGTTAGTTTTTCCTGCGCCGCTTTTTTGGTTTCCGGGCTCATCCATTCCAGACCATCAATAGCTTGTTTAAAAGCGACTCGCATGTTTTTAATCAACTGGTCCATCCGCTCTTTGGCTTCAGGCTTGAAGTGGCGTTCCACATAAATTTTGCCAAGCATAAAGCCCATAGACTCTTCCAGCGCAGCTACAGCACGCTTTTCACGATCACGCTGCGCTTCTAAGCCTGATAAAGTTTTGCCATAAAATTCAAAACTGGCCTGGTCAAAGCTGCTGGCCAACAACTGGCTGTTCGCACGAACCAGATGGAATTTTAAGTAAGTTTGCCAGTCTGCAACCGGAATTTCGCTTTGCAGTTTGGCAAAAGCTGTCAGGTAAGTTGGTTGACGTACTACCAGTTCTTTTACATCAGCAAGTTTGGCTGCACCCAATAAAGCGGCCCAATCAAAACCCGGAGCGGTTTCAGCAAGTTGTGCCAAAGTTAACTTATTATAACTAGCAGTGCGATCGCGGTTTTGTACGCGGCTCCACTGTGCAGTCGCCAATTTCGTTTCTATGGCGTACACAGTTGCGGCCACTTTGGCTGGGTCAGTCCAACCTGCAAGTTCGGCAACTTTATCGATATAGGCCTGATACTTTTGCTGGATTTCTTTCGATTTCTCATCGCTGTTCAAATAATAATCACGATCCGGCATCCCCAAACCTGATTGGTTTGCCAGCGTAATGTATTGATCCGATGCCTTCTGATCCTGACCTATATATAACACCACTGGAGTGCCGGTACGTGCAGACTGCAATTCGCCCCAAAGCTTAGCCAGGTCGGCATGAGAAGCGACAGCATCCACTTTGGCAAAATCAGCTTTCAGTGGTTCTAAACCCAAAGAGTCCAGCTTGGCCTGATCCATGTAAGAGCGGTAGAAGTCGGAAATTTTCTGGTTGTCTGTGCCTGGCTCTGCCGTTTTTGCGGCCAGTTCCTGCACTATAGCCAGTACTTGTTTATCCGCGTTTTCACGCAGTTCGTCAAAGCTGCCCCAACGGCCTTTATCCGCCGGAATTTCAGTTTTAGCCAGCCAGTTGCCGTTTACATAACGGAAAAAGTCCTGTTGAGGCTTTACGCTGGTGTCCATATTAGACAGCTCAACACCTGAGGTTAAAGTTTTCACTTCAGCCACTGCAGCAGCTGTTGGTGTTTCAGTGGATTGAGTTGGGGTTTGGGCTTTATCACAGCCTGCCAGTGCAACAAGCACAGCAAGGGCCAGAGTAGATTTGTTCAGCATAGTTCTTCCTGGAATTGATTTTATTCCCTTCGTACTTGAAGCTGCAGCTTTGTTGACTGCGTCTGATTTTAAGGTAAGAGTATCGCCCCAGTCACATAGGACTACTATGCTCCTGGGGTCTCTCGCTCTTGTCGCCTCCCTGCAACTCCAATTACTTTGGGTATAGTTATTTGGTTTTTACGCAAAACCAGTGTAGAGAAAAGGAAGATCTTGTCCAGTTTTAAGATTTTCACTGCGACTAGTGGTTATACAAACCAGACCAATGTCAGCCTTCTAAACCTTCGGCGATTTGACTGGTCACCTGAACCAACCAGGCCCTGTCCTGTTCTGCAACAGGCAAATCTAATTCGGCAATCACAGCTGAGGCCAGCTGCTCTAAGCCCTTCTGCAAGGGTAAGGCCAAATGACTGTCAGGATCAGTCACCAGACCTAACACTGTCAGCCACAGCACCCGAACATCGGCCAAAGCTTTGGTTTGTTCCAGTTCAGAACCCGCTGCAGCCAGTTCAAGTTGATACAAGACACGACGAAACACCTGGCCCTCAAGGGCTTTGGTGTTCGACGCTAAAAGGCGGGTATTACGATACAGATCCAGTGGACTGCGCATCAGACCGGCTTAACTGAACAAACTCAGTAAAGAACGGGCGCCTTGCTCTTTATTGCCTATACCCATAGTCTGCTGCTT
>JAHIWM010000132.1 GCA_018815765.1 Gammaproteobacteria bacterium | reverse complement strand
CGACCTAATGTCCGAACAATGCGATCAAGCTTTGCTGCGTATGAAAAAGCATGCAGACAAAACCCGTTCATCATTTGCCAGAATGCTGAAGCTAAAAGCTCCGTCTGTTACTGGTCGTTTGGCTGGTCCTGTTAAGCCCACCAAATAAGTGCTTTTATAGCGGTCACCTAAATCCCAAAAGCTTAAGAGCACTTACTAATCCCAATCTCCCAATGAGGCAAATAACTTTGCTATTCGCTTGCTGGAGTCTGCTGATGTGGAGCTGGCAACAATCTGACTGGCCTACTTTTCGTTAAGAGTGAAGTTTAGTGTCAGGTATTATCCTTTACCCCGCTCTTCAAGTGGTGGAACTGTTCTCAGTTTGATCGTGCCGGAGATTAAGGTTTAGTGTGGATTGTTTAGGATAATGTTCTTAGCTGCACGATGGACAGCTGTCAATTGTTCATAAACTCACTATATTGATGTCGCCCCGTAAAGCCTGATCGGGGCGGCAAAGACAACTTTTTATAGCACTGCTATTACTGACGTCCATTGTTTACTAACTTTGTCAGTCCTTCGGCAAAAACAGCCAGGCTTACGCCCAACATAGCTACGTCTTTAATCAAAAATGAGCCCAGGGCGTCAAGCCATGGAAAGCCTCCTGATGCAACTTCCCATACTGGTAAAGCCAACATAATTGAAATGGTGGTGATGAAAATCGCTGAAGCTATTGCACCGCCTACTACTGCTGCACGTGCCGACCAGGGGGAGGCAATAAGCAAAAGTGCAGCAATCACTTCGACTACACCTAACAGGTAAGAGGCTCCGGCTTCGCCAAACACAGGGTAAAGCCAAGCCAGCCAGGGCGTTCCGCTAATGAGCGGTTTAAGTACTTCAATCTCCACAGCAGTAAATTTCAAGATACCTATCAAAAATAGCGGCAGTACTACTCCAGCTAATGCGACAGTGCGTCCGGCCGTTGTCAGTACTGATGCCAGCTTTTGTGCTTGAGCGATATGAGTAGAAGTGTTGGTGTCGATATGAGTGTGTTGCATGGTGTTCTCCTTGGGTTATGTATGCGTCAAGCATATATTAATAATCTTGATTTGTATGCTTCGTGCATATAATATTAATGCATATCAAATGCTACTTATATGCTTCGCGCATACAGATAGGTGCTATGACGGTTCAAAAAATTGAAAATATGGTAGGTGCTTTGGCTTTGGCATTGTCGGATTCTTTTATGCTGGCAACTCAGGAGCAAGCGCCTGAACTGGGGCCTGCCGCAGCTGCTTTGGCTTTATTAGGGCATGAACCAGGTATGCCGATTGAGAGACTCAGACGGGCATTAGGTTTGTCTCATTCGGGGACTGTCCGGCTTATCGATCGCCTTGTTGCCGGAGGTGTGATTGAACGGCATTCATCTGAACATGACCGTCGGGCTGTTGCGCTTCACCTGACCAAGAGTGGTGAAGAAAAGTGCGCAGCAATTCTTGCTGTGCGCCAACAGCGGATTTCATGCGCCTTGAAAGTTCTGGATCCGCATGAGCTGGAAGCCCTTGGCAAAATAGCCGAGAAGCTACTTAAAAGTCAGGTGCATAATCTGGATGAGGCCTACTGCGTTTGCAGGCTTTGTGATGCTGCCGCTTGCGTCAATTGTCCTGTAGCTGCAGCACTTGATGAATCGAAGGCGGCACAGAAGATTTCGCTATAGCCTTTTGGGTTTATGGCATTTCGTGTAAGCAGGACCTGTCTTCGCTGAGAATTTTAAAGTATTGGTGGAAGCAATGGCGATTCGACTGGAACAGTTGGAGTTAGTGCCGGAGTATTAGGTGTTAGGTCTAAAGCTTTGTTTGCATATTTGGCAATATATAGCAAAGCTCTGGCTTAAACCGAAAATAAAACCTAAAATAAGACCGATATTAGATGTCGACTCAAAGGTGAATCTCCCATGGCAACTGTACACAGCATTCTGGCGGAACGAACCAGCAGTATTACAGAACTGAAAAAGAACCCTATGGCGGTAGTTGCGCAGGGTGAGGGTTTTCCTGTCGCTGTGCTTAGTCATAATCAGCCTGCTTTTTACTGCGTACCAGCCGCAGCTTATGAAGCGTTAATGGAGCGCCTGGAGGATTTAGAGCTGGCGGCTTTGGTTGCGGCGAGAGCTGATCAGCCGGAGGTTGAGGTCGATATTAATGACCTATAAGCTGGTATTTAAGGTAGAAGCTTTGAAAGAATGGAAAAAGCTGGAACCTTTGATTCGGGAACAATTTAAGAAAAAGCTGATAGAGCGCGTTGATGCTCCTCATGTTGAATCTGCAAAGCTTCGGGGCATGAAGGACTGTTACAAAATCAAGTTACAGAGCGCAGGTTTCCGCCTTGTGTATCAGGTTCGGGATCTGGAGATTGTGGTCTCTGTTGTGGCAGTAGGGAAAAGAGACCGTAATCAGGTATACAAAGCTGCGTTATCCAGATTGTGAAGTGGTAGTTTTTTATCAAATAATTCCTTGGTAAAAGTGGCGCTACTCATTCCTTTGTTTCCGTTATTAATCCATTATTCCTAAAGATCCCACATTGTTACCAAATCCTCAATTAGTAAGCTGTTTTATATATTTCCCAAAAACACTACTAAGCTTAACTGATTTTTTTTTGTACCAAAGGTAACAGTTGTGCTTGCATCAAAAGATCAGATCAAAGCGGGCAGGCTGCGAATGAGTGAATAGGGGAACGTGTGGTTGGCGTTACGCTTACACTTTTTGACAGTAAACTGTAACCTTAATGTTGTAGATTACTCATGGCCCGCAACCAACCTATATTTTTATCTTTTCAGTAACCATAAAAGGACATCGTCTTATGGCTATATTTAGCAGGCTTGTTTTACCGCTCGCACTAACCCTATGCAGTCTATCTAACACGGTTTTTGCTGACGAAACAGAACTTGTACCCACTAATGCTGTTTCGTCAAGTGATGAAGCAGGCTACTTAGGTGCGGGCAATATCTTTGATAAAGATAGATCCAGCCGATGGGCTAGTAAATTTACCGATCAACAATGGATATATTTAGATTTTGGTCCTAACACGCATTTCTCGCGCATTGTCCTTGATTGGGAAAATGCTCATGCCACGGCATATGAAATACAAGTATCAAATGATGCCCAAAACTGGAACACCATTAAGTCTGTAACTCAGAGTAAGGGTGGCACCGAAGATTTTACTATCGATGCAACTGCACGATATATACGTATGCAGGGCGTCAAACGTTCAAGCGACTATGGATATTCACTGTTTGAAATACATGCCTGGGGAACCCAGAGCACTGATCAAGATGGTGGTGGTGATAGCCCGGATCCAGTAATTCGCCCTTTCAGCGCAGTTGCGTTGTCTGAGGAAGGAGGGCATTTAAATGCAGCTAAAGCCATAGATGGTGATATGCAAAGCCGCTGGGCAAGTAAGTTCACTGATGATCAATGGATATATTTAGATTTTGGTAGTCAGTCTCATTTTTCTGATATCGCGATTTATTGGGAAAATGCCTACGGCAAGAGCTATTCGCTGCAAACATCTGATGACGGGTCCAATTGGTCTACTGTACAAACTGTGCTTGATTCTAACGGTGGAATAGATAAACATTCACTCAATGCTGATGGCCGCTATTTGCGCATTGAAGGGCATAGTCGTGCAACTCAGTACGGTTATTCTATTTTTGAAATTGAAGTTAGGGGTACTACTTCAGGGGTTTTCGAGCCTAGCCCGATTCCAAATCCAGATCCAAACCCAAACCCAAATCCAGACCCAGATCCAAACCCAAATCCAGACCCAGATCCAAACCCAAATCCAAATCCAACTCCAACTCCAACTCCAATTCCGACACCAACAGTGCCTGTTTATGATGGAGAAGGGATTGCTACGCATTATAAGCCAGAGTTCTTGGCTTTGACTGCTTTAACTACGCCAGCACCATTTCCCATTCCAACCAATAATAATGTGATTGCTGAGCCTGTGGGCGCTGAAGGTTACACGCCTTTATTTGCTGATGGCACGCCAGTGTTGGAGCATACACAGTATAGTGAACCAGATGGAACACTTGTCACTGTTGCAGGTTTTAGACCTGTTGATCGCCATGCACGCGAAGCAGGAGAACCCTGGTTCAAGAGCGAAGCTGACAATGCCGCAGGCAATTGGAATCAGGTTGATGAAGGACCAGGTCGTTACTTGACCTTTCCTACTTTTTATTTCCAAAACCGCACTATGTCGCTGGTTATCCGCGATGAGGTGCCAGCTGGCCGCTCGCGGGTTAGTGTTTATTTACAAGTTAACAATGGCAAAATGCTCGACGTAGGTATGAGTGCCTTCCATTCCATGAACCCCATGTTGGAGGGCTTTGGTTGGGCTGCTTTAGGCGGCTTTATCAATATCCCTGATTCTAAGATCCCTTCAACACGAGAAACAGTTGCGCGCTATTGTTCTTCCGAGTCAGGTCCCTTTGAGTGCATCGCGGATATGGTATATCTAGCCCCCTATGCTAATCATCGTTGTGATCCTACCTGGCAAGACTGTAAAGCAGAAGCTGTGGATTTTTCGGCGGTCAATCCTGAACCCACGAAAGAAAATAATAACCGCACTTTTAGCTTGGGCGATTTAATTGAAATTACCCCAGCCTTTTTCTTAGAAAGAGGACCTAATGGTACGGCGCTTGTTGATGGCGGCGGCACACGTTATTACTCACAGGAAAAACTTTATGTGGTGGGTAAAGGCATCATTCCTTGGTATGGCGTTCGCCCACGATTAAATAATGCCCCATTACCAGAAGAGGCCTTGTCAGGTGGTTTAGCCAGCACCTCTTATAATTATACTGAGGAGCCGTTTAGAAGTTTCCAACAAGCGATAGAAAATATTGGCGGCAAAAACATGCAACGTTTTGTTGAAGGTCGTCGTTTATTTCATACCTCTTTTGCAGATGGAACTCACTCTGAATCTCCTGATATCAACCCGGTATTCACAGAATATGCAGGTAAAATGGGAAGCCGTTTTAATGCTAACCGTTGTTTAGCCTGTCACGCCATGAATGGTCGCAGTTTGCCAGCACAAGAAGGGCAAAGCATAAAAACCATGTCGATCATGACGGCACTTGCTAGCGGACACGATTCATTAATGCCAGACCCAACTTATGGATTAAATATACAGCAAGTGAGCTCCGACCCTGCTGCCGACGATTTTTCAGTGAAAGTGGCTTCCTTTGAAACTGTGAAAAATGTCACTTTGTCAGGTGGAAAGACCGTAAAACTGCAAAAACCTGTTTATGCGTTTAGCGGGCCAACCCCGGAACAAGTATCGGTGCGTCAAGCCCCGCAAGTTATAGGTATGGGACTGATAGAAGCTATCGATGAATCAAGCATTTTAGCTCAAGCCGATCCAGACGATAGCAATAACGATGGTATTCGCGGTATTCCCAATTGGAGTATTGATCCTGAAACAGGCCGTAAACACCTGGGTCGCTTTGGCTGGAAAGCAGGTAAAGGCAGTATCCGTCATCAAACTGCTCAAGCTTTGTTGTTGGATGTCGGCGTAACTTCAGCACTTTACCCAAGCAATGCATGTCAGCAAGATCCGAGTTCTGCAGCTTGTAAATCAGCATCGAAAGACCTTGCTGGTGTGGATAATAAAGGACTCGACAGTCTCACTAATTATCTGCGTTTGCTTGGTGTTCCGGCCCAGCGCAGTGTAGTAACTGAATGGGAAGGTAATAGACGAGTTCCATTTGAATACGACATCAACACCCAGGCTATTGCTAAAGGCGAACAGTTATTTAAGCAGCTTAATTGCTCGGGCTGCCATACTACTGAGATGACCACTGGCAATAATCACGTTGTTGCTGAGCTGCGTAATCAGAAGATTCGACCTTACTCAGACTTTTTATTGCACGATATGGGACCGGATTTAGCTGATGGCATTACCGAAGGTAAAGCAGAACCGACCATGTGGCGTACACAACCTTTATGGGGACTTGGCTTACTTGCTTATACCCAGGAAACTAAAGAGGAAATGGCAGGGCCTAACATCAAGCACGGTGAAGTTTCAAGAGCTCGTTATTTACACGATGGCCGGGCACAAACTATTACTGAGGCGATTTTATGGCATGGAGGCGAAGCAACTGCTAGCCGCGCTCAATTTGAAGCACTTACAGTGGGAGAGAGGGGAGACCTTTTAGCCTTCTTGAATTCACTGTAAATTATCTGGATTATTGATATAACTATCCCAAGCAACTTGGGATAGTTATTCGCCATACCACTACTATTGCTAACCTCTTTTATTTACTAACCTTGTAAGTCCTTCGGCAAGAACAGCCAGGCTCACGCCCAACATCGCTACGTCTTTAATCAAAAATGAGCCCAGGGCGTCAAGCCATGGAAAACCTGCTGATAGGTAATCCACCTAATGAGGCAAATAACTTTGCTATTCGCCTCATTTTTTGATTAGATTAGGTCATCTATTTGCCTCATGGAGTCTACTGATGTGGATCTGGCAACAATCTGACTGGCCTGTTTTTCGTTACGACCAGAATCAACTCAACCCGCTTTTACGTGAAGTGCATTTTTTGCAGGGTTTATTGCTGGGCAGAATTGGCGGGCAGGGCGAAACCAAATGTCAGCAGGTAACGCTAGACACCTTACTGGCGAATATCCTCAATTCCAGCGCCATTGAAGGTGAACAGCTGAATCATAGTTCGGTGCGATCTTCACTTGCGCGTAAGTTAGGTCTGGATGAGGCTGAACCTGCTGCCACCAGCGCTAAAACCGATGGGCTGGCGAATATGCTGATGGACGCCATCATGGACGAGAATGCCCTGCAGGATAAGCCATTAACAGAGGCCAGACTGTTGCAATGGCATGCCTGGTTGTTTCCGCCCGTTGCTAATTTGTTGAGCTATACAGCTGGAGGCCCCGTAACAGGTGGATGCTGGCGTGGTGATGAAACTATGCAAGTGGTATCTGGCCGTTTGGATAAACCTAAAGTGCATTTTGAAGCACCGCCTAAAGCCATACTGGATCAAGAGCTTACTACCTTTATCAGTTGGTTTAATGCGTCGTGTCAAGACGGCGCTTTAGATCCTTTGCTGCGCGCCGCTATAACGCATCTGTGGTTTATTACTTTGCACCCGTTGGAAGATGGCAATGGCCGCATAGCACGTTTGCTTACCGATTTAGCGCTGGCACAAGCCGAAGCCCGGTCGATCCGGTTTTATGCTATGTCAGTGGCTATCTTGCAGCGCCGGCGCAGTTACTACGACATTCTGGAGCAAACTCAGCGTGGTGATCTGGATATAACGCCTTGGCTGTTGTGGTTTTTTGATGCACTCAAATCGGCGATAGAGCAGGTATTGCAGGATATAGAACAGAATTTAGCGAAAACCAGACTCTGGCAAAATGCCGATCATAGCCGTTTAAACAAAGAGCAAATCAAAGTGCTGAACCGCTTGCTGGACGGCGACTTTGCCGATGGCATCAGCGGCAGTCAATACGAAAAAGTAGCCAAAGTAAGCCGCGCCACAGCCACCCGTCACTTGGTGCAACTGGTAGAACAAGGCTGCCTGGTGCGCACAGAAGCTGGTGGGCGCAGTACCAGATATAAAATTGCCGGTTGAGGTTGCGAAAGTGGGGCAGCCTGAGACTGAGGTCGACAAGAATGCACTCTGAGCTGGATGCTCAGAGTAAAAGTCAGCGCAAAGCGAGGGCAACCAAAAGGTCACCCCGCAATGCCGCATTCATCCCATTATTACCGTGCCGCCAGTTCTCTGCGCACTATCTCTGCACCAGCTGCTAAGGCATTCAGTTTGCCCCTGGCTATATGACGCGGTAACGGCGCCATGCCGCAGTTGGTGCATGGGTAGAGGTGGTGGGCGTCGACAAACTGCAGAGCCTGACGCAAAGTAGCTGCTACTTCCTCTGGTGTTTCAATATTGTGGCTGGCGACATCTATAGCACCGACCATCACTTTTTTGCCGCGAATCAATTCCAGCAGCTCCATTGGAACACGGGAGTTGTGGCATTCCAGTGAGATGATGTCGATGCTGGATTGTTGCAGCTTAGGAAATACAGCTTCGTATTGGCGCCACTCGCTGCCCAAAGTTTGTTTCCAGTCGGTGTTGGCTTTAATGCCATAGCCATAACAGATATGCACTGCGGTTTCGCATTGCAGCTGTTTCAGACCGTCAGCGGCTTGTTCTAAAGCGGCAATACCCCAGTCGTTTACTTCATCAAAAAACACATTAAAAGCGGGCTCATCAAACTGGATAATGTCGACTCCGGCCTCAACCAGCTCTTTGGCTTCCTGATTCAGAATTTTGGCAAACTCAAAGGCCAGCTTTTCGCGGCTTTTGTAATGCGCGTCATACAGCGTGTCTATCATGGTCATAGGGCCAGGCAGCGCCCATTTAATACGTTGGTTGGTTTGCTGGCGTAAAAATTTGGCGTCTTCGACAAAGACTGGTTTTTGCCGGCTGACCGGGCCAACTACTGTGGGCACACTGGCGTCGTAGCGGTTACGGATGCGGACTGTTTCACGTTTTTGAAAATCAACGCCGTCCAGATGCTCGATGAAGGTGGTGACAAAGTGTTGGCGTGACTGTTCGCCGTCACTGACGATATCAATGCCTGCCAGTTCTTGTTCATGCAGCGACAAACGCAAAGCGTCCTGTTTGCCGTCTGTTAATTCCTGATCCTGCAATTTCCACGGCGACCATAAGGTTTCAGGTTGGGCCAGCCATGAAGGCTTAGGTAAGCTGCCAGCCGTTGAGGTAGGGAGTAATTTTTTCATCAATAAGTCGCTCTTTGGTTCAATTGAATTCATTGCCGGGTTTACTGTTGTTGCGCTGTATTTAAAGCAGAGCTTTCTTTAACGCTGCGCTTGGCTCTGTTCAAGCACACGGCTTAACAGGGCATGGTGCGGCTTTATAAAGTGTTCGTGCGCAAACTTGCCTTGTTCTACCGCTAATCGGCTGCGCTCTTCTCTGTCGTAGACTATGTCTGTCAGGGCGTGATCGCGGTTTTTTAAATTCGGCTGATAACGCTCTCCGGCAGCGGCATGGGCGTTATAAATTTCAGGCCGGTAAATGCGTTGAAAGGTTTCCATGGTACTGATGGTGCTTGCCAGCTCCAGATTGCTGTAGTCGTTCAGCAAATCGCCAAAGAAGTAAAAAGCTAAAGGCGCGGTGCTGCCAGCGGGCATAAAGTAGCGAACCTCTAAACCCATTTTTTTGAAGTACTGCTCGGTTAACGAGGTTTCATTCGGCTGGTATTCAACCCCTAACACTGGATGCTGATTGTCTGTGCGCTGATAGGTTTTGTTATCTGACACACTCAGGCAGATCACTGGTAGTTTGTGAAAGTGCTGCTGGTAAGCTTCTGAATTGACAAAAAATTGGAAGAGTTTGCCATGCAAATCACCAAACTGGTCAGGAATGCTGAAGGTAGGCTGGTTTTTGTTATGTTCCGCCAGCACCAGGCTGAAATCATAATCCCGCACATAAGAGGAAAAGTTATTGCCAACAATGCCTTCAATGCGCTGGTTAGTTTTGCTGTCGATAATAGTGGTTTTTAATACTTCAATGGCCGGGAAATTATGGTCATTGCTCTCTTTCGTGTTTGATACAGTGCCTTCTATCTGGATAGCCACAGAAATAATATCCAGCTGCACCGAATAACGATCTGAGTTTGGGTTATCCCAAAACACCAGGCTATTAAAACGATTGTTGATCATGGCTAAGGTGTTGCGAAGATTCTGCTGACGGCGCTCACCGCGAGCTAAATTGGCAAAGTTGGTGGTGATACGGGTGTTGTCTGCCGGCTGATAATTTTCATCAAAACCAATGCTTTTGATGCTGAATTTGAAGTTGTTGCTCATGGTGATTCGGTCTCCCTTGGTCCACGATAAAATCTGAAACTGTTGCCCGGTCCATTGGAAGATGTTAAAACGTCTGGATGGCTAAAGTGAGTGAATGTTTTATACGCTTAAGGCGGAGTGAAGAAAAACGAATTTAATTCATTGCTCACATGAGTAATTTTCATAGCTTGGTGTGGCGCTGTAGGGCTGAAGCTTTTAGCGCAGCGGAAATACAGATAAAAAATGGTTATAGAAAGTGTCCTGACGCATCTGGTGCGTCAGGATCTGGTGGCTAGAGTATCTTAGCTCTGCAGCTGCTTTGGTGCGGAAGTGGGTTAGCTGCAGGTGTATATACGTGCTTAAGCTCTGGTTTGGTTTCAGCCTTTACGCCGGGTTGGCAAAAACATGGTTACAAGGCCAAGTAATGGCAAATACGCACAATAATCAAATACCTGCACTATAGAGGTGGCATCAGCCCATGCACCCAGGCCTGCTGCAGCTATACCGCTGATACCAAACATCAGGCCAAAAAAGATACCTGAGATCAGACCTATTTTATGTGGTACTAATTCCTGTGCCAGCACAATAACAGCAGAGAAGGCTGAGGATAAGATCAGGCCAATCAGTACCGACAGCACTGCTGTCCAATACAGGTTGCAATAAGGCAGCAGCAAGGTAAAAGGCGCAGCGCCGAGGATGGAAACCCAGATCACTGTTTTGCGGCCAACTTTGTCACCTATAGGCCCACCGGCAAAAGTTCCCAAGGCTACAGAGGAGAGAAATACAAAGAGGTACAGCTGCGCATCTGCGACTGGGACGGCAAATTTTTCCATCAGGTAAAAGGTGTAGTAGTTGGTGATCGCCGCCATATAGATGTACTTCGAAAACACCAGCAGTGCCAGCACCAGTAAAGCACCTTTGACTTGAGCTGAAGATAAATGGCTGAAATGTGGCTGTTTTTTTACAGCTTTTAAACTGGCGCCTGAGCGAATAGTCCAGCGGCTGACCGCACTTAAGACAGCGATACCCAAGAGCGCAAACAAACTAAACCAAATAATAGCTGTTTGCCCCCGTGGCAGAATTATAACTGCAGCCAATAAGGGACCGAAGGCAGAGCCAGCGTTGCCACCTACCTGAAAAAACGACTGGGCAAAACCAAAACGGCCACCCGACGCCAAGCGCGCTACCCGCGAGGCTTCAGGATGAAAAGTCGATGACCCCATCCCAATCAAGGCGGACGCTAGCAATAACATAGAAAAACTGCTGCTCAATGCCAGCAGTACCAAACCCAATAAGGTCATCACCATGCCGGAAGGCAATAAATAAGGTTTAGGGTATTTGTCTGTGTACAAACCCACAGCTGGTTGTAGTACTGACGCCATCAACTGAAAACATAAGGTGATAAGGCCGATTTGGGTAAAGCTCAGGCTGTATTCTGTTTTCAGCAAAGGGTAAATCGACGGCAAAATGGCCTGAATCAAGTCGTTTAACAGGTGAACAAAGCTAACAGCCGCCACCACAGGAACAATAGTTTTGTTGGCGTCGAAAGCATTGCTTGCCTGACCAAGTTGGCTTTGCGGACATTGAACAGACATAAATACACCTCACTGAAAATATCAGGGGCATTATAAACTGCAAAAAATCGCAGATATGCCATAAACTATCGTTTAACTGACAAATTGAGACAGGAGAACGCTGTGCAACCTAAACGCCTGAAACATTCCAGTGCTGAGCAACTGCAACAATTGCCCAGACCTGTGGTGGCCTGGGCCGGGCATTATCAGGCAGGTGACAAAGTGGCTGCGCACTCGCATCCAAGAGCGCAGCTGTTGTATGCAGTACAAGGCGTGATGCAGGTGCATACGCCAGGTAGTGTCTGGACTATTCCTTCTCACAGGGCGTTATGGTTGCCACCTGGTGTGGAACACGATTTGTTCATGATGAGCGATGTACAAATGCGTACTTTGTATATTGATGCCGCAGTAGCACAGACGCTGGGGCAGGAATGCCGGGCTGTGACGGTATCTGCTTTATTGAAAGAGCTTATCTTAGCTTTGTTACAGGAACCTGCCGAATACCCGCAGCCTGGCCGCGGCGAACATTTAGTCGCACTGATATTAAGTGAAATTCAGGGGGCTGCCTGTCAGACGATGCATTTGCCCTGGCCACAGGACAGGCGTTTGCAACGGGTCTGCCAGTGGTTGCTGGATTCGGTGGGAACCAGTCACAGTATCGATCAGTTGGCTGCGATGGCTGGAGCAAGCAGCCGTACTCTGATGCGGCTGTTTAGCAAAGAAACCGGGTTAAGTTACCGGCAATGGCTGAGGCAACTGCAACTGGCAGAAGCGGTATTACGTTTACAACGGGGCGAACCAGTGGCCCGCATCGCCGCTGCTTTGGGTTATCGTAGCCCCAGTGCTTTTACAGCCATGTTTAAACGTAGTTTTGCCTTGTCGCCGCAGTTGTATGCCCAGCGCACCATGTTGTTACCAACAATGCAAAGTTCTGATGCAGGTTAAAGCCCGAAAAGTTGCCAACTGCCTTTCTTTAAAAAGACAGTTGGTGTTATTGCATTAAACAGAATCGCTATCAGTCAATTTTTGACAATAAATCCGGGTTGGTGACCAGATTACGTACAGCATGCGCTTCGGATTCGTTAAATGGGTTGGCTTTACACCATTGGCCCATGGTAGCGATATTCACCTTGGCTACTTTAGGACGAACGCCCCAGCTGACCTGAAAAGGTGAAGCTACTTCGTTGTAATCCGGGCCTGTGGTAGAGCCTGCATACTCGACGGGTTCGCCTGTATTGTCCGGAATGTTCGTAGCCTGATTGTAGCCATCGTCCATGGTTACAGCTGCCAGTTTATTGAAGTCCAACGCTTTAGGGTCGTTTACCAGCACAAACACCTGAGCCTCTACCCGCAATTCCGGGTTTTTAATAGCTTCGGTCATACAGGCGCCCAGGCTTACACCTGGTACTGCCATGGCGCTGGTATGCACATAATGCACTTCTACCGTGTCACCCGAATGCAGGCTACCGTGCTTGCCTGCACAGATTGGTTCGTTGACAGGTTTAAGTTCAGCAGCGCTGAGTGCGCCATTGTATTTATAGCCAGTGCCCATGCCTTTGCCATCGCCGTTACCAGCGTAAGTGGTGAACTCACCACCTTTGTGTTCGGCATTAAGATGCATATGAATATTGCACAAGTTCATATGTTCATAGGACGGTGCCAGAGCAAACAAACGCATATCACTACCGGTTTTTACACTAATATCCCGGGGTGATTGCGGACCATAACCTTTGCCTTTGGTGGCAGCGTCTAGTTTGGCATTCTGCTGAGCAATCACTTCATCGCTGACCGCGTGATGTGAGCCTTCAGCAGCCTGAAGATCACTGCAAGCAATAGCGGAAAATAACAGACAAGAAAAAAAAGATAGTTTCATAACATGTCCAAGTGGTTCTGCCAGGGCAAATCCGTCACTACATATCAGGGTAATATGAGTGCTTTGCCAGGCCGATACACTGTAGACGAAGCCTACCGTTTTGCTACTTTTTCTGGCTGAATTTGTCGCTGATTGGACGCATCTTTATTTGGAGGAAATACAGAGACTCAGGCACTGCGTCTGACCTCAAGTGATAACCCGAACCAACCAAACCCATTGACAAGGCATTGACAAGAGCCTGTTCATTATATAGAACGTTCTTTATAAGGAACGATATGGAACTATGATGGATAAACCTACTCTTGATACCCTGGGTCGCCATATTCAAAGTTTGCGGATAGCCCGAGGTTTGTCTTTGTCGCAGCTGGCTGCTGATGCCGGTATTGCGAAATCTAACCTGTCGAGGTTGGAGCAGGGCAATGGTAATCCAACGCTGGATACCATCTGGCGCTTGTCGTTGCAGTTGCAGGTGCCTTTTGGCAATTTGATAGCGCCTGTCAGTGCGCTGGTCGGCACTCTTGTTGGTGAAAAGGGTGTGCAGGTGCGGTTGATTGATCAGGGTAAAGACAATCCTCCTG
>JAHIWM010000131.1 GCA_018815765.1 Gammaproteobacteria bacterium | reverse complement strand
GCCGAACATGTTTTTGATGGACAATTATTCTTATGAGCGACCTTCCTCTCGATACAGCACTGCTGAACCCTGAACTGGCTGAAGCCAGCCTGATTGTTGATTACCTGTATGATCATCCTGAATTTTTTCTTGAACATCCGGAGCTGGTAAGCCGCTTGCGTTTACCACACCAACAGCGCGGCGTAGTGTCTTTGGTGGAACGTCAGCTGGAATTACAGCGCGAAAAAATCCGCTCCTTAGAAGACGACATCACTCGTCTGATGGGCATAGCCCGCCAGAATGAACAGATTTTTTATGCACTGAACGACTTGCACTTACAGCTATTAAAAGCAGCCGATCAAACTGCGTTATTAGAGGCGCTGCAGGCTTTTACCGCCCAAATGCCGCATGTACAAAGTTGTGTCCTGGTCGATTTGCAGCAAAAAACCGATCAGGTTGCGCAGTTGCAGCTGATCTTGCAGCGCCGTTTAAGCGGCAAAACTTATTATTTTGGCCGGATGAACCGCGACGAAATGTCAGCGCTGTTTGAACCTCATATTCATTCCGTCTCATTGCAGCTGTTAAAGCTATCGGAAGACCAACAGTTCCTGCTGGCCTTTGGCAGCGATTCAGACGAGCATTTCCAACCCGGTATGGACACTTTGTTTTTGGACCATCTGGCGAAACTGGTGTTGGCCGTTTTACCAGCTGCGATTTAAATGGCACTGCCTGCTGAACTGGATCATTGGCAAGCCGACTTGTCGGCTTTCCTGGCTTATTTAAAGCATGAACGGGGTTACAGCGACAAAACGCTAAGTAGCTATCAATTGCAGCTTTCTGCTGTTGCCAGTCAGGTGGCAGAGCATGCCAGCCACTGGGTCGAGCTGACAGAAACCCAGCTGCAATTGCATATCTCTTCGTGTCGAAAAACTTTAAAAGCCCGCAGCTTAGCGCTAAGAGTCGCTTCGTTGCGCAGCTTTTACCGTTATCTGGTGCAACAAGGCAAACTAAAAGAAAACCCGGCCTCTTATTTACAAGTGCCTAAGTTTGACAAACCTTTGCCAAAAAACCTCGATGTCGATCAAGTCAATCACCTGCTGGATTTTGACACCAGCGAAGACGCCCTCGCCTGTCGCGACAAAGCTATTCTGGAATTGTTTTACTCCTCAGGTTTACGGCTGGACGAACTGGTCAGCGCCAACCTGCAGGATATTGATTGGTCCGAAGCCTTAATAAGGGTGCGCGGCAAAGGCAATAAACAACGGGTTTTGCCGATAGGCCGTATGGCGGTGGCGGCTATTAAAGACTGGCTGAAAGTGCGAAGTGCCTACATCGGCACAGAGCCAGAGGCGTTGTTTTTAAGCAAACAAAAAAACCGTATCAGCAGCAGGCAAGTGCAACAACGGGTTAAACTCTGGTCTGAACGTCAGGGTTTAGCCCAGCATTTACACCCGCATATGCTGCGCCACTCCTTCGCCACTCATATGCTCGAATCCAGCTCAGACCTGCGCGCAGTACAGGAACTACTGGGCCACGCCAATCTGAATACCACCCAAGTGTACACCCACCTGGATTTCCAGCAACTGGCCAAGGTGTATGATAATGCGCATCCCAGGGCGAAAAAAAAGGGGTGATGAACACCCCATGATGAGGGAGGAATTAGTTCTTTTGACTTTGCTCCATCCTTTCCTGGCTTTGTTTCTCGACCAGTTGCTTAATTTTTGGCATTAATAGCATAGATTGCTCCTGCATCACAGCCATACTGGCCTGTATCAATTCAGGCTGGCGTTTCACCATCTTCTGACCAGCCTCAGACTGATAAAAAGCGATAATTCCCTGCAACTCTGCTTCGGTAAATACGCTGGAATAGATAGCGATCATGGGCTGCTCTAACTGTTGCCAAGATAGTTCAGTACGAATCAATTGGTTCAGTTCCTGCAAGTGCTTGCGGACTAAAGGATCGTTTTTTGCTTCAGGAGCTTGAGATAGAACCATTTGCTCGCTCATCTGATCTAATTGCGCATAAGCATAATCCACAGTGGCGGCGGCATCCGTTACTTTCAGAAACAGCTCTACAGTTTCAGGCTTCGCTGGCTCAGCCAGACTGACAAAACTACATAACAATACACTGGCGCAGCTTAATAACTTTAAGTTCATCGATGATCTCCTTGACTGATGAACTACAGATAGTGCTTATTTGTTATCTTTTTTGCAACAAAAAAATCATGTGTCACTTATTGTTCATAAAAGCGACGGCTAAGCCCCATATTCCGATCAACTTACTAGCTTAAAGAGATAGAAACCAAACCTCTGAACTTAAGTTACTTTCGCAATATCGCTGAAAATAGAAATAAAATCACATATAAATCAATTTCTTAATAATTTTTTGCAAAATAATTCAAAATAAAACTTGCGAAATAATAGTTATCGCAATAATATAATCACAAGTCAGGGCGAACAGCTGGTTCAACAGCACTAAAACGACCGGATACAGAACGTAGAAAAGAGTGTGAAAGACAAGACGTAAAGAGTTCTTAAGCAGTACAGATTAGGTCCGTAAGGACTGGAAGTAAACGAAGTAAAACCGGGTGAGTTCACCCATTTTTTTAAATCACACAGTTATCGCGATAACACATATCGCAACAAAATAAACTTAACAGAGGAATACATCATGCAAGTACTTTACAAAGCAGTAGCAACTTCAACTTCAGGTCGTGACGGTCGTGCAGTATCTTCAGACGGCGTATTGGATGTGAAATTAAGCACCCCTAAAGAATTAGGTGG
>JAHIWM010000130.1 GCA_018815765.1 Gammaproteobacteria bacterium | reverse complement strand
GCTTTAGCACCCATTTCAATGCTCATATTACACAGCGTCATACGGCCTTCCATGCTCATGCCACGAATAGCAGAGCCACAGAATTCAGCCACATAACCATTACCACCTGCCGTGCCTAACTGGCCTATCACTGCCATAATCACATCTTTTGGTGTAACAAAAGGTGATAAAGAACCTGTCACTTCCACTTTTAAGGTTTTCGCTACTTGCTGCTGCAAGGTTTGGGTCGCCAGCACATGTTCTACTTCGGACGTACCAATACCAAAGGCTATTGCGCCAAAAGCACCATGAGTAGAGGTATGGGAATCACCGCAGACAATAATCATGCCCGGCTGAGTTAAACCCAGCTCAGGACCAATCACATGCACTATGCCTTGATCCGGGTGCAGTAAATCCAGCAGAGGCACATTAAATTCTTTGCAATTGGTTGCCAAAGCTTCCAGCTGTTTACGGGATGTTTCCCCTGCCGCATCTATGCTGCGCAGTTGGGTGGAGACATTATGATCCATAGTGGCGTAAGTTAAATCCGGACGGCGTACGGTGCGGCCAGCCTGACGCAAACCAGCAAAAGCCTGAGGGCTGGTGACTTCATGAATTAAATGGCGGTCTACAAACAACAAATCGGTGCTGCCATTGACCGGAGCCACTACATGGCTTTGGTAAATTTTCTGATATAAGGTTTTGGCCATCATTAAGCTCTCTTTGTATCAATAGCGTTTAAGGCAGCAATCACTGCAGCGCCTACATCTGCTGTGCCGTAATTCGATGCTGAATTAATATCCCGCGTGACTATGCCTTGCTCTAAGGTGCTGGCAACGGCCTGCTCAATAGCCCGGGCTGCAGCTTCTTCAGCGAAGCTGTAGCGCAGCATTAAAGCAGCACTTAAAATCTGTGCTATTGGATTGGCAATACCTTTGCCTGCGATGTCTGGCGCTGTGCCACCAGCTGGTTCGTACAAACCAAAGTTGGAACCGTTTAAGCTGGCTGAAGGCAATAAACCTAAAGAACCAGCAATGGCCGCAATTTCATCCGACAAAATATCGCCAAACAGGTTGTCGCAAAGCAATACATCAAAATGCTGCGGCGCCCGAATAAGCTGCATAGCTGCGTTGTCTATATACATATGTTCCAGCTGCACCTGTGGATAGTCTTTAGCAACACGCTCAACCACTTCACGCCATAACACACTGGTCGCCAGCACGTTGGCTTTGTCGATGGAAGTGACTTTATTGCGGCGTTTAGTCGCGGCTTCAAAAGCCACCCGGCTGATACGTTCAATTTCGCTGACACTGTATTTTTGGGTATCAAAAGCTGCGTCTTCAGTACGGCCTTTTTCACCAAAATAAATACCACCTGTCAGTTCACGCACACATAAAATATCCATGCCCTGGCTGCTGATTTTTGGGTGCAACGGCGATAATTCGGCAAAAGCCGGGTAAATCTGGCCTGGTCTTAAGTTACAGAACAAATCAAAGGTTTTACGAAGTGGCAATAACGACGCACGTTCTGGCTGCTGGGCCGGTGGCAGGCTGGTCCACTTAGGGCCGCCTACTGAACCAAATAAAATAGCATCACTGCTTTTGCATAAATCCAGTGTCGCTTCCGGTAAAGCCACGCCCGTTGCATCAATAGCAGCACCACCTATTAAAGCTTCAGTGCTTTGAATGCTGAATCCGAATTTATCTGACACCACAGCCAGTACTTTTAACGCTTGAGCCATCACTTCAGGGCCAATACCATCTCCGGCCAATACGGCAATTTTATAGTTTTTCATTATTACTTCTCTGTCTGTGATTCAGATAAACGGCGAGCCTGCTTGGCGGCGTCTACCTGTTTGCTGCGTTCAATTAAATTTAATACGTGCACATAAGCTAAAACTGAAGATCGCACTATGTCAGTGGCTAAGCCTGCACCGTGATAACGGCGGCCCTGATGTTCAGCAATAATATCCACCTGGCCCAAGGCATCTTCACCGCTGCCTTTGGCCTGCAAGTTAAAGTCGACCATCTTGACGTCAGTGCCAACGATACGCTGAATGGCCTGAAAGGACGCTTCCACCGGGCCATTGCCTGTGGCGGCCTCGGTATGGGTTTCGCCATTAATACTGATACCTACAGTTGCGCTGGCGACATGGCCGGTATGAGTGGATGAGCTCAAAAACTCCAGTTTGTAGGGTTCGTTGGTGTCCTGTAAGTTCTGGAAAAACACCAGCGCTTCTAAGTCGTAATCAAAGACACGGCCTTTTTGGTCGGCTAAAGTGACAAAAGCTTTGTAAATTTCGTCTAAGTTGTAATCATCCTGGGTGTAACCCATTTCGCTTAAGCGGTGCTGGATCACGGCGCGGCCAGAGCGGGAGGTCAGGTTTAATTCGTTCTGACGAATACCCACTTGCTCAGGAGACATAATTTCGTAGGTGTTTTGCGCCTTTAATACGCCATCCTGGTGAATACCTGAGGAGTGGGCAAACGCGTTTTCACCGACAATAGCTTTGTTCGGCTGAATAGGCATATGGCAAATCTGGCTGACCAAATGGCTGCTGCGGTAAATCTCAGTGCTTTTAATGTCAGTGTAAAACGGCAGAATGTCCGGGCGGGTTTTGATAATCATCGCCACTTCTTCTAATGAACAGTTACCGGCACGTTCGCCAATACCGTTGACCGTACATTCAATCTGACGCGCACCGGCCTGAACTGCAGTGATGCTATTCGCCACAGCCAAACCTAAATCGTTATGGCAATGCACACTTAAAATGGCCTGATCAATATTCGGCACTTTATTGCGCAGATCAGTAATGATGCGGGCAAATTCATTCGGAATGGTGTAGCCCACAGTGTCCGGAATATTAATAGTGCGGGCACCGGCCTTAATGGCTGCTTCGACAATACGGCATAAATCATCAATAGGAGTACGGCCTGCATCTTCACAGGAGAACTCGACATCGTCTGTATAACGACGCGCCAGCTGAATAGCTGCAACCGCCTGTTCAGTGGCTTGTTCTAAAGTGCGGCGTAACTTGTACTGCAAGTGCAAAGGTGAAGTCGCGATAAAGGTATGAATACGGCGACGTTCCGCATTGGCAAGCGCCTGACCACAGGCTTCAATGTCAGCACTGACAGCCCGGGCTAAACCACAAATAATAGGGCCTTTGACCTGGGTTGCTATGCTTTGCACCGACTCAAAATCACCAGGGGAGGAGACAGGAAACCCCACTTCCATCACATCAACATTTAAGCGGGCAATAGCATGAGCCAGCTGAATTTTTTGCTTATGGCTTAAACTGGCACGCAACGCCTGTTCGCCGTCTCTTAAGGTGGTATCAAAAATCCAGATTTTGTCCTGACCACTCATCACATTTTCCTCATTTATTGATTTAAACCCGTTCTGGTGGCCTTGGTTAAAACAAAAAACCCCGGCCTGTGGCACGGGGTTTTTGGTTTACTGGTACAGTCGTTTTACCAATGCACAAAGCCCCGTGGCCTGTTGAGGAGCACGAGGAGAGTGAGCAGGTTAGCGAAACGCTGGTTTAAATTCATTGTTGTCTGGGTCTTCATTGGGTTTAATTTATACAACTGCTATTAGTAATATCACGGCATTTTCTCCTTGGCAACAGTATAGACGGCTAAATATCTAAGTATTTTTTGTCGACTTCGCTTTTTAGATTGATGTTTTTTGCAGCAATCGCAGAGAAATACAGTTGTTTTTGTTGAAAAATTAGGCGGTTGATGCGTTTTTTTAGTTTTTTTATGAAAAACACATGACGAACGCCTGTTATTCAGCATAAAATGCGCCCCGTTCTGCCAGTGTTATCAAACACGCTCTGCTCATGCCCGGGTGGTGAAATCGGTAGACACAAGGGATTTAAAATCCCTCGCTCGAAAGGGCGTGCCGGTTCAAGTCCGGCCCCGGGCACCATTTCTCTTCTGTTATACCTTT
>JAHIWM010000129.1 GCA_018815765.1 Gammaproteobacteria bacterium | reverse complement strand
CTACTGGCACCAAATCCCCATTGGGGCGCGAGCCGGACAAAATTGGGTGGCCAAGGTTTTAAGGCTGGGAGTGTCTGAGTGAGGAGCGGTAGCGACGAGCGAGTTACCCAGCCGCCTTGGACGCACGATTTTGGGCCGGGCTTTCGCTGCGACCTGGGGTCGCCTTTTCTTTGGATACTTGTCTTTTGGCGAAGCAAAAGAAAGTATCTCGCCAGCGGCGAAACGCTTTGAATTCAGAACATTGCATTATTGACTGCTGCCAACTATTCACTATCAGTGATCGCTGAATACAAATAGACGGGCGGGTACAAGACCCGCCCCTACAATTGACTCACAAACACGGTAAGCAGATACAAGCACCGCTGCACCATGCCAAATAACAACAATTATTCCGCCTTCCCCTCTGGCGCCGTAGCCAACTTAAGCGGCAAACCAGCATCCTGCTTTACCTGCTCTATCACCACATAAGTATGAGTCTGTAACACGCCCGGTAAGTCCACAATCAAGCCCAATACGCCCCGGTATGCCTCCATACTGGATAAGCGTAGTTTCAGCAGATAATCAAAACCACCGGCCACCATATGGCATTCTGCTACTTGTGGGATTTTCACCACCGCATCACGAAACTGATCAAAGACTGCGCCTGTGGTTCTGTCCAGCGTCACCTGAATAAAAGCGGCAGTGCCAAAACCCAACTTGCTGGCGTTTAAACGGGCGCCATAACCTTCAATAAAACCGTCCTGCTCCAGCTTGCGAACCCTGTCTATGCAAGGGCTTGGGCTTAAGTTGACCTTTTTTGCCAGTTCGACATTAGAAATACGTCCATCTTTTTGTAGCGTGTCTAGAATTGTCATGTCGATACGGTCCGGTAACCGGCCTTTGGCGCTTTGAGTCATGGCAGTATTTTTTCGGGTTTTATGATTTATAAACCGAATTATATAAGGTTAGTTTGAAAAAGAAACCACCAAATAGGGCTGCGCTTTCACTAAAATGCAGCATAATTTTTTTCAATTCACTGGATTAAAACCCTATGTTATTCCAAGGCCAACTGACCACTAGTCACGCTATTCGTCAAACCATGCGCGACCATTACCGCGCTGATGAAGATCAGGTACTCAACAACTTATTGCCTATTGCTGATATTGGCCCTGCGGCGCGCAGCCGTGCCTGGGAAAAAGCCCGTCAGTTGGTAGTGAATATCCGCGAAGCTCAGGTTGGTAAAGGCGGTGTAGACGCCCTGCTGAACGAGTTTTCTTTGTCGACCGAAGAAGGTTTAGTGCTGATGTGTTTAGCCGAAGCCTTATTGCGTGTGCCAGACAAACATACAGCCGACCTGCTTATTCGCGACAAGTTATCCAACGGCGATTGGAGCTCGCATTTAGGCAATAGCGAATCTTTATTTGTGAATATCTCGGCCTGGGGTTTATTACTGACCGGCAAGCTGGTGAATTACAGCGATGATCAGAAAAAAGCTCAGTTTGGTTTACTAAAACGTACTTGTGGCCGTATGGGCGAGCCCGTGATCCGTCAGGCTGTGCGTTATGCCATGCAAATTATGGGCACCCAGTTTGTCATGGGCACCAGCATTGAAAAAGCGGTAGAACGTGCAGTAGAACTGGAAAGCAAAGGTTTTACTTATTCCTACGATATGCTGGGTGAAGGCGCCCGCACTATGGACGACGCCAACCGCTATTTCGACAGCTACATGATGGCGATTAAAGTCATAGGCACAGCAGCGAAAAAACGTGGCCCATTAAAAAGCCCTGGCATTTCCGTGAAATTATCGGCCATTCACCCACGCTACGAATTTACCCATCGCGACAGAGTCATCAGCGAATTAGTACCGCGCTTAAAACAACTGGCGATTGCCGCCAAAGCTTATGACATCAGCTTTACTGTCGATGCTGAAGAAGCTGACCGTTTAGATATATCTTTGGATATTATCGAAGCTGTATTCTCAGATCCTGAATTAAACGGCTGGGAAGGTTTTGGTTTAGCAGTGCAGGCCTACTCCAAACGTGGTTTGTTTGTCATTGAATGGCTGCGTGAGCTGACGGTCAAAGTGGGCCGCAAAATGATGGTGCGTCTGGTGAAAGGCGCGTACTGGGATACTGAAGTAAAAGTTAGCCAGACTGAAGGTTTAAGCGACTTCCCGGTGTTTAGCCGTAAGCCATCAACTGACGTGTCTTATCAGGCTTGTGCCAAAAAGATGCTGGAATACCGCGACAGTATTTACCCTATGTTCGCCACTCACAACGCTTACACAGTAGCCACTATTTTAGAAATGGCACCTGATCGCACTGGTTATGAGTTCCAGCGTTTACACGGTATGGGTGATGCGCTGTACGATCAAATCGTTGCTGATGACAAAGTACCTTGCCGTATTTATGCCCCTGTTGGTGAACACTCAGACTTACTGGCCTATTTAGTGCGTCGTTTATTAGAAAACGGTGCTAACAGCTCCTTCGTAAACAACATTGTTGATGAAAATATTCCGGTTGAGTCTTTATTAAAAGACCCGGTAGAAACAGTGCGTGCCTGGAGCAAAAAACGTAATAACTCTATTCCGTTACCAGACCAACTGTACGGTGCAGCCCGCCTGAACTCTAAAGGCCAGGACTTTACCGATATCGATCAGGTCACTGCTATGCGTGCAGCTATGGACACATGGCTTGCTTCTGTCAGCCAGATTGAAGTACCAGCAGGTGCTTTTGCTGTGACTAACCCGGCCAACACCAAAGAAGTGATAGGTTTCCATCATCACAGCAACAGTGCTCAGATGGAGCAGACAGTAACCAACGCTGAAGCCGCATTCCCAGCCTGGTCTGCGACTGCTGTGACTGAACGCGCAACGCTTTTAAATAAACTGGCTGATCAGCTGGAATTACACCGCGACGAGTTACTGGCTTTATGTATCAAAGAAGCAGGTAAAACCGTGGGCGACAGCATGGCCGAAGTACGCGAAGCTGTTGATTTCTGTCGCTATTACGCTGCTGAAGCCACGAAGAACCTGCAAGTATCTCAAGCTCGTGGTGTAGTGCTTTGTATCAGTCCGTGGAACTTCCCATTAGCTATTTTCTTAGGTCAGGTCAGCGCAGCTTTAGTGGCTGGTAATACGGTCGTGGCGAAACCTGCCGAACAAACCAGTTTAATTGCTGTGCGTACTCTGGAGCTGATGAAAGCTGCAGGTTTCCCGGATAATGTAGTTCAGCTGGTGATAGCACCAGGTCGTCAGGTCGGTGAAGTCATAGTGCCGGATACTCGTATTCAGGCCGTGATGTTTACAGGTTCTACTGAAACTGGTGCCTGGATTGCCCGTAAACTGGCCGAACGTGGTGGCGAGCCAGTGCCTCTAATTGCCGAAACCGGTGGTCAGAACTGCATGATTGTTGACTCTACCGCTCTGCCTGAGCAAGTGGTTGACGATGTGATCTCTTCTGGTTTCCAGAGCGCTGGTCAACGTTGTTCAGCCCTTCGTGTGCTGTTCCTGCAGGAAGATGTAGCCGATAAGATCATCACCATGATCAAAGGCGCTATGAAAGAGTTGCATGTAGGCGATCCGGCTTGGTTAAGCACTGACTTAGGTCCTGTGATTGATACCAAAGCTTTAGAACGTTTAAACCAGCATGTGCAGTATCTGGAAGGCAAAGCGACCTTGCATTATGTCTGTGATGCACCAGCTGCTGGCGATCACTACTTCTTCGCACCACGTTTATATGAAATCAGCAGCCTGAATCTGCTGGAACGTGAAGTTTTTGGCCCTGTGGTGCATATCATCCGCTTTAAAGCGGAAGAGCTGGATAAAGTCATTCAGCAAATTAACGCTACAGGTTATGGCCTGACTATGGGGATCCATAGCCGTATTGCACAAACCACTATGAAAGTTGCCAGCGAAATCAAAGCAGGTAACATCTATGTGAACCGCAATATGATAGGTGCTGTGGTAGGTGTTCAGCCATTTGGTGGCCGTGGTTTATCTGGTACTGGCCCTAAAGCCGGTGGCCCGTTCTACTTAAGCCGTCTGGTAAAAGAACATGAATTACAGGCCCCTGCTTTGGATGCTGCTGTACAACAACAGTTAGAAGCTGCCAGCGGTTTTGATGCTCAGCTGAATACTCAACTGCAGCAAATGGCTGTGGCTCAGGTGCCGTGGCTGAATCAAAACGTGACGAATCGCGGTTCTGTGTTACGTCGTTTTATCGCTCAGCTGGCTGGTAACAAGCTGGTATCAGAGCAAGAACACGACTTAAACGACGTGATCACCGCGGCTCGTGAACAGCTGCAGTTTATCGAAAAAGAATTGGCCCAGCCTATTACTCTGCCAGGGCCTACGGGTGAGTCTAACCAGCTGCATTTGGAAGCCAAAGGTGTAGTGGCGCTTATTCGTAGCGAACACAGCAGTTTCCAACACTGGATGCTGGCGTTAATCACGGCTCTGGTATCAGGTAATGCAGTGGTCAGTACTGCAGGCGAAGCTCAGCATGCAGAAATGGACACCTGCCGTAAGTTGTTACTGCAGGCTGGTTTACCAGCGAACTTGTTCCATTGGGTCAAGCTGCCAGCCTTAAAAGCAGTGTTAGCGCATCCAACACTGGCAACAGCTGTGATTGAAGGCACCAACCCGCTGAAAGCGTTATCAGCGCAGTGGATGGCGGCCCGTGATGGCGCTATCAGTGCTTTAGTCACCAGCCCTGCTGATCATCAGTTATTGCATCGTTTAGTGACAGAAAAAACCGTTACTATCAATACAACAGCTGCAGGTGGTAATGCCTCGTTAATGACGATGACAGACAACCTGGGTTAAAACTTCAGCAAAAGCTAATTAAATACACTGCCCGCCTTGTTGCGGGCTTTTTTTTTGCCTAAAAACAATGTATCATTTTTTTCATATTTACACTTATTAGTAAATTTCCGTAATTCGGCAATCACAGAGAGTCAGTCTATGACAGCACCAGCTCAGCTTAAAGTTTTGTCTATTGCCGAATTGCAGCCAGGCATGTACGTGGTGTCTGTGCAAAAGCAAAAAGGCACTGTCGAAATTAAAACCCAGGGTTGGGCCAGAACTGCTGCTGTGATAGAGCAACTTAAGAAAAAGGGCGTGCTGGAACTGGTGGTCGATTTAAGTAAAACCTTGGAACAGCCCAAAGTGGAAGCTGCTGCACCATCTGAACCAGTGCCAACAACATCGGCAGGAAGAACCCGCGAAAAAGTTAGTTTTGAGCAGGAATTGGGTCAGGCTAATGTGCTGTATCAGCAAGCCAAAGGCCTGCAGAAAAAAGCCTTTGCCGATATTCAGGCGGGGCGCGAGTTGAACCTGCAGCCCTTTCAGGACTGCGCCACAGGCTTTATCGACTCGGTATTTCGTAATCAGGATGCCTTACTCTGCATCAGCCGCATCCGCGAAAAAGATGCCTACCTGCTGGAACACTCGGTCAATGTATCTATTCTGATGACCATTTTTGCCAAACAAATGAAGTTTGACGAAGAGCTGATCCAGCAACTGGCGACAGGAGCTTTGTTGCACGACATAGGCAAAATTCTGATACCGGACAGCATACTGAATAAACCCGGCAAACTGACGGCTGAAGAATTTGGTGAGATGCGCCGTCATGTGGTGTATAGCCATGAAATTTTGCAGAAAATACCAGGCTTAAGCCCCATCAGTATTGATGTGGCTGCAGTGCATCACGAGCGGCTGGATGGCAAAGGTTACCCGCATGGATTGGCCGAGCAGCAAATCTCAGTTTATGGCCGGATGATATCTATAGTCGACACCTACGATGCTATTACGGCACAACGCTGCTACAAAGAAGGCCAGACTGGTATATCGGCGCTAAAAATATTAAAACGCGAATCTCCTCAAAGTTTTGACCCTGTGCTGTTGGCGCAGTTTATTAAAGCTATAGGTATTCACCCTGTTGGCACGTTGGTCCGGCTAAGCAATGAAAAACTGGGCATAGTGATTAAAGCCAACGAACAAGACCCGCTGCGTCCTGTGATTAAGGTGTTTTATAACTGCAAGTTCAGACGTTATATCGAAATTTCTATTGTTGATCTGGCGAGCACTAAAGTGGATCTGGAAATTGAAGGTGCTGTGATGCCAGAGGATTTTGGCATTGATATTATTCGTTTTTTCCGCCAGTCAGTGCTGGAGTAACAACGTCTTTAGCGACGTTGATAACTCCAGTCTGTTAAGGCTTCAACACTAAACTGTACTTGATCAAATTGCAGCACCACATACTGCGGCAATATCTCTTTCACCTGAACATCAGCGGTCACCCACTGGCCTTGTTGCAAGTCTTTGCCGTTTACTTTGATCCAACGTTGTTTGGCATCCGTGGCATAGACATGAGCTTCAAAGCGTAGCGAAGGTAACTGGCGCTGTAATAAGTCGTCCAACTGATTAATATCCTGTGCTGGTACATCGTGGTAATTAATTTCTTGTTTGCGTCGCTGTGGACTATCGGCCGCAGCCAAAGCCGACTCAAATTTACCGCGAAGTTCAGCTGATACATCGGATTCTTCCAGCTCTGCTGCTGGTAATAATTCGTCGACCGGGGTTAATTCTTCTTCTGTGTCCGCTTCCTGCATTTGTTCAAAATCAACAAAGTCTTCATCCTTCTCGTCAACACTGGCGCGCCCTAATACTTTCTCACCGCGTTTGGCCGATACAACCAATTGCGGATCACCTTCCGGCACTTCTTCCAGTTGCACAGGCTCTGTTGGTTTTAATAAATCGGCCGCCAGTTGCAATTCCATTGCGATATCAGCCGCATTGGCGATAGCAGGCGCAGCCTGAACCGGGGCAACCACCACTTCAGTGACAGGCTCTTTATTATCGAATTGATACTGGCCAATAAAAAAGCCCAGCAGTAAACCTAAAACCACTAATAAAGTTAAAGCAGCAATACGCCAGCCATGACCTGATGCAGTTTTTACTGCCGCCACCGGCACTTGCTGTTGTTGCTTTAACGCATCCATTAATAACGACATGACGGGTTCCTACCAAATAAATGCAGACAGCCCTGCACCGACACCTAACGCCACTAGCGTTAACACCGGCCACAACCAGACAGGCCAGGCCGCTTTTTCCGGTTGAGGTTTTATCGCCAGCACTTCTGAAGCAGCCTGATTGACCAGACCTGCATCAATTAACGCCTTTTGCTGACTATAACCCCCTAACAAAGCGCGGTCGCAGATTAAATTGAGTAGGCGTGGAATACCACCAGATAATTGAAATAATTTTTTTACCGCAGAAGCGGTAAACACAGGTCGGCTGCAACCGGCGACCTGTAAACGGTAACTGATGTACTGCTGCACTTCCTGTTCAGTCAAAGGCATTAAGTGATAACGGGCCGTGATCCGCTGCGCCAGCTGACGTAAATCCTGGCGCTGCAACAACTGCTGCAATTCAGGCTGACCTATTAAAATCACCTGCAGCAGTTTTTTAGTATTAGTTTCTAAGTTGGTTAACAAACGCAGTTGTTCCAATACAGCAGGCTGCAAATGCTGAGCTTCGTCGATAATTAAAATAGTATTTTTACCGGCCTGATGGTTTTTCATCAGACGGTTGGTAATTTTGTCAGTCAGCATTTTTAAGCTGGCGTCGGATTTTTTGTAGCGGATTTTTAGCTGATCACAAATAGCAGCCAGCAATTCCAGTTCGTTTAAAGTGGGATTTAAGATAAAAGCCACTTCAGTTTGATCGGTCAGTTCCTGCAATAAACAGCGGGACACTGTGGTTTTGCCAGTACCGACTTCACCTGTTAACAGCACAAAACCACCAGCTTCACCTAAACCATAACGCAAATGCGCCAGAGCTTCGGCGTGACGAGGACTTAAAAACAGAAAGTCAGGGTTAGGCGCTATGGAAAAAGGCTGACTGGTTAAACCGAAAAATCCGGTATACATAAGGTTCCCGCTGCTGAGTTTTGGCGACAAAAAAAAGCGAAGCGCTATAATGGCAAAAAAATGATAGGTGTGAAAGCATTGAAAATTTATCTTGTGGGCGGAGCCGTTCGCGACGAGCTGCTGGGCTACCCGGCTTTGGACCAGGACTGGCTGGTGGTTGGTGCTACACCTGAACAATTACTGGGGTTGGGTTATCAGGCTGTGGGCAAAGATTTCCCGGTGTTTTTGCATCCAAAAACCAAACAGGAATACGCTTTGGCCCGCACAGAACGTAAACAAGGCCAGGGCTACACAGGTTTTGCCTGTTATTTTGCACAAGACGTCACCTTAGAGCAGGATTTACAGCGCCGTGATCTAACCATCAATGCGATAGCCAAAGATGATGCAGGCCAGCTACACGACCCTTATGGTGGTGTGGCGGATATCAAGGCAAAAATTCTGCGT
>JAHIWM010000128.1 GCA_018815765.1 Gammaproteobacteria bacterium | reverse complement strand
TGAAGCTTTGGTGAACAGATGTCTATAGCCCTGGTGATCCCCGATCGTAAATTAGATACTTTAGTGGAAAAGTTAAGTGCCTTATTGCCTGGCGTTTTAATCCAGCAATGGCCAGACTACAGCGCGCCTGAACAGGTGCAGATGGCTGTGGTCTGGAAGCAGCCTGCTGGTTCGTTAGCGGCGCTGAGCAATTTAAAAAGCCTGCAGTCTTTTGGCGCTGGTGTGGATAGTATTGTGTCGGATCCTACTTTGCCTGACTTGCCGTTAAGCCGTATTGTCGACCCTGCTTTGGCGTCCTCTATGGTGAATTATCTGGCAGGTATAGTGTTGCATTACCAGCTACGGCTGGATCTGTTTCAGCGTCAGCAGCAACAACAGCTATGGAAGCCGAAAAGCCCACGCTCTATTCAGCAGATTTGTGTGCTGGGTTTAGGTGAATTGGGGCAGGCCGCAGCGCGCTATTTTCAACAGCAGAGTTACAGAGTCAGTGGCTGGTCACGCAGCTTAAAACAGTTGGATGCTGTTCAGTGCTACGCCGGTGACACTGGTTTTAAACAGGCCGTTGCTGATGCCGATCTGGTGATTTGTTTATTACCTCTAACACCTGATACCAACAACTTCTTAAATACAGAGCGTCTTAGTGCTTTTAAACAGGGCGCAATTCTCATTAACGTAGCCCGTGGCGCCATAGTAGATGATCATGCTTTATTAGCGGCTTTGGACTCTGGCCAGCTAGAGGCCGCTTGTCTGGATGTATTTCGGGAAGAGCCTTTACCAGCTACAGATCCTTATTGGCAGCATCCGGCAGTATTGGTCACTCCGCATTGCTCTGCTGTGACCAACGTAGATACTGCTATCCATCAGATTGTTGAAAATTATCAACGTACGCTAAATGGGCTACCTTTAAAGCATCTGGTCAACAGGGAAAGAGGCTACTGATGGATAGTTTTATTATTGAAAAGTACGGTCACGTTGCACTGTTACAACTGACAGCTGCAGAAAAACGTAATTTATTAACACCTGAAATTGCCTTACAAATTGCAGCAGCTGTGCATCAACTCAGCCTTGATGAAGAACTCAAAGTGTTGTGTGTGATGGGCACAGAGCGGGCTTTTTGTGCTGGTGCTGATTTGGAAGTATTACAACATGCAGTGGACGGCGACGGTTCTGAACTGAAACAGCTGTATCAGGCTTTTAGTCAGGTTGCAGATTCGCCACTGCTCACCATAGCTTTAGTGAATGGCCCTGCTGTGGGTGCTGGTATGAATCTGGCGATGGTGTGTGATATTCGTTTAGCCAGCAAAGAGGCTTGGTTTGACAGCCGTTTTTTCCAGTTGGCTTTGCATCCGGGTGGAGGGCATGGCTGGTTACTGCCTCAACTGATCGGCTGGCAACAGGCGATGGCGATGTTGTTTTGTGGTGAAAAACTAACGGCTGAACAGGCCTGGCAATATGGTTTAGTCAAAGAAGTGTTGGCAGTTGATCAGTTATTGCCACGAGCTTTGGCTATGACTGCTGATTTAGCTGCTGTTCCCACAGCTTTAGTGCGGCAAACTAAAAGTTCTATGCGTCAGTTATTGCAGTGCAAAGAGCATAGCCAAGCCGTGGAATTTGAATACCAGCAACAATTTTATAGTCTGCAACAGGACGCAGCCCGTCAGGCTATTGCTGCTTTACAGCAGAAACTGGCGACTAAAAGCTAAAACTTGCCATTAAAAGTCAGAAAGCAGAGGCTATTGTGTGCCTCTGCTTGTCTCTTTATCAGAAAATCATCTGTAAATGATTGTAAATCTTGTAACTAAACAACAAGTTGTCTACACTGGTTTTGGATTGCTCAAGATCCACAAAAAAGCAAGAACAATAACAATATTTTTTAGTCTGAGGTTTTGTATGCGTAAAGCGTCCAGTCGCGGTTTTGGCTTTACTGCAATCGCCATTTTGGTGTTATTAATGGCATTGTCGGCTTTTCTAACGAAGGCTGAAGCTAGACAAGTGACTCATAATTTACAAGAACAGCAATCCATCGAAGGATAGCTCGAATCAAATGCCCCCACTTTGTGGGGGTATTTGTTATTTTTTCTGATGCCGCTCGCGGTTTTCCCGCTTTTGTTCCGCATTTTTCTGCAACAACACATAAGTCGCTGCATAACCACCATGAGGTTTTAAAGCGGTGTGACAGGCTAATACTTCTGGCATTTGTGGTAACCATTTAAAACAGTAGCTTTTCAAAATTGCAGGGTGAGGTTTGCTGTCGCGTCCCATACCATGGTGGATCAATAAAGTCCGGATACCACGCTGATGACAATCTGCGATAAAACTATACAAAGCAGCCCTGGCTTCAATTAAGGTTTTGCCAAGCAGGTTCAGGGTCGCATCCATTTGGTATTTGCCTAAGCGCAAATTTTTATAGACGCCGTCCTGTACACCATCTTTTTTGTAGGCAATCACATCGTCAGGCGCAACCAAATCGACGTATTCCATACTCAGATAGTTTGGATCGTATTCCATTTCCTGTTCTGCAGCTTTACGCCGTGCCAGTTGCGCCAGGCTTGGGTTATGTTCCCCATTGGGATCGGCCAGAGCATCAGCATTTAGGCGTTTTACCCCAGCCATTTCCTGTAAAAATAAGTCCAGCTCTTCGTCATGCATTTGTACTACTCCAGCTTAAGCTGACTGTGAATTGCCGTATTATATACCCCTCCTATTTGAAGGCGCAGTACGGATCACCGGGTTTTTCGTCAGCCTTTGATAACGACCTTAAATAATCGAAAAATACTTTTCTTTAAAATCAATGCTTTAGATTATTTTTTGATACAAAAAACGACGTTAAATAACAAAAAATTAACCTTGGGCTATGCTTAAAGCGACTTTGATTCCTGCAAGGAGAGCATCATGATCCCCGAACGGCTTTATGAAACTTTACCTTACCTTTATGTGATCAGTGGCTCTCAAACCGCATTATGGTTGCCACATTGGACTGCAGCATTATTTGGCGTCGTACTGATATTTGTAGGTGCTGTGGTCTGGGTTATACGCACAGATAAACGTCGTAGCCCATATGGTATTAAATTTAAAGAGCAGGGCGTTTTACCCTTTTGGTGTTATGAATTGCAGCCTTTTATTTATTTGAGCAGTGGTGTGTTGTTGTTTAACTATGCACAGAGTTTTTTATTGTATCCATCCGCCATGATTTTACTGGTGTTGGGGATACAACTTTGGTTGTGCCGGATTTGCTGGCGCCGTCATGCCTGAGCACAGGGCTCAGTACTAGGGTCGTGATGAAAACCAGTAGATGGCTGCGGCAATAAAACCTTGTTGATGGCGCAGCTGGTATTTAGCGCACTGTTCATTGCTCTGGCCTTCAAAACACAGGTACAGGCGTTGTTCGTCTTCTGCTAATACTGCACGTTGATTGGTATCCAAAATGGTTCCGGGTTTACCAAACCAGCCAGGCATGTAGACACTTTGGGTTGTTAATCCTGCGCTATGGTATTCAAGCAATTGAGGTTTAGGGGCTATGATAAAAGCAGCGAGCAGAAGTACGACTATGCCACCCCATATTTTTTTCGTTTTAGCAGTAGAAGTGCCTGCTTGTTCTTCAGTGTTAAGCCGGGATGCAGAACGCGAAACTGTGCGTGCAACAGGAGTCGTTGTGACTGTATTCTGTGCTTGAGTGAGGGGCTTTTTGCTGCCTGCTTTTTTTAATAGTTTTTGTTTGTCGGCCTCGCTTAAAAGCGAGGCCTTTTTGATTTGTTTGGCCATTAGTGACGTAAGTTAACTGTGCTGTTGGCAACAGTTTCGGTCATGATGAGCCAGGCTTGCAAGTTTTGTTTTAATGAATCCGGGTCTATTTTGTCCAGCGTGTCGTTTGGAGTATGGTGATAGTCAAAATAGTCAGTACCATCCTGTGACAAAGCCACTACTGGAACACCTGCCTGAGCTAATACAGAAACGTCAGGACCGCCGTAGGTTGTATTGCCACCTAAAGCAATATTCAGATGAGCCAGCTTCTGTTGTAACTCTTTGGTAAAGGGCAGAGCTTTGTCGCCAAAACGACTTTCAATTTGCCAGATCCGACCTGCACCAAAATCAGATTCTGCTGCTAATACATGTTTGGTTAAATCTTTATGATGCTTGGCAGCATAAGCTCTGGCTCCTAATAAGCCACCTTCTTCATTGCCATAAAGTACAACGCGGATAGTGCGCTTAGGTTTGCCTTTTTGTTTAATCAAAGCGCCTGTTGCCATAGCTAAAGCCACGCCTGCACCATCATCTAAAGCGCCAGTGCCTTGATCCCATGAATCCAGGTGACCACTGATCAGCACAATTTCGTCAGGTTTTTCTGTGCCTGTGATTTCCGCGATCACGTTATGACTGGTCGCAGTTTGCAGCTGGTTGTCCATTTGTAGTTTTAATTCTACTTTTGGCGATCGTTCCAGCATTTTTGCCAGATTCTGCGCATCAGGCACTGAAATAGCTACAGCAGGAATTTTAGTGATGGCTTCGTCATACTTCATAGTGCCGGTATGAGCAAATCTGTTATTACTGGTGCCTACAGAACGAATCACTATAGCGACAGCACCTAACTTAGCAGCCTCAACAGCGCCACGAGAGCGGGCTGCGACCACCTGGCCATAAAAAGAACCGGATTTGTCTTTGGCCATAGGTTTGTTGATAAAAACAATTTTGCCTTTGACTGAAGCTGCATCGGCTTTTTCCAGAGCTTCAATGCTGTCAAACATCACAACAGAGGCGGTAATGCCTGCTGCTGGCGTTCCGACTGAACCACCTAAGGAGGTTAAGACAAAAGGCTGAGCGAAAGGGGATATCACTTCAAGGCTGGCTTGACC
>JAHIWM010000127.1 GCA_018815765.1 Gammaproteobacteria bacterium | reverse complement strand
ATCATCTCAATAGAAACCAGCTTGTCATAAGTCCCTGTTAAATCGCGGTAATCCTGAAATAACAAAGTGATTTGTGACTCCAGTCCGGCTTCACGGATTTTTTCCGCAGCATAGTCGTGTTGTTCACGCGAAATGGTGGTGGTTGTCACCTTACAGCCGTAGTTACGGGCGGCGAAAATAGCCATACTGCCCCAGCCTGTACCAATTTCAATCAGGTGATCTGTTGGCTTTAACTGCAGCTTATCGCAAATAGATTTTAGTTTATTCAACTGCGCTTGTTCCAGCGTACAGCTATCCGTTTCATACACTGCGCTGGAATACATCATGCTTGGATCTAAAAACAGCTGATACATGGCATTACCTAAATCGTAATGCGCAGAAATGTTTTTGCGTGATTGCTCTTTGGTATTGCGATTACGCCAGTCCAGTAGTTTTAGCGCAGGTTTACTTAAACGCGCCCATGCCGATTCCAGTTTATCCAGAATGGATGAGTTACGGGCCAGCAACTGCACCAGCACTGTTAAATTATCGCAGCGCCACTGACCGAGAATATAAGATTCACCCGCCCCTACTGAGCCTGCGAACATCATTTTTTGATAAAAATCAGGATCCAGTACGGTCAAGGTACATTGCAACTCGCCCTTTGCATCGCCTAGTAGCGTTTTTTCCTGACCTTCAACTAATAAAATAGCGCCATAATGCAACTGACTTAAATGGTTCAGCACCAGTTTACGACAGGTTTTATCAAACCAGCGTAAGTTTTGAAAAGGACATTGTTCGGTGATCAAAACCGTCATCTTGGTGTTTCCTTTGACTTAGGGTGGCCATACACAGGCACTGCTTTGATCAGCAGTTTTAGTGCATGCCAATAAATTCGTGTCATCACTTGTACGTTTTGCCATGGACGGCGGATCAATAAAGTCTTTAGCTCCTGCAGATTAAATGGCTGTATGGCCAAATGAAACCAGGCACTGAATACCTTATGCTCTGCTTTAAAATTAGTAATTGCTAATTCCAGTTGAGCTGGATTTACTACAACAGTCCAGTGGTATTGCATATCCATAGGATTAAAAGGCGACACATGAAAAGCCTTGTCGTGCTGGTAATGCGATTTCTCTGCGCTATCGACTGGCACCAGATAATAGTGCCGCTCATTCCATGGTGTATTGCTGACTTCAGCCAGTAACGCAATCAGTTGTTTTGTCTCATCAAAGCAGTAATACAAGGTCAGAGGGCTGAAGTAATAACCCCAGTTTGCCAGCGGGCTCATCATGCAGACTTTCGCCACTGGTTCGTTAAAACCTAAGTCCCGCACTTTCTGTGTTACCGCTTGAGTTAAATCTTCTACGCCAGGCAAATAATCAGCACGACGATAACTGCACGCGGCAAAACGTGCCTTAGACCATAACCAGCCTTTGACCGGAATACGGTCCAGCTCGTCCAGGTCAAGCCAGAAGTAATGCACCTGATAGTCAAAACCATGCACTTTGGGTTGGTAGCGTTTATGCCCTACTTCACCCGTTAATATCGCATGACCTGATGGGATCAAAATTCCACTCCCATGGCCAGGGCTATATCTACAGCACTTCGCACACCATCTTCATGAAAGCCGTTATACCAATAAGCACCACAGAACCAGCTGTTATTCACGCCATTAATTTCACTGCGGCGTTGCTGCGCAGCAATAGTGCAGTGATTAAATACCGGATGGTCGTACTGAAAACGTTTTAAAATCTTGCCCTGTTCAATGGCATGGCTATGATTCAGCGTCACGACAAAAGTGACAGGGGCTTCGATGCCCTGCAGAATATTCATGTCGTAACTCAAAGTCGCATGACTGGACGCAGCATCGGTCAGGTGATAATTCCAGGCCGCCCATGCCGCTTTACGTTTTGGCAAAATACGTTGGTCGGTATGTAATATCACGTCGTTTTGCTGATAAGCGATGCCGCCCAATACCTGCCGTTCAGCTTCAGTTGGGTCTTTTAATAAAGCCAACGCCTGATCGCTATGGCAGGCAAACACCACCTGGTCAAAAGACTCACTGCGGCCATCGGTAAACTCCAGCGTAACCCCATCTATATCACGGCTTACCGCTTTTACAGGACTATTGAGTTTTACCTGTGCAGGATTCAGTGTATTTAATAAAGCACGCACGTACTCTCGCGAGCCCCCTTTAATGACCGACCATTGAGGCCGGTCCGCCACATTCAGCAAACCATGGTTTTTGAAAAACTGCAGGAAAAAACGCAGAGGAAAAGAAGGCATATCGACCAAACCAGAGGACCAAATGGCGGCACCCATAGGCAACAAGTAGTCATTGCGAAGCTCAAGGCCTAAATTATGTTTGGCCAGAAACTCATCCATCAGTAAATCCAGATCCGGATGATTTTGCTCCAGCAACTCCTTACCCAGCTTATTAAATTTGACAATATCCAGCAGCATACGCCAGAACGAAGGGCGAAACAGATTACGGCGCTGGGCAAATAAAGTGGCCAGCGTATGGCCATTGTATTCCAGACCCGTATCGGCTTTTTTCACCGAAAAACTCATTTGGGTAGGCTGCGACTCCACCTGAAGCTCATCTAAGAACTTAATAAAGAGTGGATAAGTCCAGTTATTAAATACAATAAAGCCCGTGTCTATGGCGTATTCTTTGCCTTCCACAGTCACATCTACTGTCGCTGTATGGCCACCAAGATAGGAGCCAGCTTCAAATAAAGTGACATCATGCTGGCGCTGCAACAAATACCAGCTGATCATGCCGGAAATACCGCCACCTACTACTGCAATCCTCATTTATGTGTCCTTCGCCATTTTTTGTTTAATTTTTTTAGTGACCCAGCCAAGCAGCGGAATATGCTGCAGCACCATTTCATTTAAATCGTAATAATCTCTGTGGTAGGCAATTTTTCCTTCGCTGTTCCAGTGCACGACTGAGCAACCATGCACAGAAATGGCTTTGCCATTGCCTATGGCTTCATGAGTAAAGGTCATCACCCAACTCAAACAGCCTTGATCCTGATTGGCAATTTTTGAGGTAGCGACAAAGTGGCAACTACTCAAGCGTGCATAGGCATGCGAGAAATACTGCTGCAACTGATCCAACCCCAGCATATGGTGCACAGGGTCAATAAACTCCACATTGCTGGCATAGAGTTCAGGCAATGAACCTAAGTTGTTCTGGCTTAAGTTATTGTAAAAATCTAAAAATCGTTCCAGCCGTTCTGTCGCGTTATTTTCATTCATGATCCAGTACATCCTGCGGTTTTTTAACGGTGTGGAACAACTCTAAGGTTTTCAGCCGCGCTTTACTGTGATCCACAACAGGTTTGACATAGTCACTCCACATCGGCAAAGGATGGGGCCAGTGGATCTGTTTTTTCGGCACATCAGCAAGTTCCGGCAGCATACGTTTTATAAATACGCCATCCGGGTCAAAACGTTCACTTTGAGTGACTGGATTAAAAATACGGAAATAAGGCGCAGCATCTGTGCCAGTTGATGCAGCCCACTGCCAGCCGCCATTGTTAGCGGCAAAATCGCCATCAATCAGCTTCGACATGAAATACTGTTCACCCCAACGCCAGTCGATATGTAAATCCTTTACCAGAAAACTCGCTACTATCATACGTAATCTGTTGTGCATCCAGCCGGTTTGATTCAGTTGGCGCATCGCAGCATCCACTATCGGATAACCGGTTTGTCCTTCACACCAGGCCTGAAACAGCGCAAGGTTATTTGGCCAAACAATGCCGTCCGTATCTTTTTGAAACGCTTTGTGTTTAATCAGCTCTGGAAAAGCCATCAGAATATGATGATAAAAATCCCGCCACACCAGCTCAGAGAGCCAGACTGCAGCACCGGACTTTTCTCTGTCCCAGTCATTGGCTGCTTCCAGTTGCAAACGGCTGATGCACTGCTGGGCTGAAACAACGCCTATCGCCAGATAAGCTGATAAAGACGAAGTGCCGTCTAAAGCCGGAAAGTCGCGTTCTGTTTGATAATAAGCTGCTTTGTCCCGGCAGAACTGTCGCATCTGTTCAAGAATATGCAGCTCATCCACAACATAAGCCGACGAACTGCCATCCCCTTGCTTCATTAAAGGCAATTCAGGCAGTTGAAGCTTTATGTCCGGCATCATTTTCGGTTTAGAAAAACAGCGTATCCCCGCTTCACGTAAACGTGCCAGCCAGGTTTTCTTAAAAGGTGTAAAAATCTGATAAATGCCGCCGGTTTTACTGAGTATTGAGCCAGGTGGCATTACGGCTTTGCGATCAAACCAAAAGCTCGGCTTACCAGCATTGGCAAAAGTGGCGCTGACCTTATCATCACGCACACGCTCACGTAACTCGTATTCAGTGTGGCCGTACAAGGCCTCTGCTCCAGTGTCGATCAACCGCTGCATCAGTTCTGGGATAGCAGAATAGTTGCTGCCCTCAATCGCCAGTAAAGGGATATTCAAAGCTGCAAGTTCAGTTTGTAATTGCTGTACACGACGACGAATAAAATCTTGTTTCATCGGCGCCATAACATGCTGCTGCCAGCTATCCGGCGTGGCAACAAAAAGAGCAACCACTGGCAGCCCTGCCTGACAGGCTTCAAACAACGCCTGATTGTCATAAACACGTAAATCATTACGCAGCCAGACTAAAGAAAATGCTGTGTTAATCATCAGGCGCGTAACCCTAACTCATCTGGGAACGGCTGAAGATACTGCTGTGCCGCCACATACTGATGGGGATGCTGCGCCAAATGGTGGCGTAACAAAGTTAGAGGCGCCAACAAAGGTAAATGGCCCTGACGGTATTTATGGATCAGCTTCAACAACTCCTGCTTCGCTTCGCTACTTAGCATTTTTTTAAAAAAGCCCTGCAAATGCATCAGCACATTGGCTTGCTGCTTACGGGTCGCTTGTTGTTTTAAAGCCTGCATTAAATCCAGCAAATAACGCTGCGCCAATTCATCCGGAGCAAAGAGTTTCGCCTGAGCCACTAAGCGACCCAATTCACGGTACGCCGTTGGGCTATGCGCCATCACCAAAAATTTATAGCGACTGTGAAAAGCCACTAACTTGCCCACAGTAAAACCCGATTGCAGCATCTGCTGATAGTCATGGCAGGCGAATATACGCGTGACAAAGTTTTCTCTCAGGTTGTTATCGAGCAAACGACCATCCTCTTCCACAGGTAACCAGGGATAACTATGCATCAGTTGTTGCGTAAAAACCCCTACTCCAACTTTACCCAACTGGTGGCCATTCTGATCGTTTAAACGCACCCGTTCCATACCACAGCTAGGGGACTTCGCGCAGACGATATAACCGGAGAGTTGCTTCAGTTCCGGCAACAGCTTTTGGCTAAATTGCAGCATAGTGTCTGTGTGATCAATGCTACTGTCTTTGCTGTTGACCAATCGTACTTGCTGCTCTGCATTCAGCTGCAACCGAATAGCAGGACGAGGTACACCTAAGCCTATCGCCTGCTCAGGACAGACAGGGACATAAGATACAAAAGGAGCAAGGGTACTGTTGCAAAAGTCTGACGCTTTATGGCCGGCATCAAAACGTACTTTTTGCCCTAGCACACAAGCACTGACACCGATTTGGATATTCATAATAAGGACTCACAGAAAAAATCACGGAGATGACTAGAATTGTTTACAGATCAGCAGGTTCATTGGATCACTGCAAGAGAAAATTTTTGACAACCAGGCATCAGACTTCCACGGTAAATCATTTGCGGCGGAAAATAAAAAAGGAGTGCCCTGACGGAACACTCCTTTTTTTGCAACACGAGAAGGTATTACTTCTTGGCGGTGCCTACTTCAACTCTGCTTTTTAACTTCTGGCCAGGTCTGAACGTCACCACACAGCGGGCGGAGATAGGAATATCTTCACCTGTTTTTGGGTTACGGCCTGGCCTTTGGTTTTTTACCCGCAGGTCAAAATTACCAAAACCTGACAGTTTTACCTGGTCGCCTGCTTCCAAAGCAATACGGATCTCTTCAAAAAAAGATTCGACTATTAATTTTGCATCGCGCTTGCTGATGCCAAACTTGGTAAATAAACGTTCTGCTAAATCGGCTTTGGTAAGCGCCATTCTTAATCCCTCAACGTTGCGTTGAACTCTTTGCTCAGCACCTCGACCACGGAAGAGATAACCTGTTGGATATCTTTATCTTCTAGCGTTCGCGCCTTGTCCTGCAAGGTTAAAGCTATTGCCAATGACTTATGGCCTTGTGCAACACCCTGCCCTGTGTAGACGTCAAACAATTTTAGGTCAACTAATTGATTTCCGCCAACTTTTCTAATAGTAGCAAGGATATCTGAAAAACGCACATCAGATTT
>JAHIWM010000126.1 GCA_018815765.1 Gammaproteobacteria bacterium | reverse complement strand
TTACTGCTTTGCACCGCATCTGCCGGCAAAGCCGCCAGTTTTTTCGCCTTATTAAAAGCAAATTCAAGCAAATCCTCTTTCGCCACCAGTTGATTGACTATACCAATACGCCAGGCTTCATTGCCATCTATGGCTTCAGACAGCAGTAATAGACTGCTGGCGCGCTGATGGCCAATCAGCAAAGGCAATAACAGACTTGAACCCGCTTCAGGACATAATCCCAGCTGAGTAAAAGGTAGCTGAAAACGACAATCAGCAGTGCTGTACACCAAATCACAATGCAGCAGTACTGTAGTGCCTATACCTATAGCCAGACCAGCCACTGCGGCCACTACAGGTTTTGGAAACTTTGCCATTTCATACAAAAACATCACAGTGGGATGAGCATCATTGAGCTCACCACTTTGTAAAAAATCAGCTAAATCATTGCCAGACGAAAAACATTCAGCAGAGCCTTGTAGCAACACCACTTTCACGTCGTCATTGTGTGATGCCCGCTGAAGTTGCAACACCAGCTGTTGGTACATCAGCTTGTTCAGTGCGTTTTTTTTATCTGGCCTATTCAGAGTCAGGGTTAACACGCCCTGCTCTGTTGCTACTTCAATACTCATCTGTTGTCCTGACTCTTTTACTTTAGTGGCCTGCGGCTATGCCTTCACGACGTGGATCGGCAGCACCTTCTAAGTGATCTGTTTTAATTTCTATGGCGTGAATACCACTATTTAAATCGGCTAATTTCGGTTGATAACCCAGTTCAAGCAATGCAGGAACCAGCTGGCTTAAGTTGGTATTCTGCTCCAGCACCAGTCCATCATTTCTATGAGTAAAACGTGGCAAGTTGGCCGCTTGTTGCACATCCATTTTCCAGTCAAGCACCGCCACCAGATTTTGCGCCACGTAATTAATAATACGGCTGCCACCTGGTGAGCCTGTGATATAAATCAGCTTGCCATCCTCGTCAAACACCATCATAGGCGCCATAGAGGAGCGTGGTCTTTTGTTGGCTTCGACTCTATTGGCGACCCAATAACCGTCCACTTTAGCCTGCAGCGAAAAGTCCGTTAATTGGTTATTCAACAGGTAGCCGTTGACGAATAAACCCGAACCAAAGGCATTTTCAATACTAGTCGTCATACTGACCGCATTGCCTTTACTGTCCACCACAGATAAATGACTTGTATTGGCAAACTCTATGGCTTTACCTGACGCCAAAGGTTCGGCCCCTGCGGGCTCTCCCGCCACTGCTGACGCACCTTCTGATGCAGTTATTAATGCAGCTCTTTGTTTTAAATAATCAGCAGCTAATAATCCTTGTACCGGTACTTTGACAAAATCCGGATCGGCTGCAAAACGTTCACGATCAGCGAAAGCTAACTTACCTGCCTGACTGATTAAATGGATGGCTTCGACCGAATTAGGTTGGAGTTTGGCCATCGGCTGATGTGCCAGCATGCCCATCATTTGTAATACCGCTAAACCACCTGAGCTTGGCGGAGCCATGCTGCAAATTTTAAACTGTCGGTATGGAATACAGAGCGGATCACGCTGTTTGGGCTTATAAGCAGTTAAATCAGCAAGGCTTATTTTGCCTGCGTTAATTGGCGCCTGTTGCACTGCGGCCACCAGAGCTTTGGCATTATCGCCCTGATAAAACGCCGAACTACCCTCTTTGGCAATTTTTTTCAGTAAGGCGGCATAGTCTGGATTTTTCCGAACAAAACCTGCTTTAAGCCACTGGCCTTCAGGTTTGAAGTACGCCTGACTGGCGCTGAACTTCTCAACACTTGGCGTCCAGCCGCCGCTCAATAAACCAGCCAAGCGGGGCGAGACGACAAAACCCTGCTCTGCAATTTGTATAGCCGGAGCAAAAAGCTCTGTCCATGGCAATACGCCATGCTGCTGATGCGCCAGCTCCAGCGCTTTAATAACGCCTGGAACACCCACAGATTTGCCGCCAACAAAAGCATCACGCCAGCTCATCAGCTGGCCGTTTTGCACAAATAAGTCTGGCCCAGCCCCAGAAGGCGCTGTTTCACGACCATCAATAGAGCTTAAAGCAGCTTTCTGTTTATCCCAGTACAGCAAAAATAAACCACCCCCTATACCAGAGCTTTGAGGTTCCACCAGCCCCAGTACCAATTGCATAGCTATAGCTGCATCGACAGCACTGCCGCCTTTGGCCAGAACCCGCTCTCCTGCTTTCACAGCTAAAGGGTTCGCAGCAGAAGCCATATAATGTTTGGCTGTGGCCAGTTGTTTCTGTTCTATACCTGTGGTGGCTTCAGGATCGGTAATTGCGGCAAATAAAGTGGTGCTACTGAACAGCAACGCCGCTGTCAGAACCCGAAGTTTGAACTTTGTAATGATCATTATTTTTCCTACCTACAACAGACCTTCACCATACCTAGTCGGGCCAGTTGGATCAATGACTGATACAGCTTTTCACGTTAAAAGCCTTGACCTGAAGCGACGAATGCTTTTGCATAGCAGCAATTTGATTCAGTTGGTGATGATGTTGATAAATTTTCGCGCCTTTTCGTCTTTTCAGTGGAGCTTGCTGGTTTTTGTAGTGTTGCTGGTGATACTGCATTTTCTGCCTGAAAGTCTTCGCTCTGTACTGGAATATCACAGAGCTGAACCGGAACAAGTCTGGCGCGCCGTCACTGGCCATTTATTACACAGCAACCACTGGCATTTAGTGATGAATCTGGGCGCTTTGCTGTTGATGTTGATGTTGCATCAGCTGTATTACAACCTGAACTCTTTTGCTTTTTTGCTACTCTCTGGTTGTATAGGTATCAGTGTACTTTTGTATCTGTTCAGCCCAGATATTCAGATTTATGTTGGTTTATCCGGTTGGCTGCACTGTTTTATTACCATCGGCGCTCTGCTGGATATCAAACATAAAATACAGTCCGGCTGGCTTATTTTGCTGGGTGTGATTGCCAAAGTGGCCTACGAGCAATGGCAAGGGCCAGATGCAGAACTGGCCGCATTAATTGATGCCAATGTAGCCATAGATGCTCATTTGTATGGCGTGATCTGTGGTCTGCTGCTTGGGCTGGTGTTTGTCTATGTGACTAGCGCAAAGCCTGCAGAAAATCAGCTTCAGCGGTGAAGCTCATCAGCTCACCACTTTGTGGATGAGTAAACTCCAGTACAGCAGCATGCAGTAATAAGCGGCTGCTTTTTTGTTGTTGTGATGCAGTACCATAAAAAGGATCACCTAAAATGGCATGCCCTATGCTTTGCATATGCAAACGTAGCTGATGTGAGCGCCCTGTCACTGGCTCTAATTGCACTAGCGAGGCCTGATGTTGTGGCAATAGCTTCAGCACCTGGTAGTGCGTTACAGAGGCTTTACCGTCCAGACTTATTTTATACAAAGGCCGGTTTTCAGCATCTGCTGCTATGGCTTTATCCACAGTACCTGCTGCAGGAGTCGGCACACCAGAGACCACAGCCTGATAAATCTTTTTTGTCCCTCTGCTTTGAAACTCTTTGCTGATCGTCGACAAGGCTTTTTTGGTTAAAGGCAACACCAGCAAACCCGAGGTATCGTAATCCAGACGGTGTACCACAGCAGCAGAGGGAAACTCTTGTTGTACGCGGCTTATCAGGCAATCCTGATTTTGTGGATGGCGGCCTGGTACAGTGAGTAAATGCGCAGGTTTATTCACCACCAGTAGGAATTCGTCCTGATACACTAAAGTCCAGGCCTCTTTTGTGGCGGGCAAAATCGCCAAATCATCAATAGCAGTTTTCATGGCCTAAATAACTAGATACAAAGTTGGCGCTAGTATGCCAGAATTAGGGATATAACTGCAGTAGCTATATCTGTACTAACCATTTGTGCTAACTAAGAGTAAGTGGATGCAAAGGCCTTTTGTGTATAACCCACCAGCAGATCCCTTGCTGGATATTTTGTATCTGGATAAAGACATTCTGGTGGTGAATAAACCCAGTGGCTTATTAACCAATCCGGGCCGCAGTGAAGATATGCAAGACTGCTTATTAAGCCGGGTGCAGCAACAATTCCCATTAGCTCAGTTGGTGCATCGGCTTGATATGAGTACATCAGGTTTAGTGGTATTTGCCCTGCGCCGTAAAGCAGAAGCCGCATTAAAACAGCAGTTTGCCTCACGCTCTGTAAAAAAAATCTATCGTGCCCGCGTCTGGGGTCAGATTGCCGAACAAGGTATGGTCAGCGCACCGTTAATTGCCGATAGTACTCAGCCTCCGCTGCAAAAAGTTTGTCAGAAAACAGGCAAAGCTGCGCTGACTTATTTTCAGCGTTTAAGTTTTGATGGTGAAAGTAGTTTGGTTGAGCTTCGACCTGTCACCGGACGTTCGCATCAATTGAGAGTGCATATGCAAAGCCTGGGGCATCCTATTTTAGGCGATGCCTTTTACGCCCATGATGAAGCTTATGCAGCAGCTCCCCGTTTATTGTTACAGGCCTTGTGTTTAGAAGTGTACCAGCCCTACTCGTCGCAATTATTGCGCTTTGAGCTTGAACCTGATTTTGACTAACTAAAAATGGGGTCAGATCACATTGTTAACAGTTAACAATGTGATCTGACCCCATTTTATGAGTATTTGTTCTGTTATAACTCTTGTTCGAATAAACGGAAGATACGTTTGTATTCATCCAGCCAGCTACTTGGCTGACGGAAACCATGTGGTTCTACCGGATAAATCGCCGTTTCGAAATTGGCATTTTCATGCTCAATTAAACGCTGCACCACCCGCACTGTATCCTGGAAGAAGACGTTGTCATCAACCATAGGTGCATTAATCAACAACTTGCCTTTTAAGCCTTCAGTGAAGTAAATCGGCGAGCTGCGACGATAGGCGATAGGGTCTACATCAGGTGTATTCAGAATATTTGAGGTATAGCCATGATTGTAATAAGCCCAATCACCCACAGGACGCAGCGCAGCTCCGGCCTGGAATAAATCAGGTTCAGTGAACAGCGCCATAAAGGTCATAAAACCACCGTAAGAGCCACCATAAGTTCCAACCCGCTTTTCATCAACATGGGCGTTGGCAACCAGGTATTTGACGCCATCCACTAAATCCTGAGTTTCTGGCGTGCCCATTTGGCGGTAAATCGCTGTACGCCAATCACGGCCGTAGCCTTTTGACGCGCGATAATCCATATCCAGTACTACATAACCTTTTTGGATCAGCAGGTTGTGGAACAGATATTCACGGAAGTAACCAGACCAGCCCAAATCACTGTTCTGCAGATAACCAGCACCATGGTTAAAAATAACAGCGCGGCGTTTTTCGCCTTGTTGATAATCTTTTGGCAAATACAACTTAGCAAAAACCGGCTGTTTACCATGACTGCTTGGCACTGCGATCACTTGTGGCGCAGCCAAATTTAACGCCGTCAGTTCAGCTGATACGGTATGAGTTAACCGGCTGACTTTCGCTTTTGGCTTATTGTCCATCAGGTATAACTCAGGAGGAGTCACGGAGTTGGACCAGGTCAGCAGCAGTTTATTTTCATCCGGTGATAACTGGTAATCCGCTGAGCCTTTTAAGGCGGTCATTTGCTCCAGTTGGCCAGAGCTTAAAGCCACACGGTAAATTTCGTAAATACCAGGGTGGCTGACGTTGCCTTTAAAATACAGGTATTGATCGTTTTTGCTTAAATGAGGGTTGCTGACTTCAAAAGTACCAGCCGTCAGTTTTTTCGCCTCACCATTAACAGCTTTGACATATAAATGCGCATAACCAGACTCTTCTGACAGGAAATACAAAGTCTCTTTTTGGCTTAACCAGCCAAAGTCATTGAAGCTGTAGTTGATCCAGGCATCGTCATGCAAACGGTGCTGACTAACCAGACGCTTTTTAGCAAAATCGACAGTCGCCAGCCAACGGTCTTTGTTGTCCCAAGCTTTGAGCATCACTGCAACCTGTGAACCTGAGTTGTGCCACTGAATAGCCGACTGGTTCCAGCTCCAATCGTTAATCAACTCAATAGCGCGAGGTGCTTTTTTTGATTGGTAGGTTTTGCCTTGGGCTTTGGCATTTTCAGCTTTTACGCCAGCCAATACATCTTCATCAAAACCAGGCAAAGAGTCGTATTTCAGCTCTGTGGCTTGTTGGGTTTTTACATCCACTAAAAACAGTTGTTGCGATTGAGGTTTTTGATCAGCGACACGACGACGTACTTCCTCAGCAGCTATGTTGCCAGACGCAGTGATGTAGTTTGGCATAATGTCGGTTTTATCACGCCAGCCTGCTTTGTCAGCCAAAGCAACCAGCAGCATATCGCCTTTGGGTGACAAACTGGCTGAAGCGATGCGCTTCGTTTTATCCAGATACACAGCAGGCGTTGCCAGCGCAGGGTTTTGCGACGCCAGCAACTGTTGCTGTTCAAACTGCTCTGTTTTGTTTTTATGGGTCAGGGCGACAAACTGAATCAGCTTGTGTTGCTCCTGCGCCATATAAGTATTTGCCACTTTAGGGGCTGCAGGCTTATCGGCATTTTTTAAACTGACCAGTTCAGTCACAGCGCCGCTATTCAAATCCAGTACCTGATAAGTCCAGCCAGAGCGGAATGCCAGACGACCGTCGGCTAAAAACTGCACTTCGTCATAACGGGTCGAGCTGCGGGTCACTTGGGTTAACTTGCCCTGATGTTTAACAAACACATTGCCTTCAAACAGATAAGCCAGCGATTTGCCATCCTGACTATAAACCGTTTGGGCTGAGCCCATTAAATGCCAGTCCGCCATAGGTACAGCAGTCGCAACAGCGCCCTGCTCTGCCTTTAAGCTATACCAGTCACGAATTTCTGAACCCTGACGTTTTTGCTGAAAGTACAACTGACTGTTGTTATCTGCCCAGTAAGCCCCCTCTGCCGGACGGCCTAACCAATCCGGATGCGCCATAATCTGCTCCATAGTAAAAGGCGCATGGGCCGCATTTTCCGGAGCTTTCACGCTGACAGAGTTCAGCTGATAGGTTTGAGGTTCAGCTGCAACAGCAGAACCGATAAAACTTGCCGCGACAAAAGCCGCTACTAACCATGGTTTTGTTTTCATTGATGTTCTTTTTTAGTGGTGGTTGTAAGCTCTTTATACAAAGAAATCCGCAAAAGACCAAGAGCTCTGATCACTGCTTAGGTTTAACGGTTGCTGACAGGCGATAAGCGGATAGGTTGTGAAAAAAACAGCCTGCGAACTAGCTTCGCAGGCTTAGTATCAACAGGCTTTTAGTTCAGTCTGAACCACCAGAATAGTGCGGCGCCAATTAAAACCAGCAACAGGATCAGCAGGCTGCCCCATGGCCGTTTTTTCTCAGCAAAAGGGTCAGCCAAACTGCGTTTTGCTCCTGCTGGCAGACGGGCTAAGCCAGTTAAAGCAGCACCAAAAGGTACATTAATTTTCGCTCTGGTATTCACAGCCCAACCATTGGCATCAAGCAGCGGGCCCAGGTTACGCCGACGTAAGGTCAAAAATGCCATCAGCATTGAAGGTCCTGAAATAAGCAGCAACACTCCAACAATAACTAACGGAATTTGCCACCAAGCTAACGAAAAAAGCCCGGCCATCACTGCAGCCAGCGCAGTACCAATAGCACCTACCGCTAAACCTAAAGCGGCAAAAATACCGGCAAATTTAGCGATATCAAAACCAGCTGCGGCCGCTGTTGCCCCTGGAGTTGCAGCCGGAGTTGGCACAGTCGCTGTAGTGACTCCAGTGGTTGTTTTTGCCTCAATATCTTTATCACGCGAGGCTGCAAACTTTTGCAGCTGGGCTTCAATAAAAGCCGCCACTCTTTTGTAAGGAGACCAAAACGCCTGACCGATACTGACTGGCTGAACCACCACTTTGGTCACCATAGCGCGCCAGTCGCGGCCTTGACGGTCGTAAAACACACCGTTTCTGCCTGGCACCATCAGCTCGTCCACATCGCCAGCTGTCAGGGCTGCCACTATCTGTAACGGAGCTTCGCCCTGGCACTCACAGGTGCAGTACACCAGGTAACAGCCACTAAAAGGCGCCATGGTAGCGTGACGCGCCATATCTGAAACTTTGAGCACCAGCTCGCAGCTGCGTTGATCCAGATACAAGGTACCTATTTGGAAAATAGCTTTGTGTTTACGTTGGTAAAAATCACTTAACGACACAAAGTTACGCAGCAAAGTGACTAAATCGCGCTGATACCTGACCAGGCGTTCCACAGCATCAACATGATCGGCAAAAGTGGAGGCCGCAATGTCCTGAGCAATCAGCGCTTCCAGTCGTTCTTTGCCATCACCTGCGACAATAGCTTGTAAACGATCCAGCTCCAGTTGATGCAGCTTGGTATCAGGTTTAGCTGCTTGCCACAAACGCCATGGTTCTAACTGTTCACAAATCTGCTGCCACTGCTCTGCTGTTAAATGCGCGGCCTTGTGTTTGCCTTTGGCTCCCAATAAAGGCTCCAGCACTGCTTGTTTAAACTGTGCAATGGCATCAGCCCAGGCCGGATTGACTCCATCACCCAGCGGCAACGACTGTCCAGCCGCAATAGCAGCTAAAGGTAAAGCGGCCACATCCATATCGCTGCTGCTGATCGCTTTATTATTTAATAGCTCATACACAGCAACTGCTGGATTGAGTGCATCTGTGGCACGATTGTCAAAAGCTGCCAGCTGACAACGCACAAAAAAATCATCAACCTTGGCTTTCACAGTATCAAAAGCAGCAACAGCTTGTGCGGTTTTATCAGCCAAAGGGCTAAATACCAGATCGGCAGTGCCCCCAGCGGCATGCCACTCCACCACAGCTGCGGCCTGCTGATAAAAGGCTTTCAGGCTGTCGCTGTGAATACCTTCGCCACCGCTGCGATCCGGTTGACCACCCTGAGTCTGAATAATTTCAGAAATCAGTTGTGCCAGTTCAGCATCAGAGGTCAATTCAGCCATCACCACGCCGTCACCGTTAAAATGATGCGGAGAAAACAGCAGCGTCATATCAGCTAAATCGGCAACCTGTAGTGAGTCGGTTTCGGTTTTACCGGTAATTTCGAGCACACGAAGCGCCGCAGCCTTGAGGTTTGCCCCTTCAGCGTCTTGATCGCGAATAGCGGCAAGTGGTAACCCCGGTGCTTGAAACATAATTTCCGCGTCTTGCAAACGCTCACAGCACCAGCGCACAGCTGCAAGAATTTCTGGCACGCGGATTTGACCATCTTTATCTAAATCCAATAAAGCTGCAGTTCGATGATCAAATTCAAGGCCTGTGGTAGGACAATTCAGCACAGTCCAGAGTTTTGGATCCAGTTCATGCAGATGCTGCAAATCTGCTGCAGAATCCAAAGCCACCTGATCAAAACCGCCGGACCGGAAAAAACGCCATTTATGTTGAGACTGAATAGTTGCCAAAGCTTGCTCTCCCTGAGGCATTAGTTTTACCTAGCATAATTCAGAGGCGCAGCAGATACCAAACCTTAACTACAAAAAGTCTTTAAATAACAACATAAAAGTTAAAATTGAAAAAAAAGAGGCCACTTAATAAAGTGGCCAAAGCTTGCAGGAAGGAGGATGCCTTCGGAGAAAAACGCGATTTTTGCTAGGCAGCTACAGCTGGCGCTAATTCCGCAATACGGGCTTTTGCAGCAGTTAAAGCTTTTTCTGCGCTTTCCGGGCCCATGTTCAGACCTTCAGCGTAGATAAAGTTTAAATCTTTCAAACCAACGAAATTCAGAAAAGCACTAACAAACGGAGTTTGTGAATCCATAGGTGTGCCCTGATATAAACCACCACGGGTGGCAAAAATAAACACTGGTTTGTCTTGTAACAGACCTACAGGACCTGTTTCAGTGTATTTAAAGGTGATGCCAGCACGAGCCAGTCGGTCGAAATAAGCTTTTAACTGGCTTGGTACACCGAAGTTGTACATAGGTACACCAATAACAATGGCGTCAGCCTTTTGAATCTGCGTAATGGCGTCGTCTGACAACGCAGCTAAAGCTTTTTGCTCGTCAGTACGGTCTGACTCTGGAGTCATCCAGGCGCCAATTTCAGTCATGGTTAAGTGAGCAAAGCTATCTTGTACCAGGTCAACAGTTTCAGTAGTAAAACCTGCTGGTAAAGAAGCTAAAAACTGTTGGCTTAACTGAGTCGATTGACCTTTATCGCCGCTTAAAGAACTATTAATTACTAATACATGTGCCATGGTAGTTTCTCCTGTCGAGTTAGTAATGACAGAATAACGTTAACTTTTTAGATAATAAATCAGAATAAATCAAACAAACCTTTCTATTTTTTAAACCAATCCAAAGTCAAAACCACTGCGTAAATAGAATACAAGCAAAAACGATACAGACAGGATTGGAATAATGTTGGATCCAACATCAGTTCAAAGGCATGATGGCAGTAATTATCAAGGGCCCGGTATTCAAGGATCTATGTCAGTTCAACCACAAGACAATACGCAGTGGGAACAAGCTTTAACCTTTATCGCAGTGGACCGCGACAAACAGGCTTATTCACAATTATTCAGTTACTTTGCACCACGCTTAAAAGCTTTTGGCCTAAAGATGTTTGGTAACGAGCAGCAGGCTATGGAGATGGTGCAGGACACCATGTTGAATGTCTGGCAAAAAGCCCGTTTATTCGACGCCAGTCGCGGCTGTGCCTCGACCTGGATTTTTACCATAGCCCGTAATGTGCGATTTGACATGTTACGCAAAAAACAAAGTCGTAAAGACGAACTGAGCGCCGACGATTTATTTTTTGATGGTGACTATCCGGAACAGGAAGGTACAGACAGTAACGAATGGGATCTGTGGTTACTGGCAGAAAAAGTAGCACCCCATTTTGCCAAACTGCCTGCGGCGCAACGTGATGTAATGGAAAAAGTGTATTTAGAAGAGAAATCGCACCAGGAAGTATCGGAAGAGCTGTCTATCCCGTTGGGTACAGTGAAATCCCGTATTCGTTTGGCGCTGGACAGATTAAGAGAGGCTATTGATGATCCACGCAGTTAAACACCACCCGGCGCTGGAATTGCTGGAACAATATATTGAAGCCAGTCTTGCCCCTGAATTGAGTCTGGCGATAGCAGCGCATCTGGATCTGTGCCCACATTGTCAACGCATAAAAATGGATTTAGAAGCCGAAGCAGGTGCAACTTTGGTGAGTCTGTCTGAAGCACCAAGTGCTGAGGCAGACTGGCAACAGATGTTGGACTTTATTACGGCTCAGCCAGAAGTGGCAGCAAAGATGGAAAAACGCCAACCTTTTGCATTGCAAATTCAGAACAGCGAAATTTTATTACCAGCCTCTTTAAAACCATTGCTGCAAAATAAGCTGAAGTGGCTCAATTTAGGTGGGATCAGCACAGCAAAACTGGCTGGTGAAGATCAGCATAACGTGTCTTTGCTTTATATCCGCAAAGAAAGCGAAGTGCCGCAGCATACTCACTTAGGTTTGGAAATAACCTTAGTACTCAAAGGTAAGATTTATGATGAATCGGGTTGTTACGGTGAAGGTGATTTATTGATTAATACGCCGGATCACACACACACACCACGTACCATGAGTGAAGATTGTTTGTGTTTGTCGGTATTAACCGCCCCGCTTAAGTTTAAAAAAGGCTTAACCCGCTTATTAAATCCATTGCAGCATCTGTTTTATTAAACAGGCGCATACAAAAGGCGACCTTTATGGTCGCCCGTCTCTCCGTAGATGCTAAATACGAAGGGTAGTCAGGCTAAAAGCGCGACCCCACCTTTTAAATTAAATACCAGCTCAAAGCCTGCCCTGTTCAGCACTTTTGCTGCCAATAAACTGCGATTACCGGAACGACAGACCAGTAACACAGGCTGAGGTTCTGCTGTTTGTTGATCTGCCACTTGTTGCACCAAGGCCGACAACGGAACTTCTTTACAGACTAAGTCTGGCATGTAGACAGATAAAGCACCGGCGGCTTGTTCATGGGGTTCGCGTACATCCCAAATTTGTAACTGCGGGTGCTGTTTTATCAAAGCGGCGATCTGATCTCTATCAATCACAGCGGTCGCATCTGAGGCACAGACTTCCACTACACCACAAAAATGACCTGCCTGCTGGTGCAACCAATCTGTCTGACGTTGTAATTCACTCAGCCACAGCTCTGGTGTATCTTCGGTGTTCAATACCTGCTGCAATGCCTGCTGTTCTTGCAGCATCAGATCCCAACGGGTGAAAAAACGCTGGGCATAATCATGACTGGATAATAATAAAGTCTGAGGGTCTAACTGCTGACTTAAGGCCCTTAAACTATGACGGAACGCATGACTATCACCACCCGGTAAGTCGAGTCGCCCTGTGCCACCAGGTAAAATAAAATCACCAACAAAAGCGAATTTTTGCTGTTGCTGCTGTTTGACCAAAATAGTCACAGCTTCAGGGCTATGACCCGGTGTGGTCAAAGTTTCCAACTGATAAGCACCCATGTGCAACCTGGTTTCGTTCAGAGGCCAACCCAGTACATCGGTATTAGCAGGGTCCAGTAAATCAGCCAATAATGTGACAAGCTCAGGCCGTGCTGAAGGATGATCTTTATGCAGATGGGTATCCAGAATAGCCCGGACTTTAAACTGGTGCCCTTGTACTAACTGCGCAATACGACTGGCCAAAGGCAACACCGCATCGATGATAACGACTTCCGATGTTTCTGCTGATACCAGTAAATAACTGCATAAATCTTCATGCTTTAACTGCACTAAGCCATTTACTGGCTGAAGTTCAGTACTGCTGGCGTCACTTAATACCAGACAACAGGAGTTCACCACGGTTTTTAACGCCAGAATAGCCTGGCAAGCCTGCTGGCACTCATCCACAGTCATCGCAGGACCAAAGGACAAGCGGATAGCGCCCTGGCTGCGCCACAACGGCAAGCCCATCGCATTGAGCACAAAGCTGGTCGGAATTTTAGAGCTGCAGGCCGAACCTGAGCTAACACGAATACCTGCAGCATCAAACAAATCCATAATATCTTTGCTGGCAAAACCCGGCACAGAGAAGTTGATGGTGGTAGGCACGATATAAGGTTGATCACTGTTCAAAACTAAATCAGGAAAAACCTGACGTAATGCGGATAACAGCTGTTCGCGGTAACTCCATAGTTGTTGCTCAGACTGAAATACCGAACCGTCCTTTAATTTCAGTTGTCGGAAGATAGCCTGCAAAGCAGCAATACCGGGTAAGTTCTCAGTGCCTGAGCGTAAGCCGCTCTCCTGCCCACCCCCTGCCAGTAATGGCTGATAAGGAGTCCCTTTACGTACATATAAAAAACCTATGCCTTTAGGGGCGTAAAGTTTATGACCACTAAATGGCGCGTAGTCTATGGTCATTTGTTCAAGCTGCAATGGCATTTTGCCAAGCGCCTGCACGCAGTCCACCATCCACAGAACCTGCGGCGCGACGCTACGAATAAGTTGCTGCAAAGCTACTAAATCCTGCTTTACACCGGTTTCATTATTCGCAGCCATAGTGCATATCAACAGGGTGTTGGGCAATTCTTTGCCAATAAAGTCAAAATCCAGCAGACCATGCTGATCGACAGGAATAGCTTTAATAGTGGCACCCAGCTGCAATACATGATTCCAGTGTTCCAGACTCTGAGGCACTGCTTTGTGTTCAGTAGCACCGTACAACAGGCTAAAAGCTGGTCCAGTCTTTCCTTCGAGCCGGGCATGCAACAAAGCGGAGAAAATAGAACTCTGAATACCTTCAGTTGCACCGGAGGTAAAGACGATATCACCAGAGCCTGCGCCAATCAGCTGACGAGCCAATTGCCTGGTAGTTTCCAGCTCAACTTTGGCTTTAATACCTGTACTGTGACTGCTGCTTGGATTACCAAAACATTGTTGCATCGTATGTTGCACCGCCTCAGCGGCGCAAGCCAGTACGGGAGTCGTGGCATTATTATCCAGATAAATTTCTTGTGGTCGCACAGCAGGATTTTGCATGGTTCGCCTCATATAACTAAAGGTTATATTATATATGGCAATATAATAACCAGCCCCGCCCGCTGTGGCAAGGCTGCAAGGGATAAGTATCCCAGAGCCTTAAAACAACAAAATCGCCTGGAGCGATTTTCACTCACATCGTCCATGATGTTCGCCTTCGGCAGCTAAAGCTGTGCAAAACAGCTATCCTGCTGTTTTGTGAACATTGGATCGCAGCTAACAAGCAAAAAAAACCGCCTTTCGGCGGTTTCAGATTATTCGATTAAATCTTTTGGAATTTGTGAGCGTAAACCTGCCCAAATTTTTCCACTTTCTTTACCGTACTTACGTACTGCAAACACCACTTCGTCATGTTTACCAGCTTCAGCGTATTGCTTCAGCTGATTGTAATATTGACGTGCCAGTTCACGGGCTTCAGGCGATGAGAAGTAAAAACGGGCAATTTTGTTATACAGACCACGGAAACCATTTAAAATCAGCACATAAATACGATTGGAGGAGTGCAGCGCCATTTCATGGTTCAGGTTGTAGTCAAAAGCAGCAAAAGCTTCGGCCGTGTCCGCTAAATCTTCAGCGCCAGCAAATGAGGCAATCACCTGGTCTTTATGAGTTTTGATGGCACCACGAATATAAATGGCGCTGATATTGGTGCGGGCTGACAGCAGCTCGTCTACCAATTCCGGCATACGCTCTTCATCTAAACGAGCCAGCGTTTCCAGAATATTTAACCCTGAGGTTTCCCAGAAGTTATTGACCTTGGTTGGTTTACCGTGCTGGATAGTCAGCCAGCCATCACGGGCTAAACGCTGCAATACTTCGCGTAAGGTGGTACGGGTGACGCCAATCAGCTCTGACAGTTCACGCTCAGCCGGCAGAATGGAACCTGGAGCAAATTTGCCATTCCAGATAGATTCAACAATGTATTCTTCGGCAAAACCAGCCGGGCTTTGTGCTTTAATTAAATTCATAGTCATGCGGAGGAACCCGTTGTCATTATTATAATGTCAGATAAATGGCACTGATTGTACCAGAGACAAAGCAGTTAACAAGCTATGGATTAAAAATAGCTGTTCGACGTGCTGTGGGTTGTCTTTCGGCTGTTTTTGCCTTAGATTGACCGACTTATAGTTTTGTTTTATCAAACAAAGGGATCCGAATGTTATCCAGTCTGGCAAAATGGTCAAAACAACGATCGGCGTGGCTCGTCTTAGCATTGTCTGCCGCGGTGTTGTTAGGTCTGGCGTTGTACTTTCAATATCAGATGAATTTGCAACCTTGCATGCTGTGCGTATATGCCAGAGCTGCCTTAGCTGGCGTGTTATTGGCTGCACTGATTGCCCTGGTGTCACCAACCAATGGTTTGTTGCGCTGGATAGCTTTATTAACTTTTATTGCCAGCTCCATCTGGGGGTTGTTGATCACTCATGAACATGTGGGTGTGGAAGAACTGGTGCAGTCCGGCGGTTTATACACCTGCAGTTTGTTTCCTGAGTTTCCGCTGGGATTACCTTTAGATAAATGGTTTCCGGAAGTTTTTAATCCAACGGGTATGTGTGGTGATATAGCCTGGCGATTTATGGACCTCTCCATGCCAGTCTGGACCCGGGTCATTTTTGTGGTGTACACCCTGTTGTCGCTGATGTTAATTCTCAGTCAGTTTAAGAAGAAAAAGTACAATCCTTACGACTAATAAAATGGGGTCAGATCACATTGTTAACTGTTAACAATGTGATCTGACCCCATTTTTAATTCAATTAGCTAATGATAGCTAACAGTTCTACATCAAAGACTAAAGTGCTGAATGGAGCAATTTTGCCACCAGCGCCACGCTCACCGTAAGCCAGGTTGTGTGGGATAGTTAAACGTAACTTGGTGCCAACAGGCATCAGTTGCAAAGCTTCAGTCCAGCCGGCGATCACGCCAGAAACCGGGAATTCAGCAGGCTGACCACGGTCGTACGAGCTGTCAAACACAGTACCGTCAATCAAAGTACCGTGGTAGTGCGTACGCACTGTAGAAGCTTTAGTTGGCTTCTCGCCTTCACCTTGTACTAATACTTCGTACTGTAAACCTGATTCAGTCACTGTCACGCCTGGTTTTTTCGCATTTTCAGCCAGGAAAGCATCACCAGCGCCAGCTAAAGCTTTGGCTTGTTCTTCCTGTTGTTCCTGCATACGCTGGCTGATCACCTGGAATGCAGCACCAATTTGCTGTTCAGATACTTCTGGCTCGTCACCCTGAAAAGCTGCAGCTAAACCTGCGGCTACAGCCAGAATGTCCAAACCGTCAAACGGATTGTCAGCCAGTTGCTGACCCATTTGCAGACCGATGCCATAACTGGCGTGTTGCTCTAAGCTGGTAAATTTAGTAGACATAAAGTTCACTTGTAGTTTGGCGCACGAAGCGCGTTGTAGAAGCGCAAATCAAATTCGGCTTCAGTTTCAATCTGATGCAACATCAGATCACGAAAGTTGTTGTAGCTGCTGCCATAAACCTAACACTAAGTGTTGATCCTGCTCTGTCAGTTCACCACCTGCAATAGCCAGATCTAAACTTTGTTGTACAGAAGCCGCAAGTTCAGCACGCTCAAATTGTTGTTCTGTCAGTTCTAAACGGCCCACAGCTAAATCAAAATGGCCACGTAAATAACCACCGGCAAATAATTCATCATCACTGGCTTTTTGCACCATTGCATCTAAAAACTGTGCAACCTGCTGAATATAGGCCTGAACGTCCTGCATTTTTACTCCTCCAGACCTAGTCTGTACATCACATAATCGTTGTAACCGACCAGCACAGGGATCAGGCCCTGTAACTGCTGATCAAGGTTTGCATCACCGGTATCGGCCAATAAAGGCCGGCCTTCGAGTTGCTGTAGTTTAGTTTTAGTGGCCACTAAACAAATATTAGCGCGGCCCACAGCGCGAATAACCGCAGGGCTTAACTGCTGATTGCCACGACCAAACACATGGCCCTGCCCGCCTATTAAGGTGATCACCAGTTTGCTTGGATAGTCCTGCACCAGCGCCAGCAATTCTGTGGCTGTGACATCAGAGGCAATCAGCTTGCCATTTTCAACCACATCTACGCCTAATAAAGTATTGGGCAAATCCAGTTCTCTCATCACGGCTGCAACCGTAGAGCCTGAGCCCATCACATAACGCACATCATCGTCCATAGTGCTGGCTATATAAGCTGCTAAATCATCCAGCACCAGCTCTTCGGCTTCTTTGCCGCAATTCTTCACACTTTGGATATAACGAAGCTCCGCTGGGATACGCATTTCGCCAAAACGTTTGGCGCGCACTATGCCCTGACGAAAAGCCGTTTCGTCTATATCCATCACTGCAGCTTCGGTTAAGGTGACTAATTCGCCTTTGACCAGCTGAGCTATGACTTTACCCGCAGCCGAAGGGCTGATGGCATAAACACCGGAGTGAATTTTACAACCTGCTGGTACACCAAGCACTGTCGAGCGCTCGCCGACCGCAGCACAGATATTGCGGGCTGTGCCATCGCCACCGGCAAATAACAATAAATCTACGCCCTGCTCTGCCAGAACAGCAGCGGCTTGTTCAGTATCCTCTGCAGAGGTGTGGCTGGATCCTGGTGTATAACAAATCTGAAAATGAAAGCCTAAAGATGCCAATAAATCAGCGCCCATAGCACCAGCAACCGTCAGTATTTGTAGCTGTTCTTTCAGAGGTAACAGCTGTTCTAAGGCTAAAGCAGTTTTATTCTGCGCCTGAGGCACAGCACCTAAAGCCAGAGCTTGTTCCACTACGCCATCGCTGCCTTTGAGCGCAACAGCACCACCTACTCCGGCTACAGGATTGATAATTAAACCTAAACGAAACAGACTGGCCACAATATCCTCTACAGCGTAAAAAAAACGCCGCATTGTAGCCTTTTACCAAAGCTATGCCCAGCAGGAACTCTAAGGAATGCTAGAGCTTTTGCTGCTGGCGTAAAGTGTTTGGCAAAGAAAATGCCATTAAAGTGGCACCTAAAGCCGCGACTGCAGCACTGACAAAAGTTAAGGTAGCTCCAGGTCCATCCGCCCATAATACGCCAGCACAATAAGCCCCTATAGCGCCGCCACCGCCGTACACTATGCCTGCATATAAAGCTTGCCCCCGACTACGCTGGGCCGGTGCAAAAAAGCTTTGAATAAATTGCATAGCGCAGCTGTGCGCCAGAGCAAAACTGGCAGCGTGAAATAACATGCTAAAAGCCAGCCAATACCAGTGCTCTGCCAGATAAGCCACAATCAGCCAACGCAGTACCGTAAGACCATAACAAAAGGTCAGCAGTACACGGTAACTAAAGCGGTTCAGTACTTTACCTGCATAAAAAAACGCAATAATTTCCGCCAGCACCGCCAGCGCTATCATCATGCCTGAGGTCACACCGCTGTAACCTAAATCGCGGCAATACAAAATAAAGAAGCCATAAAAAGGCGCAAAGCTAATTTGCATTAAAAAAGTCGCGGCCATAAAACGTAAAAATACTGGGTGCTTAAACAGAGTTCTGAAACGAATAGACTGCTGCCCTTCGGTGTTTTTTAGCGTAAAAGAGGGTAATAAAAACAAAGTACCAAGCAGCAGAGCCAAAAACACAGTGGCGCCCCAAGGCAAAAATTCGGAGCCAAAATACTGCAACAGCAAACCACCCAGCATCACAACCACTATGTAGCCCACACTGCCAAAACTGCGGACCCGGCCATACACAGTGCTGTCGTTATTCAGATAATGAAAAGCGCTGACTTCCAGCTGCGGTAAAATCGCAGTCCAGAACAAGCTGAACAGCCCCAGGCCCAACACCAGAGGCCAATAGCCAAAATCGACGTAACTGCTCAGCCAGCCAATGGACGCCAACACAGCGCCAAAGCGCATGACACTGATTGGATCGCCTTTACGCTCCACCACCATAGCCCAAAGGCTTGGGCCAATAATACGTGCTGTGGTGACTATCGCCAGCAACAAACCTATATCGTGAGAATTAAAACCTCGGCCATCAAGAAACATGGGCAGGTAAGGCACAAAAATGCCCAACACAGCAAAATAGGCAAAGTAAGCAAGTCCCAGGGCTGGGGTGGTGGCAAGTTTCATCAGATTTCCACTACAAAATTAAAAGCACATCACTGCGATGTACATAAACAAAACGCCGCATAAAGCGACGTTTCTATTCTATCCCAAAGCGTTACGGCAGCCTTGCAATATCTGGTGTTGTTACGACCACATCAGCATTTTGAGCTCTGTGACGCAGGAAATGATCCATCAGCACTATCGCCAGCATAGCTTCGGCAATAGGCACAGCACGAATACCGACACAAGGATCGTGACGGCCTTTGGTGATCATCTCTGTTTCTTCACCACTGGTGGTAATAGTTTTACCCGGAATGCTGATACTAGACGTTGGTTTTAACGCAATACTGACGTTAATGTCCTGACCAGAAGTAATACCACCTAAAGTGCCACCTGCATGGTTAGCACTGAAGCCAGCTAAGCTAAGCTCGTCACGATGGGTAGAGCCACGTTGTTCGACCACAGCAAAACCATCACCAATTTCGACGGCTTTAACCGCATTGATACTCATCATGGCGTGAGCTATATCCGCATCAATCCGGTCAAATACAGGCTCTCCCCAGCCCACAGGCACACCGGACGCCACCACGTTAATACGGGCACCTACTGAGTCACCGTCTTTTTTCAGTTGACGCATATACTCATCTAACTGCTCAATTACATCGACATCAGGGCAGAAAAAGTCGTTTTGCTCTACTTGATCCCAATCCAGCTTTTGCGCTTTCACCGGGCCAAGCTGCGCCAGATAACCACGAATTTCAATACCAAACTTGGCTTTTAAGTATTGCTTGGCAATAGCCCCAGCGGCCACACGAACTGCAGTTTCACGAGCGGATGAACGGCCACCACCACGGTAATCACGAATACCAAATTTATGCCAGTAGGTGTAATCAGCATGACCTGGCCGGAACAAGTCTTTAATAGCGGAATAATCCTGTGAGCGCTGATCGGTATTTTCAATCAGCAAACCTATGGATGCGCCTGTACTATAGCCTTCAAACACACCAGATAAAATTTTGACGATGTCATCTTCGCGACGCGCTGTGGTGTAGCGTGAAGTGCCGGGTTTGCGTCTGTCCAGCTCAAGCTGAATTTGTTCCAGATCGAGCTTTAAGCCAGGCGGCAAACCATCCACTATGCCACCAATGGCCGGGCCATGGCTTTCACCAAAGGTGGTCACTTTAAATAGTTGGCCTATAGAATTACCCGACATCCTTCACCCCTGCGTATCTTTGTATTTTCTGAAAATTAAGCTTCTAAACTGTCCTGATGCTTTACCAAATCAGCTTTGCTAATGGCAAATACACCTAAACCACCCCGTTCGAATTCCAGCCATTGCAATGGCAAATCCGGATACAGCTCTTGCAGCGCGACCATGCTGTTGCCCACTTCACAAATTAGCCAGCCACCGTCGTTTAAATGTTCTGCTGCTTCAGACAATATGCGACGCGTTAGTTCCAGACCATCATGGCCAGACGCTAAACCTAATTCCGGCTCGTGATGGTACTCATCCGGCAAGTCGGCCATATCTTCTGCGTCCACATAAGGTGGATTGGTCACAATCAAATCGTAAGTCTGACCTTTAATGGCGTTATAGCCATCCGACAGCATAGGAAACACCTGATGCTCCAGCTCATGCTGCTCGATATTAAAAATCGCCACATCCAGCGCATCTTCGCTGATATCCAGCGCATCCACTTCAGCATTCGGGAACTGTTTAGCGCAGGCAATAGCAATACAGCCAGAACCTGTACACAAATCTAAAATACGTGCTGGTTCATGTTCTTTAAACCAAGGCTCGAAACTTCGGCTAATCAGCTCGCCTATAGGAGAACGTGGCACTAACACCCGCTCATCGACATAAAAACTCAAGCCACAGAAAAAGGCTTGCTGAGTTAAATAAGCGGCCGGAATACGTTGTTCAATACGTTGCAGTAACAAATCACAAAAAACTTTGGCTTCAGAGCTGGTCATCCGCAGCGGCAACAGGTTTTCCGTAATACGCGCCATATCCAGACTATATGCCAGCAACAAGGCGGCTTCATCCCATGGATTGTCGGTACCGTGGCCAAAATAGATGTGGGCTTTATTAAACTGGCTGACAGACCAACGTAACCAGTCGTGAATGGAGTGCAGCTCGCGGATAGCTTCGTCGATAATTTCCGCAGTCAGATGGCTGCTTTGATGCTCTGTCATTGTGTTTTACTCTAGTGATTGGTTAGACTTCGGGCATGCGAAAAAAAACATCAGTTCCAGATCTTCCAGATGATGAAAAACAGCTGTTCCGTGACTCGGTAACAGGCACACGCCCCTTGCAGCAGGACAAGATACCTTTTGCCCGCCAACCCGGCAAGGTCAGAATGGCGGCCACTTTAACAAATAGCAGTCCAGATAGCCATTTGTTTTACTTTTCAGACCAGTACGAAGGTTTTTTCAGCGACAGTCAAACACTGGCTTTTGTGCAGACCGGCGACGATCCCACCTTAGCCAGACAACTGAAACGGGGTGAATTCCGCCCTGCTGTTGTTTTGGATCTACACGGCTTAACCCAACAACAAGCCAAAACCGAACTGGCGGGTTTATTAGCCTATTGTGAGCAACAGCATTTTAACTGCGCTTGTGTGGTGCACGGTAAAGGTTTGGGCATTCTGGCAAAAAGAGTACCAAATTGGTTGGTGCAACACCCAAATGTGCGGGCATTTCATACGGCCCCAACAGAATGGGGCCGGGATGGCGCTTTGCTGGTTTTGCTTAAGACACCGATTTAACCAGTTGGATTAAGCTGGGACAGGCATATTCCAATAACACACCTCTGTGTAGATGGTAATCAATGCAAGCCACCCCAGCAGTGTCAAAAATAGGCGTCTGGCCACTGCGGGTAAAAGCTTCGACTAAAAAGCTCACCAATGGCATATGTGACACCAATAAAATTCTGGCTTGCGGATTTTCAGCGTAAAGCATGTCAAGAAAATCAACCACCAGCTGTGCATTCCCCTCAGGGACCAGATCCGTATTGACTTCAACAGCTTGCGTTGACACAGCTTTTTGCACTAAAAGTGCGGCAGTTTGCTGAGTCCTGCGATAAGGGCTGGAGAAAATCCGGTCAAATGCACTATAGTGGTGATGCAGCCACTCAGCCATTTGACTGACTTCGGCCTGACCTGCTGCTGTTAATTGTCGTTCACTGTCGCTCATGTACTGCGGTTCAGCTTCACCGTGCCGCATAATAACCAAATTAACCATTGTTGCTACCAGTTACAACTTCGCGACGCTCGCGAAAAGAGTGCGCTATGATAATGAAAGTTAATGCCGACAGTAACTGCTAATAAAGCATAAAATTGCGTTACTATATTCCTAATCGCTATGATGAACCCTCGCATTCCGTATTTTCAGGGTTCCCGTCACGAGGCATAAATTGAAAAAAAGCCAGTTAATGCAAAGCCCTAACGATAAGCGCCAGTATTTGGCGCTGACCTTATCGAACGATCTGCCTGTACTCTTAGTGCATCAACAAGACGCAGAAAAAAGTGCGGCGGCGCTGACTGTGAATGTCGGACATTTTGACGATCCGGCTGAACGGCAGGGTTTAGCCCATTTTCTCGAGCATATGCTGTTTTTAGGCACCGAAAAATATCCGGATGCCGGCGAGTACCAACATTTTATCAATCATCACGGTGGCAGTCACAACGCCTGGACTGGTACTGAGCACAGCAGTTTTTTCTTTGATATAGACACAGACTACTTTGAGCAGGCGCTGGACAGGTTTGCCGATATGTTCCGCGCGCCGCTGTTTCATGCTGACTATATTGAGAAAGAACGTCAGGCTATTGAAGCCGAGTTTTCATTAAAACTTAAAGACGACAGCAGACGTATTTATCAGGTGCACAAAGAAACAGTTAATCCGGCCCACCCTTTTGCTAAATTTTCAGTGGGTAATTTGCTGACCTTGTGTGACACACCAGAACAAAGTCTGCAGCAAGCAGTGCAGCAATTTTTTGATAGCCACTATGGCGCGCGCCGTATGACTTTGTGTCTGGTGTCGCCTTTACCGCTGCAGCAACTGGAACAGCTGGTGCATCAGTATTTTGCTGCTTTGCCGAATCATGTTTGTGCCAAAGCCCCTTTGTCAGAACCTTTGTATCTGGCCGAACATCAGGCTTTGCAATTGGATATAGCCCCCCACAAATTTAGCCAGCGTCTGGTGGCCAGTTTTGCGTTACCCGACATCCAGCCCTGGTACAAATACAAGCTGATTTCCTTTTTAGCCCATTTGTTAGGGGACGAAGGTTCTGGTTCTTTATTGGCTTATTTAAAAAACCAGGGCTGGGTGAATCAGTTAAGTGCCGGTGGTGGCATAGATGGCAGTAACTATAAAGATTTCACTTTGTCGTTTGAGCTGACAGAGCAAGGTATTTTTGCCAAAGATCAGATTTTAGAGGCTATGTTTGGACAGTTGCAATTGCTGCGTCAGTCGCCCTTTCCAGAGCATTTATTTCTGGAACGTCAGCGTTTAGTGCAGTGGAGCTACTTGTATCAGGAACCCAGCACAGCTCTGCAGGGAGCCTGCGATTTGTCGGTCAATATGCAGCATTATCCGGTCGATGATTATGTCTATGGCGACTATCGCATGGATGTACCACCAGAGCAGCTATACCGTGAATTGCTGGGGCATTTCCGCCCCGACAATATGCGAGTGATGTTTATTGCTCCGGACATCCACGCCAATCGGGAAGCTCGCTGGTACCAGACACCTTATAGCGTGCAACCTC
>JAHIWM010000001.1 GCA_018815765.1 Gammaproteobacteria bacterium | reverse complement strand
TTACCGGTGGAGGTGGTGGCAAAACAGAGCGGGTTGGGTCAAGTGGGTAAGCATCTGCACTATCTGCTACACCATCGTTATCATCATCTGGATCCGCATTGTTGCCGATACCATCTTTATCCGTATCTACAGACTCTTTTGGATCCAGTGGAAAAGCATCATTGCTGTCAGTTACAGCATCGTTGTCATCATCCGGATCGGTATTATTGCCTATGCCGTCTTGATCTGTGTCGAGAGATTCCTTTGCATCAAGAGGGAAGGCATCGTTAACGTCAGCTACGCCATCGTTATCATCATCCGGGTCAGTATTGTTGCCTATACCATCGCTGTCCGTGTCGACTGACTCGTTTGGATCAAGCGGAAATGTGTCAAGGCTGTCGCCGACGCCGTCGTTATCATCATCTGGGTCAGTATTGTTGCCTGTGCCATCACTGTCCGTGTCAACCGACTCATTCGGATCAAAAGGGAATGCGTCATGGGTGTCGCTGACGCCGTCGTTGTCATCGTCCGGATCGGCATTGTTACCTACTCCATCTGTATCGCTGTCCACTGAGTCGTTGGGATCATAAGGCACGGCGTCTGCAGTGTCCGCTATACCGTCGTTGTCATTATCGCTATCCAACTGGTTGGGTATACCATCACTGTCAACATCATTATCGCCGCCAGCATTTGCTCCGATAGTGATAACCGCAGGCAGGATTTGTTGCATCTGATTGCCGTTCTCTTGTCGGGTGGTAAGCCGGAGATCAAGGTGTTTTGTATCTGCAGTTAAAGGCAGTTTTAACTTGTGTTGTCCATCCTGCTCAGACTGATAAATCCGTCGCCAGTCAGACTCTTCAGTTCTGATATCAAGCTCAAGGGCAACCAGAGGCGATGTCTCATCTGTGGTTACGGCCAGATGTAGTTCATGATCAATGCGGCTGACCACATCAGACTGTTGTTTTTGATTAAACAATTGCATAGACGTCAGCACAGGGTAATTACTGTCGGCTTCAGACAAATAAGTCACACTTAACCCGGCGGAGGATGGGTTTTTTGGTGATTCTGGTATGTGAAGCTTCAAGCTTTGACAATCAGTCGACGACCAGTAATGAGGGCCGTAGTGATAAAACCACAGAACGTCCATATAGGTGGTATTGGCGCACATCAGCTCTGAGTGAGTCTGCTCTGTGAACGCTGCATAATTTAAATACTGATCTACCCATATTTTGGGTTGGTGAGGCGAGTGCGCCTGCTGTGGGGCTTCCCAAAAAACAAAATAACTTTGATCATACTGAGAAGACATGGCTAATCTTGAATACTTCAGGTTTGACGTAATAGGTATTTGGCTGAGCCCGGTATCCAGAACCGGAATTAACAGCCCTTGTTCATCTGTAGCAGGATGTAATTTAACCATATGGCCTTGCTCGGAAATTGAAAAAGGACCAGTGCTCAGCACCATTTCAGGTATAAGTCCTTCCATGGACATAGTCCTCAGCGTTGGAGCTGTGAACACATTACGTGTTTCGCCATTAAACAGGTAGCTGACACTGTCTCCGGCTTTGACTGGTTCATCCCAGATAACATTGATCCCCGAGCCACTACCCAGAAATTGCTGGTTGGCCAGTTCCGGAATAGTAATTTTAACCTGATCTTTTGCACTGAAATCCTTCTGCTGGGTCTGATCGCCTTGTCCCACCGGTCTGTGCCAGGTGGTTTCATAAATTTCAGGGGAAGCAGATTGTAAATTTGGTAAGGTCAGCACCGAAAAAAAGGTCCAGTCTTCGGCGGGGAATCCTCCCGTTATAAACTGTTGTGTAGGAACAATGCAATCAGTGCAAAAGGTAAGAGTATAGGTTGGATCAATGATCTGCTGGGTGCCGCGATATAATGAAAAAGATTCTGTTGATATAGATTGGCGAGAGAAATCAATAGTCTGGCCAGATAGTGTCTGTGTACTCAGCTTGTGGTACTCGTTCAGTTCTGCTGTATCGAGGCTGATTTTGTGATCCTGCTGATTGAGTGGAGGCAGCATTTTTAACAGGTATCCGGAAATGTAAAAGTGCCTGCCTTCATTGCTTCGTGGATCCATTAAACGAGCATCTGCTATCAGATAAACTGGTGCCTCGCTGACATAACGTAACCTTTTAGTACCTGTAATGCCGGACAAACTAAAGGTTATGGTTTGTTGCCAATCCTTGTCGAATGCCCGGACGAAGTTGAAACTGCCTGAACTTTCGACAGCCAGTTCATTATACTTTTCAAAAAGTACAGGAAGCCTCAGTTGTTGATTTGGCGACGACAGCTCAATGGCAAAACTATGTACACCCGCATTATTGACTGACAAAGGGATGTCGGCGCTAGTGGCACTAAAACTAAAAGAGACGGTTTGCTGTTGTCCGGGCATTAACTGAATTGCCGTTTGAGCCAGCATCACTGACATATAGGACGGCACATCGCTGGTGCTTAGGTTTATATCCAGAGTGGTAGACGTTGGATTATGAACAACAAACTGACGGTTGCCTGTGAAGGTTGTGGTTTCAGATCCAACACGCCCCAATAAAAACGCCTGAGTATCCAGATAAATGCTTTGTTTTAAAGCATTAAACACGTTCAGACGACCTGCACCTGTTTCCGCCACATTAGCGCTGATCTTGTCGGCCGAATGCACCAGCTTGTGTTTAATTTGTGCCGGCGTCAGATTTGGATCTGCCTGTAATAACAAGGCTGCAGCTCCGGCAACGTGAGGTGCGGCCATGCTGGTTCCTGTTTTACTTTGATAGCCGCCACCTGGTTTGGCCGCCATAATATCGGTGCCTGGGGCAGATAAATCTGGTTTTAGAAACGAGGCGTCCTGCAAAGGGCCGCGGCTGCTTGAGCCCTCTATCTGATCGTTTGAATTGGCGTTACTGACAGTGATTGCATCTTTTGCAGTTCCGGGAGAGCTAATAGACAGGTAGTCATAATTATTACCTGCAGCTACGACTACAACCACTCCGCTCTGCACCGCTGCATTTACAGCCTGGCTTAAAGGAGAGTTTTCATTGCCGGGCCCACCCAGACTGAGGTTAATAACATCGGCAGCATCATCGGTTGCCGGATCACCATCTGGGTCCAACGCAAAATCCAGCCCGGCAAGAATAGAGCTATCGATACCAAAACCGTCATCCCCCATTACCTTCACTGCAATCAGGCTGGCGTCTGGTGCAACTCCATTGCCGTTGGTATCTTTACCCAGCGCAGTAGCTGCAACATGGGTACCGTGAGAGTTGACATCAGTGACATCGTCATTGTTCAGAATAGTGTTACGGGCAGCCACTACTTTACAGCCTGCACCAATACAGCCTCCCAGCGCCGGGTGTGTGAAGTCGACACCTGTATCTAACACTGCAATCCGTATACCTTGCCCGGTGATTTGGCGCCCGCTGTTGTCTTTGAGCGCCCATACCTCCGGTGCTTTTACTTTGGGCACACTGTGCTGTAAAGCGATCCCATAGCTTTGCTCAGGGAAAACGGCGACAACGCCGTTCATCGCTTTCAGCTGAGCTTGTTTTACATCACCTGAAACCACCAAGCTATTCGTCAGAAGGCTGAAGTGTTGCTCAACTCTGGCTTTACCGGTTTGTGTTATCTGCTGAGTAACCTGCCGCTGTGCATCTTCGATTGTTCTGGATAACTGCTGTACAACCGAGCTGTTGCGCTTTAATTCCAGCATCTGTTGCTGCAGTGATTCAGCCTGAACGTGACTATTTTGCCCTTTATAAGAGGCTGCCCCTTTTAATTCTGACCTTGCTAATTGCTCTAATGAGGGGTAAAGCGCTGGTTGTTTCAGCATCACAATCCAACGTTGTGTTGGCGGCTGGTAGTGAAGAATGCCTTGTGCTGACTTTTCAGTCAGACTGTAAGTACCAGGTTTTAACTGAGCTGCACGAACTGCAAGCTCTGGCGTGACGGCAACAGCCTGATGGCTTAAAGCCAGCAATAGCCATGGCAGTGTGCGGGAAATATGTCCAGACATAACCATCCTTGATAGTGATTAATAAATCCATTTCCTTAAACCACCGAGCAAGACTGTAAAAATACAAAGTCAGACTGTGGCAAAGGTCTCTCTGCCATCAGGCAGACTAGTGAGCATAAATAGTATGCGACGAGAACTAAGTGAATCTAAGCTACTGCATTCTAAAACTTTTTTAAAGCAGGGCTGAATAAATAACAGACAAAATACCGACAAGAAAATTTAGAGTAAAAGCGGCTAACTAAACAAGCGTAAATTCAGATTTCGGGGCAAGGGGTAAGACTTGAGCCTAAGTTTTGGATTTATCTCAACTAAGACAAATAAGTGTTTGGTCATATTGAATAATTGTATCCTATGTTTGAAATTAATAATTTCAGCAATGCCCAAAGGAGAGGGAATGAAAAAATCGCGAATCACTGATTCTGTGTTTTACGGGGTTACATGTTTATTGCTTGTAGCTGTTGGTGTAGTTATAGGTGCAGATCAATCACGCAGTCTTGAAGACCTCTCGAATGCTTCTTCCGTCATTTCAATGCTGATTGCATTTTGGGCTTCTGTATTTGCGTTGAAAACAGTACAAAGTTGGAAGCAACCTTTGGCTGCAGAGCTGCATTTTGAAATACTTAATGCAAGCAAGGCGTTGGAACTAAGCGCATTAACGCTCCACGTCTCAATTAAAACATTGTTTTTTGACAATGTACTGGACAATTTTTTGAAGCGAAAATTGGCACTGACAAGTGTTATTGACGGCATTAGACATGATATCTATAAGTTCCAACATACTAGGCTATCAGTATTGGCTGGTAGGGATAGTCGGTATATGGACCTTCAACGATTAACTGATAAGTTGAAGTTTCGGCTTTTTAGTATTCAAAATTTACTTGATAAACTGAACGTGGCTGATTCAGGCCAGTTTGAGCAAGAAGAATCAGAAGTATTAGATGAGGCTTCACAGCTGTGTCTCATGCTAAGTCAGGAGGTTCAAAGATTTCATGAAGCAAGCAAAGAGCAATTATTCATTCTGCTAAGCAACAGAGATTAGTGCAGGTAAAAGAAGGTTCAACAAAAAACCGGACTAAAAAGTCCGGTTTTCAAAGGTAATGCAAAAACCAAAAGGTTAAACGTTAAACAAGAAATGCATTACGTCGCCGTCTTTACAGACGTAGGTTTTACCTTCAACGCGCAGTTTGCCTGCTTCTTTGGCTCCGGCTTCACCTTTACAGGCGATAAAGTCGTCGTATGACACCACCTGAGCGCGGATAAAACCACGTTCGAAGTCGGTGTGGATCACGCCTGCTGCTTGTGGTGCTGTGGCGCCAACAGGGATAGTCCAGGCGCGAACTTCTTTAACACCTGCAGTGAAGTAGGTGTGCAGGTTTAACAGTGAGTAACCACCACGGATCACGCGGTTTAAGCCTGGTTCTTCTAAGCCCATAGACTCTAAGAATTCTGCTTTTTCGCTGTCTTCCAGCTCAGCAATTTCAGATTCAATAGCTGCACAGATAGAGACCACAATAGCGCCTTCTTTGGCAGCTATGGCTTTTACTACGTCTAAGTGTGGGTTATTTTCAAAACCATCTTCCAGTACGTTAGCTATGTACATAGTAGGTTTGATGGTCAGGAAGTTCATGTACGACACCAGTGCTTTTTCGTCGTCGCTTAATTCCAGCTGACGTAAAGTTAAGCCTTTTTCTAAATGCGCTTTTACTTTTTCCAGCACTTCCATTTCAGCTTTGGCGTCTTTATCACCAGCTTTGGCTTTTTTGCTGACACGGAAAATAGCTTTGTCGGCGCTGTCCATATCAGACAATACCAGCTCCATATTAATGGTATCGATATCGTCAGCCGGATCAATTTTTCCTGCAACGTGGATGATGTTTTCATCATCAAAACAACGTACTACGTGACCGATAGCGTCGGTTTCACGGATGTTGGCCAGGAATTTGTTACCTAAACCTTCACCTTTGGAAGCGCCTTTTACCAGGCCTGCGATATCGACGAATTCCATAGTCGTTGGCAGGATACGTTGTGGTTTTACAATGTCGGCCAGTTGCTGTAAACGCAAATCAGGCACAGGCACCACACCGGTATTTGGTTCGATAGTACAAAACGGGAAGTTAGCCGCTTCAATACCAGCTTTTGTCAGTGCGTTGAACAGAGTGGATTTACCTACGTTTGGTAAACCAACGATGCCACATTTAAAACCCATGGGTGTTTCCTTTGTGCTGTAGACGGCAAAGCCGTGCTGTTTGCGAACCGGACGCGCTTAAACTTGTGCTTAAGCCGCGCTAAAACTATGTAACCTGTGCTGCGCTTTAATTAAGCCATCGCTTAACCAAAGCTCAAAACAACGCATCGATTCATCCAGAGCTTCGTCGATCAGCTTCTGTTCGGATTGCGGTGCTTTGCCCAGCACATAACCTGTGACTAAATCTTTGTGGCCAGGATGGCCAATACCCAGTCGCAGGCGATAAAAATTGGCATTATTGCCGAGTTTACTGGTGATGTCTTTTAAACCATTGTGACCGGCATGACCGCCACCCAGTTTAAATTTAGCTACGCCGGGCGCTATCGCCATTTCGTCGTGAGCCACCAGAATATTTTCGGGTAAAAGTTTATAGAACTGCGCCATAGCTGCAACGGCTTTGCCACTTAAATTCATGTACGTAGTGGGAACCAGCAATTTATATTCCTGACCTTGGGTGACAAATTTACCAGTCAGGCCAAAAAATTTACTATCAGGACGAAGAGAAACGTTATAGCGGCGGGCAAGTTGTTCTACAAACCATTGACCTGCGTTGTGGCGGGTCTGGCTGTATTCTGGGCCTGGATTACCCAGGCCCACAATTAACTGAATTGCTTCAGTCATTACTCAGCTGTGTCTTCGTCTGCTTTGCCAGCAGGCTTGTTCACAGTAACAACGGCTTGGTCATGACCAGCGCCTTTGGCTAACTCAGTGATAGTTACGCCAGCAGGAACTTTCAGGTCTGACAGGTGCAGTGTTACACCTACTTCAACGTTGGCTAAATCCACTTCAATGAATTCTGGCAGGTTCTGTGGTAACACAGTGATAGCCAGTTCGTTGATGTGGTGAGCAACTACACCACCTTTCTTAGTTGCAGCAGCTTCGTTGATGAAGTGTACTGGAACTACAGTGTGTAACTCGTGGCCAGCTTCTACGCGTTGGAAGTCAACGTGCATAACTTTTGGCTTGAACGGGTGACGTTGCATAGCTTTAACGATAGTTTTCACTTCTTCACCGCCAACAACGATAGTCAGGATGTGAGTGTAGAAACCTTCGTTAGCCTGAGCTTGTAACAATTTAGAGTGATCTAAAGTGATAGACAGAGCTTCTTGATGACCACCGTAAATGATAGCTGGTACTTTGTCTGCGTGACGTAGGCGGCGGCTCGCACCTTTCCCTAAATCAGAGCGGACTTCTGCATTTAACGTGTAAATGGCGTTTGACATGGTATTCTCCAAAAATTAATAGACCCTGAGTTCCGCGACCTGACCCCAGGAAGAAGCTTTTCTGCTTGGCGAACCTAAATTCAGCCGACGCAAAAAAGCGCGCTATGGTATCACTGGAGCCTTAAGGCTGCAAATGAAAAGCTAAAAATAAAGGCACCATCAGGTGCCCTTAGATAAAGACATTTTATGCTTAGTCAAACATTGAAGAGATAGATTCTTCGTTGCTGATACGACGGATACATTCGGCCAGCATATCGCTTAAGGTCAGCTGTCTTACTTTGCTGACTGCGCGCATTTCTGCACTCAGCGGAATAGTGTCGGTGATGATCAGCTCGTCGATCACTGAGTTTCTGATGTTCTCAGCGGCGTTGCCAGAGAATATCGGGTGAGTAGCGTATGCAAATACACGTTTGGCGCCTTGTTCTTTTAAGGCTTCAGCGGCTTTGCATAACGTACCGCCTGTATCAATCATGTCGTCGACAATAATACAGTCACGATCTTTTACATCACCAATGATATGCATCACCTGAGACACGTTGGCCTTAGGACGACGTTTATCGATAATGGCTAAGTCAGCATCGTTCAACAGTTTGGCGATAGCACGGGCACGCACTACACCGCCGATATCCGGAGATACCACTACTGGTGCAACAAATTCACGTTTGCGCATATCTTCCAGCAATACCGGGCTACCAAAAACGTTATCCACTGGTACGTCGAAGAAACCTTGAATTTGCTCAGCGTGTAAGTCCACCGTTAATACACGGTCTACACCAACGCTTGATAAAAAGTCGGCTACAACCTTGGCAGTGATAGGCACACGGGCAGAACGCACGCGTCTGTCCTGACGGGCATAACCAAAGTAAGGAATAACAGCGGTAATACGACCGGCAGAGGCGCGGCGTAAGGCGTCTACCATTACAATGAGTTCCATCAGGTTGTCATTGGTAGGTGCACAGGTAGACTGGATAATAAAAACGTCAGATCCCCTGACGTTTTCATTGATTTGTACACAGACTTCACCGTCACTAAAACGGCCGACTTCGGCATCGCCCAGCTTGATATATAAACGGCTGGCTATCTTCTTGGCGAGTTCTGGTATGGCGTTACCAGCGAAAATCTTCATGTCGGGCACGGTAGGATCCTCAGGGCAGTTTGTGAGTCCGGTTAATAATGCAGCAGGCTTTTTGTGTCGCCTGCTGTGCGTCATACGGCTTGTTCCAATTCAGTCAGGACAGCAGACTGATTGACCCCTTTAGCAACAAAACCACGCCATGGAGACGGCAGTTTTGCAAGGGTTTGACGGGCACTTAATTCATCCTGGAACTCGGCAAACACACTGGCACCGGTACCTGTCATTCGGGACGGCGCGTATTCTATCAACCAGTTCAGTACCATTGCAACCTCGGGGTAGAGCCGTTTCACCAGAGTTTCGCAGTCATTTTGCCACTGTGAGTCTAGTAGATCTTTCACCGACATGACGGGCGTATTGCGGATTAAATCAGGGTTGCCGAACACTTCAGTCGTGCTGACATGCACATCTGGCGTCACAATCAGGTAATATTTTTCCGGCAAACTAACGGGTTGTAATTTTTCTCCAACCCCCTCCGCAAAGGCTGTTTTTCCGAATACAAATACAGGAACGTCGGCACCTAACTTTAAGCCCAGTTCACAAAGCTGTGCGTTTGATAGCTTTAATTGCCATAACTGGTTCAGTGCCAGCAGCGTGGTCGCCGCATCGGACGAGCCGCCACCTAAGCCGCCACCCATAGGCACTTGTTTATCCAGATGGATTTTTACACCAGCTTTATCCGAGGCTAAAGGCTGCAGTAACTTAGCGGCGCGAACTACTAAGTTGCTGTCGTTTTCTATGTTTTTATCTGAACAACTAAACTGGATTTCACCATCTTCGGTCAGTGTAAAACTCAACTGGTCACCACAATCCAGCATTTGAAACAAAGTTTGCAGATTGTGATAACCATCGGCCCTGCGGCCTGTTATATGTAAAAATAAATTCAGTTTGGCCGGAGCTGACAAGGTTAAAGTTGCCATTTACGCACCACCAGCTTAATACGGCTGCCATCGGCTTTAGAATTCAATTGAATGTGTCTTGGTAAAGCTAAGGCATCAGGGAAGAATTCGATGTAACTAACTTCCCAGTCACGCTGCTGGCTGTCTTTGAGGGTGAAACTGGTTAAACGACCCTGCGCATCCCATTGATGATTAAAACTTTCTGCGCTTGCCACACCTTTAAGCCACAACGGCATTTCTTCAATAGGTAAACTCCAGCCGGATAAATAATCCAGCAGGGCACTGGCTGACTGGGCTTTATGAGTTTCACCATCTGCTTTGACCGTAGCACCCAAAGCGTCGGTTTCCAGCTCAAAAATACTGATGCCAATAAGGGTGGTCATATTGGCCTGAAAAAAAGGCCCTTGTTGTTGCCAGTTTAAACTGCCGCTGATGCTTTCTTCTGGTGCTTTTACACCTAAGGCTCCGGTCAGTGTAAACTCCTGCAATTGCTCTAATTGCAGTTGTCGTTGTTGGGCTGATAGGGGAATAACTGGTTTTAGCTGGCTGCTGTTGCTGGCACAACCTGTCAAAATCAGACTGAAAACTACAAAACAACCAGTTTTTATCGCTGCAAACACACTAATTCCTTCTCTACGCTTTTTTTAGTTTGGGCTTTTTCGTACAATTCGCCCTCTTTTGACTAACGCCCGTTTTTTCGAAACCGGCCACACAGGTGAATGATCATTTTTGCTTTAGGTATTAATCATAAAACTGCACCTGTCTCTTTACGTGAGCA
>JAHIWM010000125.1 GCA_018815765.1 Gammaproteobacteria bacterium | reverse complement strand
TCACTGAAGAATCTGGTACTACCATCGAAATCGAAGATGACGGTACAGTGAAAATTGCTGCAACTAACTCTCAAGCTGCCAACATTGCTATCAACCGTATCGAAGCTATCACAGCTGAAATCGAAGTAGGTGCAGTGTATCAGGGTGAAGTAGTACGTATTGTTGACTTCGGTGCTTTCGTTAACGTTCTGCCAGGCAAAGATGGTTTAGTTCACATTTCACAAATCTCTGATGAGCGCGTGAGCAATGTAGCTGACCACTTAGTGATCGGTCAGAAAGTTGCTGTTAAAGTAATGGAAGTGGACAAGCAAGGTCGTGTGCGTTTAAGCATTAAAGAAGCTCAGGACAAACCTGCAGCTGTTGAGTCTGCTGATGCTGTTGAAGCTCAGTAAGGTCTCTGACCTGACCAAAAGTGCGGTGCTGCTTGCAGCGCTGCTGGCTCTGGGCGCTTGCGCCCAGAAACCTTCAACTGAAGTGGCTGTACTGGTGGAAAATCCACTGGCACCAGAACCAGTTCCGGCCTCTTATCGCACTGAAATTGCTATAGCGCGAATTTCCGAGCTGTTGACCAAAGCCGAAACCACAGATGAACAACGTGCCAGGTTATTTTACGACCGTGGTGTGATGTACGACAGTGTCGGTTTACGTTCATTAGCCCGTTTTGATTTTCTGCGGGCTTTACGCTTACAGCCTGATATGGCAGATGCTTATAATTTTATTGGTATTCACCATACCTTAGTGGGCAATTACACCGAAGCTTATGAGTCCTTTGATGCCGCTTTAGAGCTGGCACCAGATTATGATTATGCTTATTTAAACCGGGGTATAGCTCTGCTGTATGACAGTAAAACCGATCTGGCAGTAGGCGACTTTGAGTCGTTTTATCTGGCCAAGCCAGAAGATCCATACCGCTCATTATGGTTGTATTTTGCTGATGCCAAGTTATCCGTACCTGAAGCTCAGGCGCGTTTAGCGTTGAATCAGACGAAGTTGGATCAGGACCATTGGGCCAGCAAGATAGTGGCTTTTTATCTGGGCAAAATCTCAGAAAGAGAGTTATTGGACAGCGCAGTCAATGTTAATTCCGATCCACAGCAACTGGCTGAACGTTTATGTGAAGTTTATTTCTATCTGGCCAAATGGCACGAACAACAAAACCCAACCAAGGCGCTGGATTACTATAAAAAAGTACTGGCCACTAATGTATATGAGTTTGTTGAACACCGGTATGCCCGTATAGAAATGAACAGACTGCGTGGTTTAGATGCCAGTGCGATTCCTGTTGAATAACAGACAGATGCGATTCAATAAAAAAAGCCGGTTTTCTGGCTTTTTTTTATTAAAGAATATTTTGATTGTTTTATTGCTTTGCTGTTTAGTGGGCTGTGAGCCAGCGCTTGAGCATTTGCCTGAACAGCAATTAATGGATGAAGCGCAGCAAGGCAATGGGGCTGCTGCAGTATTGTTGGCAAAAAAACGTGAACAACAAGGCGACTCGCAAGCTGCCCTGAACTGGTATCAAAAGGCGCTGGAAGCCGGAGCATCTGACGAGCTAGGATCTCTGCTCTCACTTAAAAAGCGTCAGGATGGTTTTTTAGCGGCCGCGAGTTATCTTGAGCAACACCTACAGCAACAGCAGGGCTTAAACGCAACAGAGCTTGATTTAGCTGCTGATTATGGCCTTTGGCATTATGCGCAGAGCCCCGCTGACTCCGCATTGAATTCAAATTCCTCCTGTAGCCTGACTTTACAACCTGTAGTTCAGTCCAAAGCAGGTAGTCGTCAGTTGCACCTGTTGCAACAACAATGGCAACAGGACCCGCAGTTTTCTTCTTTATCTGTCTGTTTTTTACCTGAAAAACGCGTTAACAGCACTGACTTACAATGTAGTTACCAGCCAGGGCAACGTATTCAGTGTCAATATCAGGTATTGATGCAGCAAGTCGTGCAGGGTGGTTTTAGTCAGTTATTGGTAGTTGCAGGTGAAGGCATTGCCAATTACAACAATGGCATAGTGCAACTTTCTGAAAGCAGCTCTTTTGAAGTATTCAGACACGAGTTTGCGCATATTCTGGGTTTTATCGATGAATACAGTTTAAGTGCCCAAGTAGCTGACGCTGAATGTAGCAGCGATAAAATCCGGCCGAACTTGCTAACGAATAAAAACCAGCTGGACGTATTTTTACAGCACTGGCAATTGCAACCTGATGAAGTACAGCTTATGCCGGTTGATAGTTGTAACAAAGCTGGAGTGCAGGCTTATGCTCCGGTAAACAACTTAAGCTTTATGCGTTCGCATGAGGCGCAAGTGCCGGGTTTATACTTTAAGTTGATGAAAAAAGTGCTGGCTCAGCCAGAGTTGATTATGCCAGTGCAGTATTTTTATGCTTACTTAGCCAGGCAGCAGCAGGACTGGCAGAATTGGCGGTTATTGATGGAACAAGCCGCTAAACGAGGGTATCCGGATGCAAAACACTCTCTACAAGAAGCTTCGGCTATTCCGACAGCTCCGTAAGTTCACGGCTTAACAAATCAGCATCGCCTAAATTCAGCTCAAGCAAACGGCGTAAATGACTAGCGGAGTCGATATCTATTTTATCGCAGCGCACACCTACACAAGAGCCATTCAAATGCGCCACAGTCACATCCATAAACAAATCCACACCAGACTCATTCAGTTGAAACTGCAGTTGGAAGCTTTGACCTGGCTGCAATTCTGAAGCGGCTTCTAACTGCAATAAAGCGCCTTTAAGCGACAGATCCTGCAATTGGCCAGTGTATAAAGTGTCGGCATTTTTCAGTTGTACCGGACCGGAAAATAACACCCGGCTAAAACGTCTGTTGTTCATACCACATCCTTCAGTTCACTGGGTTGAGCATAGTTGTTTCCGGCATGAAAAGACAGTGCAGGAGGCTAAATTTAACTGCCTGCACAACGAGTTATATTAACTAACTTCTTCACCTGCAGCCTGGCGATCAGCGTGATATGAAGATCTCACGAACGGGCCTGAGGCGACGTGTTTAAAGCCGATCTCATAACCAATACGTTTTATTTCGTCAAACTCATCCGGAGATACGTACCTTTTAACCGGTAAATGGTGTTTGCTTGGTTGCAGGTATTGACCTACGGTCAGCATATCAACGTTATGAGCACGTAAATCGCGCATCACTTCGATAATCTCTTCCGTAGTTTCGCCTAAACCGACCATCAGGCCTGACTTGGTAGAGACTTCAGGATGTGCTTCTTTGTAGCGACGCAGCAGTTCCAGTGACCATTTATAATCAGCGCCCGGACGTGCCAGTTTGTATAAACGTGGTGCTGTTTCCAGGTTGTGGTTAAACACGTCTGGTGGTGTTTGCGTCAGAATGTCCAGCGCTGCATCCATACGGCCACGGAAATCCGGTACCAGTACTTCAATTTTTATCGCCGGACTTTCACGACGGATAGAGCTGATACAGTCGGCAAAATGCTGGGCACCGCCATCACGTAAGTCATCACGGTCTACCGAAGTGATCACCACGTATTTCAGCGCCATATCTTTGATAGTTAACGCCAGTTTTTCCGGCTCTTCTGCGCTTGGAGGTAATGGACGACCATGAGCAACATCACAGAATGGGCAACGTCTGGTGCAGATGGCACCTAAAATCATAAAGGTTGCTGTGCCGTGGTTAAAGCATTCTGACAGGTTAGGGCAGGAGGCTTCTTCACAGACCGAATGCAAACCATGTTTACGCATAGCGCCTTTGATTTGTTCAATACGGTCTGTGCTGCGTGGTAATTTGATTTTTAGCCAGTCCGGTTTACGTAACATTTCGTCACGTTCTGTCGGTAATACTTTGACTGGGATCAGGGCCATTTTTTCGGCATCACGTAACTTGACGCCTGGTTCCATACGAGCTGTTTTGATGGTCATATTACTCACTTAACCCTGTTTTGTGCTCAGTCTGGCTGACTGCCAATTGAGCCACAAATTGTGACTGCAAAGCTTGTTTTGCTTCATCCACTAATTGTGGACCTGCAATATCTTTGGTTTGGATCATCTGCATGCCGGCATAACCACATGGATTGATCCTGGAAAAAGGTGATAAATCCATATTCACATTTAAAGCCAGACCATGAAAGGTACAGCCTTTTCTCACCCGCAATCCAAGCGAAGCGACTTTTTGTTCTTGTACATAAACACCAGGCGCATCGGCTTTTGCATAAGCTTCAATGCCATAAGGGGCCAAAGCTTGAATGATCACCTGTTCAATCAAGGTCACCAACTCGCGCACACCCAGCTTACGTCTTTTAATATCCAGCAATACATAAGCGACCAGTTGGCCAGGGCCGTGATAAGTCACCTGACCACCTCTGTCTACTTGTACCACAGGTATATCACCTGGCATCAGCAGATGTTCTGCTTTACCGGCCTGACCCTGAGTAAACACCGGGTCATGTTCAACAAACCACAGCTCGTCCGGACTTTGTTCAGTCCGCTCATCTGTGTATTTTTGCATGGCTTGCCATACCTGAACATAAGGCTGGCGCCCTAAATCCCGTATCACTAAGCCTTGAAGATCAACCACAACGAACTCCGGTTCAGTTGAAAGTGCCGGCATTATACCTGCTCTGTCAGCAAAAAGGGCAGTGCCACTCGTCAGATCACATAGCGAACCAGTTCTAAACGGCCAAGTTCTGTGTACAGCAGTTCCATATGTTCTTTGCTGGTCACAGTCACAGACACAGACACAGAGTGATAACTGCCTTTGCTGCTAGGGCGAATTTGCGGATTGTAGTCGTCGGCTTTAGCGTGTTCCTGCAGCACAACCACTATATGATCCACCAGTTCTGGCACAGCGACGCCGAGCACTTTAAAGTTTACCGAGCATGGAAACTCTAAAAATTCATCAAAGCGGGTGTCTTTTACTTCAATTGTCATGATGTTCTGCTCACAAAATAATTTTGATCGACTGTATAGGTCTATTTTAACAAAAAGTCCCGGACTTGCCGGGACTGTTTTCATCTCAGGCTGTACTTTTCATCACTGAAAACGCATTTTCACCATATCTACTAAGCGGCTGAATAAGCCAGCTTGTTCGATATCTTCCAGCGCTACTAAAGGAAATTCGGCGATATCTTTGTCACCTAACTTCAAATAAACAGTACCCAGTACCTGACCCTTAGATATGGGGGCAATCAGTTCCTGATTCAATTTAAAGTCGGCTTTTAACTCTTTACGTTGATTACGTTGCAAGGTAATTGGGGTTTCATCCAGCACACCTAAAGTGATGATTTCTTTAGTGCCTTGCCATACCCGTTGTTCAGCAAACTTTTCACCTGCTTTATACGGAGAAAAAGTTTCGAAAAAACGAAAGCCATAAGTCAGTAATTTTTTGTTTTCTGCTTCACGGATTTTAGCGCTGTCTGTACCCATGACCACAGAAATTAACCGCATATCATCTTTGGTGGCTGAAGTGATCAGGCTGTAACCTGCTTCTGAAGTGTGGCCTGTTTTAATGCCATCCACATTCAGGCTTTTATCCCACAATAAACCGTTGCGGTTGTATTGTTTGATGCCGTTAAATACATACTCTTTTTCTGAGTAAATTTTGTATTCATCCGGTGTGTCACGAATAAGTGCAACCGACAATTTCGACATATCACGAGCTGTGGTGCGCTGGCTTTCATCCGGCAAACCATGGGCATTCGCAAAGTGGGTATTGTCCATGCCTAAACGTACAGCATGAGCATTCATCAGTTCCACAAAAGCGCCTTCAGTACCTGCAATATGTTCAGCCATAGCGACACAAGCATCGTTGCCTGATTGCACAATAATGCCACGGTTTAATTCTTCAACGCTGATGGTTTCACCCACTTCGATAAACATCTTGGATGAATCTGAATATTGTTTAGCCCAGGCATTTTCAGTGATGGTGACAGGATCAGACGGCTTAATGGTGCCATTTTTGATTTCTGTGCCGATGATATAGCTGGTCATCATTTTGGTCAGACTGGCAGGAGCCAACAAGCCATCAGCATTACCTTCCGCCAACACTGCACCTGTATGGTAATCAATCAGAATATAGCCTTTGGCATTCACTTCAGGAGGCTGTGGCGTCATTTGCGCTGCGGTTAGTGGGGCTGTTTGTCCGGCTGCTAAAAAACTGGCAACACCAAAGGAGCAAGCAATAAAAATTCTGGAGTACGTATTCATGAGACCTTTCTTATGTTGTTGAGCTGCGTTCATTCTTAAACGAAATCAACTGTGGTTTTAACCACAGCTTTTTTTATCAGTAATATAAGCCGATGGATAATCGGCATTTTTAAAACGTTCCAGCCAGCTGTTTGCTTCGGCCGCTGATGGCATTGGACCCGCCAATAACCGGAAAATTCCGTTGCCATCGTTAATTTGTGTAGAGACCGACCATTGCTGCTGCAAATCGGCACCCAATTGTTGTAATTTAGCTTTGTTACTGCTGGCGACCAGTTGAATAAAGCAGCCTGTCACTTTGTTGGCAGTGGATACAGGTGCAGAGATTGCTGTCGCTGCAGCTGAGCGTACTGGTGCAGAAACCGAAGCCGCAGCTGGGGCTGCCACACTGCCTGGTCTTGGACCCATAGGATTAGAAGCTATAGTGGTTTCTTCAAACTGATTGCCTCTGTTGCCTAAACCCATGGCATAACTTTCCTGACTCGTCATGGCCGGAGAGGCTAACAGTTCCACCTGAACACGGGCTGTACCTTTGCCCATCATGCCAATTTTATAAGCGGCAGAATACGACAAGTCGATCACTCTGTCGTTATGGAAAGGACCACGATCGTTCACCCGAACAACGGCTGATTTACCGTTATCGAGGTTGGTCACCCGCACATAAGACGGCAAAGGTAAGGTTTTATGCGCAGCTGACATGGCAAACACATTGTAAGTTTCACCATTGGAGGTCAGATGACCATGAAACTTGTGACCATACCAGGAAGCAATGCCACTTTCTTTGTATTCCATCAGGTCAGTACGGGGTGAGTAATCCACGCCATAAATATTGTAAGGTTTATTACCGCCGCGGCTTAAAGCTTCAGCGCGGGGTTCAGGATCGGTCATTTCCAGCAAAGTGGGCAAACGCGTCGGGTGACTGTCTGTGGCTTGCGAATAGCGGCCTTTGTTGGGTTCTTCCCAGGTTTTTACTGATTCAGTTTGTGCTGATTTTGGTTCTGGCGTTTGTGAACAGGAGGCCAGCATCAGAGTACAACATAGAGCGCTTAATTTTTTTATCATTGATTCTTTCTACTGCTGAGCTAAAAGTCGTTTATGGGTGCTGATCGACATTAGAATACCAAAACCAGCCATCAGTGTAACCATGGATGTCCCGCCGTAGCTAATCAAAGGCAAAGGCACACCGACCACAGGTAATAATCCTGATACCATACCAATATTGACGAATACGTAAACAAAAAAAGTCAGAGTAATACTGCCGGCCAGCAGTTTACTGAAATTGTCCTGGGCCTGGCTTGCGATAATCAAACCCCGTGCAATGATAAAAGCATACAGAGCCAGCAAAAATAGCACGCCTATCATGCCCAGCTCTTCACTGAACACGGCAAAAATAAAGTCGGTATGACGCTCTGGTAAAAACTCCAGCTGCGATTGAGTGCCATGCATCCAGCCTTTGCCTTCAAAACCACCAGAGCCGATTGCAATTTTTGACTGAATAATATGATAACCCGAGCCAAGCGGGTCGCTTTCAGGATTTAAAAAGGTTAATACCCGGCGTTTTTGGTAGTCGTGCATAAAGAACAACCACATGGTGTAAGAGACTACCGGAATAATCATGGCGATGGCTGTAATAATTCTCCAACTCATACCACCTAAAAACAGCACAAAAACCCCAGCGACAAAAATCAGAATGGAGGTACCTAAATCTGGTTGTTGCTGAATAAGCACAGTCGGAATAGCACACATGACAAAACCAATAATCAAGTGTTTAAACTTTAGAGGTAAAGGGTGAGAGGATACGTACCAGGCGACAGCCATGGGCACGGCCAGTTTCATCACTTCTGAAGGCTGAAACTTCATAAAACCTAAATCCAGCCAACGTTGTGCACCTTTGCCGATGTGACCAAAGGCCAACACCATCACCAGCATAGCTGTACCAGCCAAAAACAGCGGCACAGCCCAAAAGCTAAAGGTTTGAGGTTTCACTTGTGCCAATAACAGCATGGCACCAAAAGCAATGAGTAAACGGGTGCTGTGTGCAGCCATCATGTCCCAATGCTGACCGCTGGCGCTATAAAGTACAAAAAGACCAGTGCAGCATAAAGCCAGAAGTCCGGCAAACAATGGGCCGTCCAAATGCAATTTAGCCAGAATTCCTCTGTGAGTCGGATCTTTCAGCAAGGTCATGGTTGAGCTCCTGCCGCACTTTGACGGGTTAAAATAAATGGAGGTCCATCCTGATGCAATGTATTCAAAATATCTATTTGGCTCAAACCTTTTGACAGGATCATGGTTGAGCTCCTGCAGCGCTTTGACGGGTAAAGTAATGATCCATCATTTTACGGGCTATAGGACCAGCGTTGGCACCACCACCACCGGCGTTTTCTAGCGCTACAGTCACCAGAATGCTTGGGTTTTCAGCCGGAGCATAAGCAATAAACATCGCATTATCCCGGTGGATTTCTTTAATAGCATTGGCATCGTATTTCTGGTTCACAGCCATATTGATCACCTGAGCAGTACCTGATTTACCGGCCGCGCTGTAGCTGATGCCTTTAAAGGCATTAAAGCCTGTGCCACCTTGCACCATCACGGTCTGACGCATAGCTTCTTTGGCTATTCGCCAGTTGTTGTGATCTTTGACTTCCATCGCAGTCTGAAGCGGGGCGATCAGGCTGCTGTCTTTGCCCTCGCTGCGGAAATAGCGGCCCATATGAGGTGTTGGTTTTTGGCCATCGTTCACCAGAATAGCGGTGGATAACGCTAGTTGCATAGGGGTCACGCTCCAGTAACTTTGACCTATACCTAAAGACACTGTGTCACCCGGATACCAGCTTTGTTTGTGTCTGGCTCTTTTCCACTCTTTAGATGGCATCAAACCAGCACTCTCTTCCATCACATCTATGCCGGTACGGGAACCAAAGCCAAATTTTTTCATATAATCAGAAATGTTATCTATACCCAGCTTCACTGCTAAGTCATAAAAATAAGTATCACAGCTTTTGGTAATGGCTGTGTAGACATCAACCCAGCCATGACCCCATTTGATGTGGTCGCGATAAGGCCGGCTGTAGTTCGGTAGTTTGTAAAAACCAGGATCCGGAATTCGGGTTTGTTCTGTTACTGTGCCATTCTCTAAGCCTAATACGGCCATATGAGGTTTGATGGTAGAAGCGGGCGGATAGACACCTTGAGTCACACGATTGACTAAAGGACGGTCAGGGGAGTTCAATAGCTCACGGTAGTTTTTACCGCTGATACCATGCACAAATAAGTTCGGGTCATAACTTGGATTACTGTAAAAGGCTAAAACAGCGCCATCACGCGGATCCATCGCCACTATAGCGCCGCGGTTTTCGCCAATCAGCTCCTGAGCTTTTAATTGCAAACTCATATCAATAGACAAGATTAAATCATCACCTGAAGTGGCAGGTTTGGAGTCCAGAATACGGATCACACGACCCCTGTTATTTACTTCAACTTGTTCAAAGCCGACCTGGCCATGCAATTGGCTTTCGTAAAAACGTTCCAGACCAATTTTGCCGATATCGCGGCTGGCAGCGTAATTCGCACTGACGCCATCTTCTTCCAGCTTCGCCAGTTCTTTCGCGTTAATTTTGCCGATATAACCTAAAGCATGAGTGAATAGCTCGCCAAAAGGGTAATGCCGGGTTAAACGCGCCTCTAAAGTAACGCCTGTTAATCTGTGCTGGTTCACCGCAATAATAGCGACTTCCTGCTCTGTCAGATGCTCTTTGACGGCAATGCTGACAAAACGCCTGTGGTGTTTTACTTCTTTTAAAAATTCCTGCTGGCGCTCTGGTGTGATTTCAATCAGACGGGCAATTTCAGCAAGGGTTTCAGGAATGTTTTTCACTTGTTCGGGAATCAGTTCAACCGAATGAATAGGGCGATTCTCTGCCAGTAATATGCCGTTGCGATCATAAATCAAGCCGCGATTTGGCGGCTGAGGAATAAGTTTAATCCGGTTACCATCAGCACGGGTCATGTAATGCTCGTGCATTACTACCTGTAACTTGTACTGATTAAACACCACCACACAAAAACAAATCAGTACTACAGCAAAACCAAACAAAGCCCTTTGATTAAACATCTGGCTTTCGGCTGCAGGATCCTGAATGGATGGGCGTTTTTTAATCATGGTTATTCGCGGTGATCAATAGAAAAAGGATGATTAGTGCTGATACTCCCACAAATCAGTGCCTTAGCAAAATCAAACCAGACTTTTTGATGAAATAGCCGGCTTTTTGTGGCGCTAATTTGAATGGATGAACGCTGTTTTATCATTGTTATTCGCGATGATAGGGGTGGTTGGTGCTAATACTCCAGGCCCGATACAGGCTTTCTGCCAGTACAACACGAACCATAGGGTGGGGCATAGTAAGCGCAGATAACGACCATTTGCCTTCACTGGCTGCTATGCAGCTGGGTGCTAAGCCTTCGGGGCCGCCCACCAGTAAACAGACATCCCGGCCATCCATTTGCCATTGTGTCAGTTTCTGCGCCAGTTGCGGACTACTCCAGTTGGCGCCTTCCACCTCCAGCGTAATAATACGGGCACCTTTGGGTACAGCGGCCAGCATTTTTTCGCCTTCGGTTTCGAGAATACGTTTAATGTCCGCATTTTTCCCGCGCTTACCAGCCGGAATTTCTATTAAATCCAGTGGTAAATCACGCGGAAAACGACGGGCATATTCTTCATAAGCCGTG
>JAHIWM010000124.1 GCA_018815765.1 Gammaproteobacteria bacterium | reverse complement strand
TGGTGTCAGTACCGGCTATAAAACACCAAAAACGACTCAGCTATATGATGGTGTCGTAGGCTTTGGTGGCCAGGGTACGTCGCCACAGTTTGGTAATCCTGATCTGGAACCGGAAACCAGTACCTCGACGGAAATCGCAGTCTATTGGGAACACCCGGATAACCACAGTTTCAATATCACCATTTTCAACAATGAATTTGAAGATAAAATTGCCTCACAGCCTTGTGGTGCTTCCACCGCTTTGATCTGTAGCAGCACTGGTGAATATGCCGATCTGGGTTATGCGACCAGCAGCAAAACAGTCAATATTGATAAAGTCACTATTCAGGGTGCTGAGCTGGCAGGCCGATGGCAGATTATCGACAACATCGCGTTCCGTGCTAACTACACTTACACTGACAGCGAACAAAAAAGCGGTGCCAATAAAGGCCAGCCATTAACCAACACGGCTAAGCATATGGCCAACCTGACGTTGGACTGGGCTGCTACTGATGAATTAAAGCTATTCCTGACGTCAGAAATCCGCACTAAACGTTTCCGCTCTTGGGATATAGTTAAAGATGCCCCGCTGCATTACAAATCCTATGATGTATATCACTTAGGTGCCAGTTATGCGGCCAGCGAATCAGTAACTTTTACTGCCCGGATCAACAACTTATTTGATCAGGATTTCACAACTTACGATCTGGAGTTTGTAGAGTGTGAAAGTGGTACCAACTGTGTTCCGGATGCGAATGGTGGAAACGGCTATCAGGCCAGTTATGTCGATCACTTCAATAACAAAGACAAAGCCCGTAACTTATGGGTCAGTGTGAACGTGAGTTTCTAAGCCTGCGATCAGGCCAGCCTCTAAAAACCGCAGATTAATTCTGCGGTTTTTTATGTCCATGGAAGGACGGTATGCCGAAAATGCAGGAGCATATTTTCGGCGATGTCCATGGAAGGACGGTATGCCGAAAATGCAGGAGCATATTTTCGCCGATATCACGCCATCGCTTGTAGCGATGGCCGGGGCATATTTTCGGCGATGCCTGCAGAAGCTGAATTGATCAGTGGTGTAAATAGTAATTCAAAGGACTGCAGCGCTTTGTCAGAAAAAAAGTAAAGCTGAAACTTAAGTTTGTCAGGCGCTGCCAGTGCTTTGGTTGCGCTAACAATGCTACATTATTACCAATCCAACAGAACTAAAGGTGACAAGGATGCAACATAGTGTAAGTGTAGCGCTGCTTTTTTTTATATCTTCTCAGGTGTTTGCCAACCCATCCCCTATTCCGGCCAATCCGGTACAACAATTAAAAGCTGAGCTTAGTCAGGTGGTTGCTGCCGATGCTCAGCTGGAAATTCTGGCTGAAGGTTTCCGCTGGGCTGAAGGCCCTGTGGCTGAACCCAAAACCGGAGATATTTTGTTCTCCGATGTGCCGGAAAATAAAGTTTGGCGCTGGAACAACAAAGACGGTTTAACTTTGTACCTCAGTCCAGCAGGCCATACAGGTTTTGTTGATGAGCCTTCCATTAAAGAAGGCTCCAATGGTCTGATTTTTAATCAGAATAATCAGTTGGTGTTGGCGCAGCATGGTGACAGGCGTTTAGCTGTACTGAAATCAATAGACGCTAAAGGCCCAGAGTATCAAAGCCTGACGACCAGTTATCAGGGCAAGTTATTTAACAGCCCTAATGATCTGGTACAGCACAGCAATGGCAGCTACTTATTTACAGACCCGCCTTATGGCTTAAAAGATGCCGATGACTCGAAACAAAAACAGCTGACTTTTAATGGGGTGTATTGGCTCAAAGGTAGCGATGTAACACTGGTCACAGATCAACTAACCCGCCCTAATGGTTTGGCTTTATCACCGGATGAAAAGTGGTTGTATGTTGCTAACTCTGACCCTCAGGCTGCGCAGTGGTGGAAATATCCTCTGAATGCTGATGGTACTGTGGGTGAAGGTCAGCTATTTTTTGATGCGACAGTTTGGGTAAACAGCAAACCTGGTTTACCAGATGGGTTAAAAGTATTGCCGTCAGGCCATTTGCTGGCGACAGGCCCTGGTGGTGTGCTGGTGTTTAATGCCAAAGGTGAGCATTTAGGCACTATTCAAACCGGAGTTGCGGCGGCTAACGTTGCGTTAAGTCTGGATAAACACTATTTATACATCACAGCTTCCAGCTATTTATTGCGGATTAAGCTAAAAGCTAAGGTGTAAACCGCAGCCAGTGTATAGAAATGTAAAGCTGCTCATAAATGGAGCAGCTTAAGGTTAAACTGCGGCCAATTAAAACCGGAGTACCAGCCCTTGAACCCTTTATTGCTGATTGATGATGACCAGGAACTCACCTTGATGTTAAGTACTTACTTACAGCGGGAAGGATTTGTGGTGCAGGTAGCGAATGACAGTCAGCAAGGATTACGGCAGGCCATTTCCGGTCATTATGAACTCTTGGTGTTGGACGTGATGATGCCGGGTTTAGACGGCATATCCTTGCTGCGTCAAATTCGCCAGCATTCCAAAGTACCGGTCATTATGTTAACAGCCAAAGGGGATGACATAGATAAAGTGCTGGGCCTTGAGCTCGGTGCTGATGACTATGTTGCTAAACCTTGCCTACCCCGCGAACTGGTCGCTCGGATCCGGGCTATTTTGCGTCGCGTGCAGCAACAGCAGGACGAGCCAACCGAGGTAAAAGTCGGGCCTTTAACCCTCGAACCCGGCTCGCGTAAAGCCTGGGTTGACGATCAGCAAATTCAACTGACAGGCGCTGAGTTCAGCGTGCTTTGGGTGTTGGCTTGTCAGGCTGGCCGGTTGGTCAGTAAAGCCGAATTATCCTTGCAGGCGTTGGGTAAAACTTTAACTCAGTACGATCGCAGCCTGGATGTGCATATCAGCAATATCCGTCAAAAACTGGGCAAAAGAGCAGATCAACAAGCCTGGATTGAAGCTGTACGCGGCAAAGGTTATCAGTTGATGCAGCGATATTAATCATGGGGCAGGTGTTCTGGAAGTTTTTATTAGCCTTTTGGGGCGCGTTAATTCTGGCCGGCACTCTGGTCTGGGCGGTAAACGAAGTCAGCCGCTCTACAGAAGATGAACCTAAACCTGTCTGGATAGGGCCGCAACTGAGGCTGGTGTTGGGTTCAGCTCAGCTGATGATGGACTCAGGCGGCATCAAATTACTCGGCGACGTATTGCAGCGCTGGGAAGAAGATCCGATGTCCCGCGACAAAATTCTGTTGCTCAATGATAAAGGCGAAGACTATCTGCAGCGTGATGTGCCAGCAGACTGGGCAGCATTAATCAAAGAACAACCTGAATACAAAGTGCAGGACAATGCAGGCCACAGCTGGTTTTTATTAGCTGTGCCGCGTCACGAATTTTTACTGGACTGGTTACGCAGTGGCCGGGGGTTGAGCGCCACCCGTTCACAACCCACTCTAAGACTTGGTGAGCCTCATGGTCCTCCGCCAGATGGTCAGAGGTTTGAAGATCCGAGGTTTGAACATCACAGCGCAAAGTCGGATGATCAAAGTCCACCAGCGGAGCGGCATGGTATTGCAGTCAGGGGTGCTATGCCTATGCCACCTGTCTGGTTTCATCCTGCATTTTTACTGGCTGCTATTCTGGCAACCAGCTTTTCAGTCAGTTTGTGGTTAGCCTGGTATTTTGCTTCGCCGGTCCGGCAATTAAAACGGGCTTTGCAGTCACTGGCGTCCGATCACTGGTTGACTCAACTGGGTCCTAAAGTCACAGGACGGCGTGACGAATTTGGTGCTGTAGCCCGTAGCTTTAATGAGATGGCCAAAAGTGTCGAACAAGCCATTAGTGGCCAGCGCCGTTTATTGCACGATGTATCACACGAATTCCGCTCACCATTAGCCCGCTTACAAATACTGGTTGGATTGGCGCGGCAAACACCTTCTGAAAGCGCTATGGTGCTGGATAAAGTCGAAGCAGAAACCCAGAAACTCAATGCGCTGGTCGAAGAAATTCTGACCTATTCACGGCTGGAAAGTGGTGCAGCTGCTGTGAAGTTGCAGCCAGTCGATTTACTGGAATTACTGGAATCTGTCGCTGAAGATGGCAGGTTGGAGGCTTTGTCACAGCACAAACAACTGCTGGTCAAAGCTGATACAACAGTGCAGGTGCAGGCAGACCCCGATCTACTCTACCGTGCGCTGGAAAACCTGATCCGCAATGCCATCAAATTTACCCCATCAGACACAGTAGTGAGTGTTGAGCTACAGCAACAGGCTCTGCAGGTACAAATCTGTATTTCCGATCAGGGGCCTGGTGTGGCGCATGATGATTTAGCCAAACTCTTTACGCCCTTTTTCCGTGGCCAAAGTAAACAAGATGGCGTGGGCTTAGGTTTGAGTATTGCTAAAAGAGCAGTGGAAAGTTGTGGAGGCAAGCTGACGCTGCAAAATTGTTATGCAGCGTCAGGTATAGTCAGTGGTTTTCAGGCGGTGACTACATTACCGCTAGAGGCTAACATTTAAGGCACAGTGACTGTTATTGCTAAAGGTGTGCCGCCTGAAACCCCTAAAGTGACAGTGGCCAGGTCACCAGAAGTGCCGCCGCTGGTGGTAATTTGCAACTCACACTGGCCATATACATCTGTTCTCAGGTCCTTTGTTGCTAAACAATCTCCGACAACAACCTGCAGATTACCTTTATTGTCCTGACCGTAACTAATGCCAGCTTCGAAGTTAAGGAAAGGCAAACGTACGGAGCCCTGGTCCTGTATTTCTAAACTCAGCACAGTGTCACCGCTAATACTGGTGATCCCCGAGCTAATAACGGCCGGACTGATATAAATGAAGCAGGCTCTATCATCAATAGTAGTTGCGCTGCTGCCACTGGCCTCTGCAACAACAAACACCTGAGCTGAACCCCGGGGTGAATGACGGGTGTCTAAGTTGGACGAAACGCAGCTGGTTAAAATAGTGTCCTGATTGGCTGGATAAGTCAGGTAAAAACTGGCTGCCCCATCTTGTGTCACCGCCTGGCCACTGACCAAACCTGCTTTTGCCGGATCAACACCAGCAACCTGCATACCTAAAAGTGAAGCACCAATCAAATACTCCAGCTTAGTATCTGTATTCAGGTAATTTTTATTGACCGCCACTGAGCTGGCTTGATTTGGTAAGGTAGCTATAAAACGACTTTTGTCTTCAGCCTGAGCGTTAAAAATCAATACCCTATCCTGAGCTTCAATAAAACGACTGGTATTGTTACGGGTAATGACGGCGCTTTGAAACAAGGCATTGCTTGCGTCGGTTAACAGAGGCGAGTTGGCTGTGGTGGATGCATTACCATCAGCCACACTGCTGGCAAAACCGTAGTTAATTTGTGGCGCGCGGTTTGATAACAGCACACTATCAATCACCCCCAGATTAATCACAGTGCCATCCGCTACAGGGTTACCATATCGGTCTGTAACCAGCAAACCGCCTTCGCGTCTGTAACTGCCGTTGCCCATATTCTGAATACCGGCTTCGATGGGATAACTGAATACAATAGAGTGAGCGGGGCCTGAGGCTATACTTAGAACCGAAGCCGTGGTTTGAATTGCCGGATTATAACTTGTACCTGTGTTATCCAAAGCTTCAGCTTTTAACTCAATAACTCCGGGCAACTGACCTGAATTCAGCGTTAAAGTTGCTACACCATTAGAAGTCGCAACATCCAGACTTTTCGTATTTTGCACCAACTGGCCCGAAGCCTGAGTGCCTAGCAGTAGCTCACCACCATTTGGCTGAGTGACAAAGCTAACCCGTACATTATTTACTCCTGCTGGTGCGTCCTGTGCTGCACCACCAGTAGATGTCAGTAAACGCACAGTAATAGTGCTGCTTTCCATTTGGCCTACACCAGCTACAAAAATTGCGCGCTCACTGGCGGCTATGCTGATACTGGCAGGTACCGGGCGTTCGGGCTCCACAGCTGTGCCAGCGATACTGATATTAGTTGAGGCTTGTACCCCATTGACATAAGCTGTCACTGTTGCAGTACCTGAGCTTTGAGCCGGATACAAGCGAACTGCCGCTATACCATTGCCTGCATCATTCGAACCACCACGGCCAGTTTCAGCTGTTGTGCGGGTCACTACTTCTGTTGCACTAAAGCTGCCTAAACTAGTACTGAATTGCACTGTCGCATTACGCAACAGCTCGCCGTCGGCATCTCTTACCGTGGCAGAAATCGTAGAGAAGCGCTCAGGAAAGCCAATATCCAGACTGGTTGTGCTGGCACCTACTGTAACAGTAGTGGCATCTTCAGTTTTATTAGAACCACCACAGGCCGTTAAAAGCAAAAGGAGCAAAATAAAAAACAGAACAGACAAAAAACGCGGCAACACTGTCATACATCATCCTTGTAACCAGATCGTTAGCTATGTAAAAAATTGCAGATTTTACTGAATTCTAAAGAGGTACGGGGCTTTTGTATAGGCTCACTTTAGCGCTGCGGCATTTGCTTGTAGTTTCAGGCTGAACAGCGCATGCTGAACCTTCATTTCTCCGGAAGATCAGATTGTTATGTTAATTACCTTTAAATCCACTGCCAGCGCACCAGTACAAATGTTTGGCAATGTCGCTTTGCAGTTATTAGAGCTGATGGGCCGCCAGCCTAAAGCGCCAGGCGCTTTGTATGCAGAAGATGTAGCAGCGGCTTTGGCACAATTGCAACAGGGATTGGCGCTACAATCCACAGAACAAATACCGGCCTCTGCTGATCTGCAGGGGGACAATCCGGCAGCCATTCCTTTGCGTAACAGAGCCTTGCCACTTATTCAATTAATGCAGGCGGCAGTGAAGGATAAAAAAGGTGTTAGTTGGGAGTAAAGCTATACTCAAGTTAACTTGCTGCAGTCAGGAGTTAGCTTATGTTAGTGACTTTCCATTCCAAAGATTCAGCCCCTGTCACTTTATTTGGTCAGGTTGCAGTGCAGCTGCTACATATGATGGGGCACAGCGGCAAAGTGCCCGGCGCTTTGTATGCTGAAGATGTAGCTAAACATTTGGCTAGCCTGCAGGAAAAAATGCAGTACTTGCCTGAAGAAAGCATTATGGCTAAAACAGGCCACTCCCCGGACTCCTCCGTCAGCCTGCATCACCGCGCTTTGCCCTTAATGGAACTGCTTAACAGCGCCGTGGCTGGGGGCAATAATGTGAGTTGGGATAAAGGGTAAGTGCGCTTACCCTTTCTTGTTCTTGTCTGCCCCTTAGTTATTTTCTAATCCCCCAATCTTTACGATCTCTTTACGCCCTTCACTTTTATCCATCTGGAGACTTTACGCCTCTGGCTTCTAAGCTTTGCACCGGATTTATACCACTGAGGATGCCGAGATGGGCTGGTTGTTATTGATGTTGATTGGCGCCTTAAGCGCTTTGTTGATTTACGCCATGTTGGCACCGGAAAAGTTCTGAGGAGCCACTGATGGAAATTATGCTGATTTTAACTTTGGCTTTGCTGTTGGCATGGCCATTGGGCGCTTATATGACCGGGATTTTTTCCGGCCGGAAGCATTGGAGTGATAAGGTATTTGGTCCTGTTGAAAACGGGATCTTTAAAATTTTGGGCGTAAAGGCCAGCGAGGGCATGAACTGGAAAAGTTATGGTATAGCTTTTTTAATCAGTAACCTGGTGCTGGGTGTGATCGCCTTTTTACTGTTGATGTTCCAGCATGTATTGCCGATAAACCCGGATGGCATTGGTCCATTAAGTTGGGATTTGGCGCTGCATACTGCAGTGTCCTTTTTAACTAATACCAACCAGCAACACTATTCTGGTCAGGCGCAACTGAGTTATTTAAGTCAGGGTTTTGTCATTGTCACTTTGCAGTTTGTCACCCCTGCTATGGGTTTGGCGATTTGTCTGGCGGTATTACGTGGTTTGATGGGCGGTCGTAACGCTAAGGACGCAGCAGAAGGCGAAGAACGTGATTTAGGGAACTACTATCAGGACACAGTTCGTGCTGTACTGCGTTTGATGTTGCCTTTAGCCGCACTAGTCGCGCTGTTATTAGCCAGCCAGGGTGTGCCTTCTACCTATCAGGCCAGCCCAACAGTACCAGTAGTTGAGCAGGGTCAGAGCCTGACTGAGCAAAAAATCCCATTAGGTCCGGTTGCTGCTATGGTCGCTATTAAACAACTGGGTACCAATGGTGGTGGCTGGTATGGCCCTAACAGTTCCAACCCGCTGGAAAACCCAACTCCTGTTGCCAACGCCATTGAAACCTTAGCGCTGGTGTTGATCCCTATGGCTATCGTCTTTATGGCCGGTGGTCTGTTACGTCAACGTGGTTTTGCCAAAATGTCTTTGGCTGTGATGGGCTTTTTAAGCCTGCTTTGTGTAGGCGCTGCCATTTACAGCGAACAACAGCCGAATGCTGCTTTTAGTGGCTTAGCAGAGCAGGCGGGCAATATGGAAGGCAAGGAAGTGCGTTTTGGCACCGACTTATCCGCACTCTGGGCAACCCTTACCACTCAAACTTCCAATGGTTCAGTCAATGCGATGCACGACTCGCTAAATCCAGTGGCAGCTTTGGTGACCCGCTCTGGCATGCTGATCAATGCCATCTGGGGCGGTATTGGTTGTGGTTTCGTGAACTTTATTGTCTACGTCTGGATAGCAGTGTTTATTGCCGGTCTGATGATAGGCCGCACGCCGGAAATCTTTGGCCGCAAGCTGGAAAAAACCGAAATCAGCTGGCTGGGCGTATTGCTGGTGTTACCCAGCGCAGTAATTTTAACTTTTACCGCTATTACGGTGGCTATCCCAGCCATTACCGGCAACAGCAACCCTGGTTTGCACGGTATTGCCCAGGTGTTTTATGAATACACTTCAGCTTTTGCCAACAACGGTTCTGGTTTTGAAGGCTTAGGCGATAACACGCCGTGGTGGAATATCAGCTGTGTGATAGTGCTGTTACTGGGCCGTTATTTACCGCTGGTGATCCCACTGTTGATTGCAGGTTTATTGGCGAAAAAACGTCAGATCCCGGTCAGCAACGGTACCTTACCTCTGCATAACCTGACCTTTGGTGTCACTTTGGTCACAGTAATTTTAATACTGAATTTCCTGTCCTTTTTACCTTCTATGGTGCTGGGCCCAATTGGCGAAGCACTGGAATTAACTTCTATTGCAGGTGATTTAAAATGAGTAATGCTTTAGCTCAGGCCAGCGTACAGGCTTTTGTAAAACTACAGCCACAACTGGCGATTAAAAGCCCTGTGATGCTGGTGGTATGGGTGGGTACATTGCTGGCGCTTGGTATGACAGCCAACAGTGTAATCAATGGCCAGGACTACGGCTTTGAACTGGCCAGCAGTCTGATCCTGTTTTTCACCTTATGGTTTGCTAACTTTGCCGAAGCTATAGCCGAAGCCCGTGGCCGTGGTCAGGCTGCCAGCTTAAAAGCAACCCGTCGTGATTTAACAGCCCAGTTGCTGCGTGAATCCGAAGAACCTATAGCGGTATCCGCCAGTCAGTTAAAAGCCGGTGACAAAGTGCTGGTTGAAGCAGGCCAGTTTGTGCCAGCAGACGGTGAAATTATCCTGGGTGTTGCCACTATCAATGAATCGGCCTTAACAGGCGAATCAGCACCGGTGCTGCGTGAAGCAGGTACTGACCACTCAGGTGTTATAGCTGGTACCAAGGTATTGAACGGTACTATTACTGTGATGGTGACGGCAGAAGCTGGTCATAGTTTCCTTGATAAAATGATCAGCCTGGTGGAAGGCACTAACAGACAAAAAACACCCAACGAGCTGGCGCTGACAGTTCTGTTAGCCGCTTTGACCTTAGTGTTCTTAATAGCTGTGGCGACCTTACCAGCCATGGCGGCTTTTGTTGGGATCGAACTTGATCTGTTGATGCTGATAGCGCTGGTGGTCTGTTTAATTCCAACCACTATTGCCGGTTTATTGCCTGCCATAGGTATTGCCGGTATGAACCGCGCTTTAGCTGCCAATGTGATTGCCAAGTCGGGTAAAGCTGTTGAAGTAGCGGGTGACATCGATACGTTATTACTGGATAAAACCGGCACCATCACTTTTGGTGACCGTCAGGCGACTGCATTTTTTGCATTGCCTGGTGTGGCTCAATCTGAACTGGTACGTGGCGCTGTGCTTTGCTCAGTACAGGATCCAACGCCTGAAGGTAAGTCTGTGGTGCGCCTGGCGCAGGAACAAGGTGCTGCGGCTGAAACTCTGCCAGACAATGCCCAGTTTATTCC
>JAHIWM010000015.1 GCA_018815765.1 Gammaproteobacteria bacterium | reverse complement strand
GCTATTGTCATAACTGCTCGCAATTTGCCTTTATTTGATGCCAGTATAACTTAGCAAAATATTTCGCCAAGTAGCTTTTGTTAATTCTCATCCCCAACCTAATTGCCCTGCGGCTTCAAGAACGACGGGGCGAGGCACGCAGTCAACAACACTGCGGCTGCAAGGACGACGGGTCTACCGACCTGGTAGTTTTTGCCAGGTGACTTCGTCGCGCACATAAGTAGGTTCTGCCAGTTCGGCGGCAATAAACTGCCCTTGCCGGAACGGGATTGCCGCCAGACTCAACATATCCTGCGCCGAAGGGTACAGAATCACAGGACTATGGTGAACCACAGCAAGATCCTCTTCACCACTGTTGCCAGTTTTATGCCAGTCTTCCAGCTGTTGTGGATAGGTTTGCCAGCCCGTGCCTACAGCGCAAATATGGCCTTTTAATACAGGACCAGGCAAAGCGGTTGGTTTAGCCGCTATTTCAGTGCTTAGCGCCTGCATCAAGCCCTGTTCATCCAACTGAAAACTAGCCAGATACACTTCGTTCATTCGTGCGTCTATAGCCGCAACCACCTGATGAGCCTGATGCAATCTGTGCGCGGCTTGCGCCATAGCGGCCAGCGTCGATACACCATAGACTGGCAGTTCAGCGCCAAAAGCCAGGCCCTGACACACACCAACCCCAATACGTACACCGGTAAAACTACCGGGGCCTTTGCCAAACACCAGGCCATCCAGTTGCTGCAAGGTTAAACCAGCTTCAGACAATAGCTGCTGCACCATAGGCAAAATACGTTTGCTGTGTTGCTGCGGGCAGACTTCGTCCAAGGTCAAAATTTTGCCATCGACAGTCAAAGCCACTGAACAAGCTTCGGTTGAGGTATCTAATGCCAGTAATTTCAACAGGCGGCTCCTTTTCTACATTTTTGTTTATTTAGGTAAATCTTCTAAAAACTTTATCGCGGCACCCAGATCACGGCTACGACGCATCGGCGGTAGGCTTTTTAAAAATACCGCGCCATAAGGCCGGGTCACTAATCTGTTATCACAAATCACCAATACACCCCGGTCTGATACGTCACGAATTAAACGGCCAACGCCCTGTTTTAAGGTGATCACAGCTTGTGGCAATTGCACTAAAGCAAAAGGGTCCAGCCCTTTCATCTGACAATCTTCGTTACGCGCCTGCAATAAAGGATCGTCAGGCGAGGCAAAAGGCAGTTTGTCGATTATCACGCAACTTAAGGTATCACCCCGCACATCAACGCCTTCCCAGAAACTGCCGGTGCCAAGCAGCACTGCATGTTTAGTTTCAACAAACTGTTCCAGTAATAAACGTTTACTGGTCGTGCCCTGCACCAGCACAGGCAAAGACAAATGCTGTGGCAGCTCATTGGCCATCCATTGCAGCATGCGATGGCTGGTGAATAAGAAAAAACAGCGACCCTGGTTAGCTTCAATTAAAGGCACTGCCAATTTTAGCAACGCTTTGCCCATGCGGGCGTCATTAGGTTCAGGTAAATAACGAGGCACCAGCAACATGGCCTGTTGTTCGTAATCAAAAGGACTGTCGAGCAACAAAGTATCCGCCTGCTGCAGGCCCATTTGTTCAATATAGTGGGCAAAACCCTGATCCACTGACAAAGTCGCGGAGGTAAAAATCCAGCTGCGTTTTTCGGCAAACACCAGCTCGCGGAATTTATCGGCAATACTCAAAGGCGTTAGATGCAGACTGATATGTTGCCGGGTGGTTTCATACCAGAAGCTCACGCCGGTTTTGCTAACATCCTGCAGTTTTTCCAGCTGAGTTTTAGCCAAAGCCAGCCGTTCAAAACAGTGATCCACTACGTCGTTGCGACCCAAGCTGCCTTTGAGCACCTGATACAACATGCCCATGGCTTCCGACACCCGGGTCAGTGCCAGCTGTACATCAGGTCTTTTACTGCTGTCACGCCAGTTGCCGCGTTCAGGTTCATCGGACCACAGCAGGCGCCAGTCCCGCACTAAAGTCGCCAGCTTGTCTGCTGTTTTACTTAACTGTGGATGGTCACGCAATTCAGTT
>JAHIWM010000123.1 GCA_018815765.1 Gammaproteobacteria bacterium | reverse complement strand
TCAGTTCGCCTTTTTCGACTTGCTCAACAACAGCCAATTTGAAGGCAAGGGAATAATCTTTCTGTGAACGCTTAATTATTGAATTCATGACACTCTCCAAATTCAAGGATAAAAAGTGTCAACGTTATTTAGGACGGGTCACTAAAAATAAAAAAAGCCCGCAGCAGCGGGCTTTTTTATCCAGGCCAGAGTTACTGGCTAAAAGTTTTACTTAAGTTTGCAATTTCAGCCGCTTGCTGGTGCAGGCGTTTGTTGTTGTCGGCGACCAGCTGCATATTGTTTAAGTTTTCGTCGGCAATATGCTGGATGTTTTGTACATTGCTGGCCACCTCACTGGCAACCTGACCTTGTTGAGTGGCAGCAGTGGCAATTTGTGATGACAATTGGTCGATGGTGTTCACCATAGCGACAATTTCCGATAGCTGCGCTGTGCTGTGCGTGGTTTGAGTCACGCATTCTTCGACCTGCTCACGGCTTTGGGTCATGGTTTTACCCCAGCTCAACAAGGTTTGCTGGATTTCACCAATAGAACGCTGAATTTGCTCTGTGGCTTTGTGAGTACGGGATGATAAAGCCCGGACTTCATCGGCAACTACCGCAAAACCACGGCCATGTTCGCCGGCCCGTGCCGCTTCAATGGCAGCGTTTAATGCCAGTAAGTTGGTTTGATTAGCAATGCCCTGAATTTCTGTCATCACGGCGCCAATACGTTCGGCTTCTACTGCTAAGTTATCTGCGGTGCTGGCCGCGCCTTGTACTTCAACAGCCAGTTTTTTTACTGTTTCAGCGGTTAACTGCATCACTTGTTCGGCCTGCTGGCAAATCTGTTGAGCTTCGCCTACTTTCTGATTGGTTTCGCCTGTGCGCTCTGCAATATCAAGCACAGTGCTGCTCAATTGCTGAGTGGCTGTTGCGATAGACACCAGTTGCTGGCTTTGTTGGTGAATGCCACGTTCGGTTAAATGCACAGCTTCTTCCAGCGTGTCGGCAATGCTGGTTAGCTTGTTGGTGCTGTCTTTGGTGCGGCCTAACACAGTGCGTAAACGAGCCTGATGCATCTGATGGCGGAAGTCGGCTACAGAAAACGCAGTTTTACCGCTGTAGACATAACGGGATACCGAATCAAAGTCTTGTTGAATTTTGTGCAGCTGGGCTGGAATGTCCACTAATTCGTCATACATCAGCACAAAGAAAATAGCTGGAATAAGTAACGCCAGCCACAGCGCGTGTGACCACAGCAATGCACCTGCAGCTATTAAGATGAAACTACTAAGCAGCGCAATAAGGCGACGCAGGTTACTATTCGCATTCCACTGGTTGACTGCTTTGCCTGCATTGATAGCCTGATAACAGCGATCGGCTCTTTGGATCAATTCCGGAGATGCTTTGACCCGAACTGATTGGTATCCCACCAGTTGCTGTTGCTGATAAATAGGAGTGACAAAAGCATCTACCCAATAATAACGGCCGTCTTTACAACGATTTTTCACCATACCACGCCAGGATTGGCCTTGCTTTAAGTGACTCCACAGGTCGGCAAAAGCGGCGGCAGGCATATCAGGATGACGCACCAGATTATGGTTTTTACCCACCAGTTCGTCTTCGGTGTAACCGGCAACCAGGCAAAATGCAGGGTTGGCATAAGTGATCACTCCACGTGTATCTGTAGTGGATACTAACTCTTGTCCGGCATCGAACTGAACTTCCTGGTCAACAAGCTGCTGGTTGCGGCGATTCATGCATATTTCCTTTTTATTTATCATTCAGTTAATCTGAATCAAAGCGGCGGCATTATTTCAAAGATTTCTCAGATAAGCGAGCTTAGGAGCATTATGCAAGTATCTGCCATTATGACCAGAAAATTGACGATGGTTGACCCGGATATGAGTTTGTCTGCGCTAAAAGACATTTTTAATCAGTCCAAATTTCAGCATGTGCCAGTCATTGATGCAGGTCGGCGTCTGATAGGTATAGTTTCCGTTAAAGATTATTTCAAAGCGCTGGCCCCTGTGATGGATGCTGCGTCGGAGAAAACCTTAGATATTTTTGTCACCAGCCGTAAAATTAAACATGTAATGAGCAGCCCAGTGATTGCGGTGCCTGAAGATTATCCAGTCGTCAAAGCCGCGGCTTTATTGCTTAAACACAATATTGGCTGTTTGCCGGTGATCGATCAGGATAATGTCGCTATAGGCATAGTGTCGTGGAAAGACATTATGCGGGTAGTGGTTTTACAGGCGGCCCGCAAAAGCAGATTGGCATATGGTGCTTCTGCTGAAGAAGAGTAGAATACAGCGTCATTTTA
>JAHIWM010000122.1 GCA_018815765.1 Gammaproteobacteria bacterium | reverse complement strand
ATCAAAAGTACGGTTAACCACTTGCTCCGCTGATACTTTAGGTACATCTAAACCTTTGGTTAAATCAGTGTCGATAAAGCCTACGTGTAAACCCAATACCTGAGTTTGTTGTGTTGCCAGCTCCTGACGTACCGCATTGGTCATAGACCAGGCTGCTGATTTAGTCACAGAGTAAGTGGCGAGCAGCGGGCCTGTGATCCAGCTGGCAATAGACAGCACATTAATAATGCCTCCGCCGCCGTTTGTTGCAAGCACTGGTGCAAAACCCTGAGTTAAACGCAGCGGTCCATAAAGGTTGGTTTCCAACTGACGGCGGATCATTGCTTCCGCATCTTCAGCCAGCATAGCGCCAAGGTCGGCTACACCAGCGTTATTGATAAGCAGAGTCAGATCTGAACATTGTTCAACCAGCTTCGCTATATCGTCTTTGTTAGTCACATCTAACTTCACCGGGATCACGCCTTCCAGCGTGATGCTGTCCGGGTTGCGCGCTGCGGCATACACTTTACGTGCGCCACGAGCCAGCGCTTCTTTGGCAAAAGCTAAACCTAAACCGCGGTTAGCGCCTGTAACTAATACCACTGCATTTTCAAGTTTCATATCATTTACCTTGAGTTAATATGATGATTATCATATTTTGAATTAAAAAAAGGGTTAACCCGCTTATTAGTTTTACTGACGATCTGAATAACGTCGAACTAAATCTTCACGGCTTGCTGTTAAATAAAAGCTTGCCTGGTCTGTGCCTTTTAAACCTCGTGCCAGCTGAAGCGAGCCAATTAATGTGCTGGTCAGTAAAAACGCACTCTCGCGGCTTAAGGTCTGATTACTCAGCCACTGTACTTTTTCTATATAAGCCTCGATAAGTTTGGCTGCTACAGCTTTTGTTGTTGTGTCCAGCCGGAAAAAATCTGAACTAAGGGCGGCCACAGGACAACCTGCACCTTCAGTGCAATTGTTCAGGTGCTCATCAGACAGGTAGATTTCGATAAAAGCGGTGAGTGGCTGAACGCCCTCACTAATACGCTGTGCCAGATTTTGTCTGAGCAATTCTGCAGATTCAGCGCCTGCATAATCCAAAGCCTCGGCCAGCAATGCGCCTCTGTTGGAGAAATGCGCATAGAAGCCACCATGAGTTAAACCCGCTTGTTTCATCACATCTGCGACAGCCAAAGAGTCAAAGCCATCTCTGCGAATAATTTTTGCAGCAGTCTGCAGAATTCGCTGGTGGGTCATCTCTTTTTTACTTAAAGCTGTCATCAAAATGGCCTGCAGTTGATTATATGATGGTCATCATATTTTTAATTGTGTCGGCTGGCAAGTACTTTTTTGAGCAAATGTCTGCATCCGACGTAGCGCAGGTTTAAGTGATTGAGTTGTAGGGTTTTATAGTGGAAAAATAATGACTCAGCGATCTAAGCCCAAATACTGTTGCAGTTGTAAAACCCGCTTTGGCCGTTCAAATAACTGATACAACTCCAGCCAGTCAGCTAACTGCATCAGCGGTAAATCCTGTTGCCAGCTGGTTTTTTCAGGCAGAAACTCAAACACTTGCAAACCGTCGTCTTTGAGCACTTGTATGCCCGCCATCAGTTCGATCACAAGGCCATTTTTGTTAAAACGGGCAAACCCCTTGCTGCGATAAATGGGATGCAGCGATACAGGCACAAAGTGAGCATACTGACTCAGCAAGGCTTTAAACTGCTCAAAGCATTCCAGTGTGCAGACTAAATCCAAATCCCGTGCTTGCGGCTCAATACCATAACTTTGCAATAAAAAGCTGCCGCCTATGGCCCAGTCTGTTGGGCCAAGCAGTTGGACTAATTCTGTGGCTATTTGTTTGATATCAGTGTGCTGCATCAGTTTGTTGCATCAGAGGGGGCAGAAATCTGTTCTATACGAGCGATAAAATGCCCCTTCGCCAGCTGGGTTTTTACCTGTTGGCCCGGTTGTAGCGTCGATGCATCAGTGATCACTTGCTGTTGTTCGTCAAAGCTGATGCTGTAACCCCGCTCTAAAGTGGCTAGTGGGCTTACGGTATGTAAACGGCTGCTTTGCAATAACCACTGCTGCTGCTTTTGTTTTAGTAACTGCTGCATGGACTGGTGTAACTGATGGTTGTGCTGGCTCAGTTTTTGTTGTTGCTGCTTAATCCGCACCAGTGGCGTCAGCTGTTGCAAGCGATGTTGCAAAAACTGCTGTTGTTGTGCCGCTTTGTCGATACGGCGTAGTAAAGCGTTTTGCAACCTTATCTGTAGTTCATCCAGATACTGCTGCTGTTGCTGTAAACGTCGTGCCGGATCAAGCAAAGTCAATCTGTGCACTAAAGCTGTTAAACGGGGTTGCTGCTGCCGTAAATAGCTTTGCATTGAACGTTGTAAGCGTTGCTCTGCGGATAGCACTGACTGCAGTTGCTGCTGCTGATCAGGTGATACCAGCTCAGCAGCGGCAGATGGCGTGGCTGCACGCACGTCGGCAACAAAGTCGGCTATGGTAAAGTCAATTTCATGACCTACGGCGCTGACGGTTGGAATAGGGCAATGCGCTATTAAGCGCGCCACCTGTTCATCGTTAAAACACCATAAATCTTCCAGCGAGCCACCACCACGGCCAATCAGCAATACATCGACTTCATTGCGTGTTATAGCTTTTTGAATCGCATTATAAATTTGCGCAGGCGCCTGAGTGCCTTGGACTAAACAAGGATAAATAATGACTTCCAGCGCAGGAGCGCGGCGTTTCAGTACTGTAATGATATCGCGAATGGCTGCGCCAGTCGGGGAGGTGACCACCCCTACTTTTTGTACTTTTTTCGGCAGTGGCTTTTTGCGCTCTGGCGCTAATAAACCTTCAGCGGCTAAAGTGGCTTTGATTTGTTCGTACTGTTGTTTGAGTAAGCCGTCACCTGCCGGTTCCAGCATATCGGCGAGTAACTGATATTCACCACGGGGTTCATACACACTGATACGGGCGCGGATCAGAATTTGCTGACCATTTTTT
>JAHIWM010000121.1 GCA_018815765.1 Gammaproteobacteria bacterium | reverse complement strand
GCGTGAAATTTATCGTTACTTCAAAACTTATGGCCACAAAACTGTGGTGATGGGTGCAAGCTTCCGCAATATCGGCGAAGTTTTAGCTTTAGCAGGTTGTGACCGCTTAACTATCAGCCCAGGCTTATTGGAAGAGCTCAGCCAGCAACAAGGCACTTTGACGGTTCATCTGCAAGATACAGGCGCTACCGCCAAAGAAACTGCGGCTTTAACCGAAACAGAATTCCGTTGGGCACTGAATGAAGATGCAATGGCTACCGAAAAACTGTCGGAAGGTATCCGTAAATTTGCCGTAGACCAACGTAAGCTGGAATCTTTAATTCAGGCGCAGTTACAGGCCTAGTTACACAACTGGTACAGGCTTAATTTTATCACCATCGGATCACTACAGGAGTTTATATGATGTCGTCTGCACTTTGGGCTGAATTAAAACAGCTGGCACAACAGCCTTTGTCCTTGCGTCAGCAGTTTGCTGCAGACCCAAAGCGGGCAGAGAAATTTCAGGTCAATGCCTGTGGTATTCATCTGGATTTTGCCAAAAACCTGATCACAGATGGCATCTGGCAAAAGCTGCTGGAACTGGCAAAACAAAGCCAGATCCAAAGCAAAACTAAGCAAATGCTCAATGGCGACAAAATTAATAACACTGAACAACGTGCCGTCTGGCATATGGCGTTACGTGCCGATACGAACACACCTTTAGTGTTAGATGGTGTTGATTTACAGCCAGAAATTCAGGCCTGTCATGCGCAGATGGCAGAGCTGATTGGCCAGTTGCATCAAGGCAGCTACAAAGGCTATCAGGGCGATGCCATTACCGATCTGATTTGGATTGGTATTGGTGGCTCTTTACTCGGCCCACAAATGGCCTGTGAAGCTTTGGCCCCTTTTAACCAAAGCCCTGTGCGTATTCACTTTGCTGGCAATATAGATGGTGCCGTTGTCAGTGATGTGGTCAAAGCTTTAAACCCTGCCACTACGCTGGTGTTTGTAGCCTCTAAGTCTTTTGGTACGGAAGAAACTAAACAAAACGCTTTGGCTGTGCGTCAATGGTTTACCGACAAAGGTGCAGACAAAGCAGCTATAGCGCGGCATTTCTGGGCCACCTCGTCCAATATCAAAGCCGCAGCTGAATTTGGCATAGTGGCTGAACACATTCTGCCGATGTGGGACTGGGTGGGTGGACGTTATTCGTTATGGTCTGCCATCGGCTTCCCAGTGGCGTTGCAATTGGGCATGGAGCAGTTTCAACAACTGCTCAAAGGCGCCCGCGATATGGACCAGCATTTTATCAATGCGCCGCTTGAGCAGAATATGCCTGTGATTTTGGCTTTGCTTGGCGTCTGGTATATCAATGCCAAAGGATGTCAGACTCAGGCTTTATTGCCATACAGCCATTATTTACGTTTCCTGCCCTCGTACGTGCAGCAACTGGATATGGAAAGTAATGGTAAAGGGGTAGATCTTGATGGCAAGCCATTAACAGATGCCACAGCCCCGGTGATTTGGGGGGATGCAGGCACCAACGGTCAGCATGCGTATCATCAGTTATTGCACCAAAGTGTGCTGGCTGTGCCGTCGGACTTTATTCTGCCGGCCAAAGTCAGTCACGAGCTCAAAGATCATCACCACAGATTAACAGCGCACTGCTTTGCCCAAACTCAGGCGTTAATGCAAGGCAAAACTTTTGAAGAAGCCAAAGCTGAAGTACTGGCAAGTGGCGCATCAGAAGCAGAAGCCATTGCTTTGGCCCCACATAAAGTGTCGCCTGGTAATAAGCCAAGCAATACTTTATTGCTGCCAGAATTATCCCCTTATTACTTAGGTGCCTTAATTGCACTTTATGAGCAGAAGGTGTTTTGTCAGGGTGTTTTGTGGAATATCAACTCTTTTGATCAATGGGGTGTTGAGCTGGGTAAACAGCTGTCGACGCCTATTTATCAGGTGTTATCTGATCAACAAAAAAATAACTTTGATGCGTCCACAGAGGCACTTATCGCAAAATTTAAGCAGTTGAACTTGGGCTAACCTGTTGAATGAACGAAAAACATTCATTTTTCGTTCATATTTGTGTCAAAGAGTTATTTTATTTTTAGACAAAGTGTGGTACTAATTTGTTGAAAATAACAACAACTCAGAGGGGCAACCATGGAAAGCTTCGAAGACTTACTGAATATGTTGGAGCGTCCTGCGACGAAGAGCCGTGCAGTCAAACGCAAGTGGCGCGAAATTGAAGCAGTCAAAGAACGCCAGCGCTTAAAACGAGAACTAGAAGATATAGACTGGACCATAGAACCTGAATTAGTAGACATCGAATTAAGTTAAATTGAGCCCCGGCAGCAATGTCGGGGCTTTTTATTTGGCTGTAATTCAGACGCTAAGGGCCGGGTTTATCCCTGACCGCTCTATGGTTATTTATACCTGCCAACAAATGGGGCTCTTACCCTGTTGTTGTAACAACTCATTTGCCTTTGCAAAGTGTCCACAGCCTAAAAAGCCACGGTGCGCTGACAAAGGCGATGGATGAGGTGCGGTCAGAATATGGTGTTTGGTTTTATCGATCAGCTGTGATTTTTTAATCGCATGGCTGCCCCATAACAAAAACACTATGCCTTCCGCATTGGCACTGATAGCCCGGATCACTTGATCAGTAAACTGCTCCCAGCCTAAGTTACGGTGTGAATTGGCTTCGTTTGCCACCACAGTCAAGGCTGTATTGAGTAACAACACGCCCTGCTCTGCCCAGCTTTCCAGACAACCATGTTTTGGGGTTTGAAAATCGACATATTCCAGCGCCAGCTCTTTGTAGATATTGCGCAGCGAAGGTGGAATAGCGACTCCTGCAGGCACAGAAAAACTTAAGCCATGAGCCTGATTCGGACCATGGTAAGGGTCCTGCCCTATCACTACGACTTTCATCTCTGCAAACGGCGTCAGCTTAAAGGCATTAAACACCAGCGCTTCAGGTGGATAAATCACCTGGCCTGCGGCACGTTGTTGCTTTAAGTAATCCATAGTGTGCAGAAAATAGGGCTGGTTTTTTTCAGCCCCAATCACATCTTGCCAGTTTAAAGACACAGTTTATTTATCCAGAGTCAGTAAGAATTGGCGTAATTGTACAAAATCCGGCGCCATATCTGCACTTAAACTTGCCTCTGATGCGACAGCGGCTAACTCAGGCGGCAGAGCTATAGGGCTACCGAGGATATTTTCGACCTGCTCTTTAAATTTAGCCGGATGAGCAGTGCCTAAGAAAATACCAAATTCGCCATCCTGCAAGCTGCGCTTTAACGCTTTGTAAGCAATAGCAGCATGAGGCTCGCTGACATAACCTAAATGCGCCAGCTGACGCATCGATACCTGGGTATCTTCTTCATCCACCATCACAGCGTCTAAATCATCGCGGGAAATCTTACCTTGCGCCAATAAAGCCTCAACCCGCGGCCAGTTATTTGGTGCACTGACGTCCATGGCGTTAGATAAAGTCGGGATAGTTTTATGCGGTGTCCACTGACCCTCTTTCCAATAGCGTGGCACAGTGTCATTTAAGTTAGTGGCGGCTATCATACGTTTGATAGGCAAACCTAAGACTTTGGCAATCAAACCGGCAGTCAGATTACCAAAGTTACCACTAGGCACAGCAATGACAATTTGGTCTCTTTTATCTTTTGGTACCTGAGCCACAGCTTCAAAGTAATAACAAATTTGTGCAAACAAACGGCTGATATTAATAGAGTTCGCTGAGTTGATATTCAGCTGTTTGACTAAATCACGGTCGTTAAATACCTCTTTCACCAGCGACTGACACTGGTCAAAATCGGCGTCTACTGCCAGTGTATGAATGTTGTGACCTAAGGTGGTAAACAGCTTTTCTTGTAATGGGCTGATTTTTCCTTTTGGAAATAAAATCACCACATCCACACCGGCCTGTTGATAAAAGGCATGAGCTACAGCAGCACCTGTATCACCTGAAGTGGCGGTGACAATAGTGGTTTTGCTGACATTCTGCTGCTTTTGCGCCTGAATTAACGCCTGCGCCATAAAACGGCCACCAAAGTCTTTAAAAGCTAAAGTGGGGCCATGGAATAATTCTAAGCAGGCTACATCCTCTGTCACTTGCGCCAAAGGGGCTGGAAACTGAAAAGCGTTACTTACCATCTGATGGATTTGTTCAGCACTCAACTCGTCGCCTATTAAAGCTTCCAATACTTTGGCACTACGCTCGACAAAAGGCAGTTCCAATAAAGCCTCAATATCCAGAGTTGGCCACTGGGTTGGGAAAAACAGCCCTTGCTGCTCACCCAAACCAATACGCACTGCATCTAAAAAACTAACTTGTTGTGAAGCGACTTTGGTATTTGTTAATTGCATTTTTACATCCTACAGCGCACGTGCGCCTTGTCTCGCCAGGCGACAGACTGTCGTGATGGCATCTGAGTTTTTAGCGTAATGCTGTTGTAAATAATCAGCGGCAAATTGGGCCTGAGTATCGTTTTGACAGACCGCAAAAATAGTAGGGCCAGCGCCTGATATCCCCACATGGCCTATACCTTGGGCTGTTAACTTTTCACGTATAGGCAACAGTTCAGGAATCAGGTGCTGACGGGCAGGTTCAGCCACTAAATCCTGTAAAGCCGCAAAAGCTTCGGTTTCATCCCAGGCATACAAAGCACTGATAAAACGGCTTAACATGCCGGCAAAAGCTATGCTGTGTTTCAGCGTCAATTGTTGCGGTAATACGGCACGGGCTTCTTTGGTTGACAGCACAGTACCCGGATAACAAAGTACCACCTGCCAGTGTTCAAACCAGGGCAAAGTCCGGCATAACAAGGGGCTATCCGGCAACATCAACAATAAGCCGCCATAAAAGGACGGAGCCACGTTATCGTAATGCACTGAACCACTGACGCCACCTTCCAGCTGCGCCATCAGCTGCAATAGCTGATAGTCATCTAAAGGTTTACCGAAATAGTCATTAAAGGCATAACAGGCCACGACAATAGAACAGGCGCTGGAACCCAAACCACTACCAACTGGCAGGTTCTTCACCAGCTCCAGTTGCAGCCGCGGCAAAGTCCGGCCTATTGCCTTTTCAAAGGCATAAAAACACTTCAGCGCTAAGTTATCGTCTGTATCACCCGGCAACTGATGCACATAACGGCCAGTCAGCTGCAAACTCAGTTGCTCCTGTTCGCTATGAATACGCAGTTCATCGCCAAATAAAGAACCATCGACAGGTTCAAAAGCGGCGCCTAATAAATCAAATCCAACAGAAAAATTCCCTGTGGACGCAGGCGCAAAATACGACTTCATATTACATCTCCTGCTGCCAGGACAAAGTCCGCATTACATCACTGAACACACCTGCTGCAGTTACCGCAGCACCAGCACCATAACCACGCAATACAAAAGGAATAGGCTGGTAATAGCGGGTATGAATAGCCAGCGCATTTTCACCATCTTTTACTTTGGCTAATGGATGATCCAGATCCAAAGCTTTGATCGCCACCTTGCAGCGACCTTCGTTAATTTCGCCTATGTAACGCAGCACCTGACCTTTGGCCTTCGCTTCTGCAATACGCAAAGCAAAAGCTTGATCAAGCTGTGGTAACTGTTGCATAAAAGTCGGTACATCTGTGCCAGGCGCAAAATCAGTAGGCAACACACCTTCAACTTCGACATCGGCTAAGTTCAGCATCAAACCAGACTCGCGCGCCATAATCAGTAATTTACGCGCCACATCCATACCTGATAAGTCATCACGGGGATCCGGCTCAGTAAAGCCTAATTCGCGGGCTTTAGTTGTGACTTCAGATAAAGACTGCCCCTGCTCCAGTAAACCAAAAATATAGGATAAAGAGCCGGATAAAATGCCTTCAAAAGCCACCAACTGGTCGCCAGCATTAAACAAGCCCTGTAAGGTGTCGATCACCGGCAAGCCTGCGCCTACAGTCGTTTCATAAAGGAAACGACGGCGATGTTGTTGTGCCACCTGTCGCAGCTGATGGTAGTAATCCAATGAACCCGTATTGGCTTTTTTGTTGGGTGTGACTACATGGAAACCAGCTTTTAAGAAATCGACATACAAATTGGCCACAGGCTCTGCACTGCTGCAATCAATCAATACCGGATTGGTTAAATGCTGCTCCTGAGCAAAACGACTTAAATCAGCCACAGAAAACTGAGCTTTGGCTTGTTGCATTTGCTGCTGCCACTGGCTTAAATCTATGCCTTTTTCATCCAGCAACAAAGCTTTGGAATTGGCTATGCCATACACCTTCAGCTTGACGTTACGTTGCTGCAGAAACTCTTGCTGACGCTGGAACTGCGCCAGTAATTCGCTGCCTACCACACCACAACCCACCAGAAATACATCTATGCTTGGGATATGGCTGAAGAAGTTTTCATGACAGACCTTCACTGCGTTTTGACAGGCTTTTTGTTCTACTACAGCGGAGATAGAACGTTCACTGCTGTCCTGTGCTATAGCCACCACGTTGACACGGGCTTGTGCCAGAGATGCAAAAAATTTAGCCGCCACACCACGGTGCTGGCGCATGCCATCACCCACCAAGCTGACAATAGCCATGTCGGATAATATTTGCAGCGGGCGCAATAACTTGCCTTGCAGCTCCAGTTCAAACTCGGCTTCCAGCGCTTTTTTCGCTGAAGCTAAATCCAGCTGAGCCACACAGAAGCTGATACTAAATTCAGAAGAGGACTGAGTAATTAAACTGACCGACACCTGTTCACGCGCCATAGTGGCAAAAACACGGGAGGCCATCCCGACCACACCTTTTAAACCCGGACCCGACACAGTGATCAGCGCCAGATGCTCGAGACTGGAAATGCCTTTGACCAGCGAGTCACCGTTATTATCGGCATCGATACAGGTGCCGGGTGCTGACGGATTTAAGGTGTTTTTGATATAACAAGGAATTTGAAAACGCGCCAGTGGGCCAATGGTTTTTGGATGCAGCACTTTGGCGCCAAAATACGACAGCTCCATGGCTTCGTCATAAGATAAGTGGTCAATCAGTTTGGCTTGTTTCACCTGACGTGGATCGGCACTGTACACGCCATCTACATCAGTCCATATCTCACAGACTGAGGCTTTTACCGCAGCAGCCACAATAGCAGCAGAGTAGTCAGAACCATTACGGCCTAATAAACACAGCTCACCCTGCGCATTGCTAGAGACAAAACCGGCCATTACATAGACCTGAGCCGACTGCTTGGCTAAGGCTGCAGCAAAAGTTTGCTCTGAAGCAGGAATATCGGCCACCGCATTTAAATAATCGCCCTGACTTTTCACTAAAGCTACAGAGTCCAGTAGTACTACATTGACCTGACGGGATTTAAATAAAGCGGTCATCAGACAAACGCTAAACTGCTCACCCATACCTAAAATTTGTGCCTTGATATGATCAGGGCAATAACTCAATAAGCTGATGCCCTGTAAACGTTCAGTCAGCTTTTGCTCCTGCTCGTCCGCCAGTTGCTGCACTGCTTTTAACTGGTCAGCATTAACCCGAAGCGAAGCTTCAGCAATAAGCTGCGCCAGCCTCTGCTTCCACTGCAGCAGCAATGGCTGATAATCCGAACCTAAAAATGCCAGATCTGTTAATTCCACCAGTAAGTTGGTGACGCCCTGAGGCGCAGACAACACCAAGCCTACGCTCTGATTGCCAATTTGTTGTTGCACTATATCCGCCACCTCGAGGAAGCGGGTTACCGACGCCAGAGACGAACCACCAAACTTAAGCACCCTCATTTTTTACTCCTTGCTAAACGAAAAAGGCCCGTGACGGGGAGGTCACGGGCCTTTTTGAAAACAATACGCCGCCGACCTCCTACCCCGCAGGGTTGGTGGTAATAATAATGGTGAGTGTATTGCGGATTTGTGTCTTTTTCATACTGTCTATATGCTCAAAATTTTAGACGTCTGTCAATCTAAATGTTTAGATTATTCTAAAATTCACTGACAGCTAATTTGCTTTCAGCAGAAATTCTGTTTCGCCAGCACTAAAGGGGACAACCCTGTTACGGCCATCTCTTTTGGCATTGTAAAGCGCTATATCCGCCTGGCCTATCAGCACTTCGTGCGCGCGCTCACCGGTAGCATCCAGTTGCGCAACCCCTATACTAACGGAGGTTTTAATAGATTGCTCATGGAATGTGACAGCTGTACTGTCGACCGCCAAACAAATTCGTTCAGCCACATCCATAGCGCCAGCCAGCGCTGTATTGGTCAGTACTATGCCAAACTCTTCACCACCGTAACGACCAAACCAGTCGGTATCGCGCAATAAAGCCCGTACCCGTGCTGTGAGTTCAATCAGTACAGAATCACCGCCCAAATGGCCATACTGATCATTCAACTGCTTAAATTTATCCAAATCAAACAACAGCAAAGATAAAGGCTGCTGATAACGCTGCGCTCTTTGTACTTCCAGCTTTAGTTGCTCTTCCCAGTAACGTCGGTTTAACGCCTTGGTCAAACCATCAATCCGGTTATTGTGCTCCAGTTTCTGCATAGTAATTTGTAAATGTTGCTGATAAACAAAAGCATCAGTAGCATCTTCAATCAGCAAGCAAACATAACGACGACCAGCAGGGTCACTTAATGGCAACATAGTACAGTTCTGGGCCATAAACTGGCTGGAGCTGGTGACAGGCCGCAGATGTGGCAACTTAATCACGTACTGACGCTGCTCCCAGCTACTGAATGAAGGGCTTTGTAATTCGAGTACTGAGGCAAATTTACGTCTGAGCCAGGCTTCCGGCACATCAGTAAACACTTTAAAAAGACTTTTTCCTTTCACATCAGAAAGCTGCACACAGCTATGGCGTTGTAAAAAGGTATTCAGATATACCAGCTGAAATTGTTCATCTACCACCAGCACGCCACTGTTAAGCTGCTCCAGTATGGGGCCGGTTAGCCAGTCTTCTGACATTAATATTCTTCCACTATCCGATCCAAAATTTGCTGGATATTTAACACAGCTTCTCCTGGGATCAACAACAACATATCGCAGTTAAAGGAATGATCAATTAACTGGTAACTAATATCTACTTTAAGCGCCAGCTCCCAATGACAAGCTGTTTCAATCAATGCCTCTGTGACATTAGTCTGCCGCGATGATAAAACCCTGGGCGCGCTGTACGACAGGCTATTGTCAATTTGCCCGGCCAGGCCATTTAAAAAAGTCGTCGTTAAAATGGAGCTGATATCCGTCAGCATCTCAAGTTCAGACGCACTATCCGTGTCATAACCCAATAAAGCCGCAATACGATGGGCATTGTCCAGTTGATATAAAACGATAGCCTCACCCCGTAAGCCATCATTACCTAAAAACCCCTGGCTGACTAAGGCGGCTTCAGTACTGCTGTATTGGGCTTCAAACTGAGCCGGAATTTGTGACGAATTCACCAGTTCAATGGCTGGCACCTGTAAATGCACAAAGGTATTTAAAAAGCGGGCAAGTTTATCGCTGGCCAAACCCATAGCGACATTAATCAGCTCCTGCAAACAATCCCTTTGTTCTTCAGAGAATACTGTACTCATATCAGGCCGTATTGTTTTAAAATGACAACAAGTTTTTCTGGGTTGACGGGTTTGTGGATAAAGGCCAAAGCGCCGAGTTCTGTCACTCTTTTTTGCATTTCAGGCTGAATATCAGCGGAAATCACTATAACAAAACAATCCAGGCCATCCTGTTTAATGGCTTCAAGCACACCTATGCCGTCCAGCTCCGGCATCGTCAAATCCAAAAACACTAAACCAATCTCCTGACCACGCAAAATAGTCAATGCTTCCACGCCATTACCGGCAGTGAGGATATCGGCATCAAATGACTCAGGTAAGGATTTACGCACTTGTTTTCGTGCCAGTAAGGAGTCGTCACAAATTAATACAGGTAACGCCATTAAAACAGCCTCTTTATTATTGCTTTATTTGTTTTGCTTCTATGCGCGTAGTTCAAATAACAAACATCGCTACCATACTGAAAGATGTTGCAATTTAACACCATTAAATGCTGCTTTTGCAGCTGTATGACAATTTATAGCAGTCATATTGCTAAAGCAGCTCTTGTTGCCTAGTCTCTAAGTTATTTATTACATATAGTATTTTCATTTAAACAGATCTTCTATAAGTTAGTGTTTTAGGGGTGTTCATTATTAAGCCGAACCAAACAAGGTTGTTTCATGCAGCAGAAAAGTTTATCGCGTAAGCTGCTGACTAAAGTCTTGTCAGTGTATTTTATCCTGACCTTTGTCGTGACTTTAGGCCAGATTGTTGCCGAGTACTTCAACACCAAAGATCATATCAATGGTGAGTTAGCGACGTTACAGCAAACTTTTTCCGGCAGTCTGACCCGTGCGATTTGGGAGTTAAATACCCAACAAGCATTGATTATTGCCGACGGCCTGCTGGCCATTCCTGCTATTGAAGGCATCATAGTACGGGATGATAGTGGCGCTGTTATTACACAATTAGGCCGTTACATCGACATCAGTGAACGTTACAGCAATCAGCTGGTGCAGGAAGGAATTCGATTAACAGAACAAAACTCCGGCTTATTTGGCTACACTTTTCCGCTTATCTTTGAATTCTCAGGTCGCGCCACTCAGGTCGGTGATGTCACTTTATTCTCCAGCCGTGCCGTGGTGTTAGACCGGATTAAAATTGGTATTTATTTTCTGGTCGGTAACGCTGTATTAAAAACCACTTTTTTAATTATCCTGTTTTTACTGGCCTTCCGCAGTCAGTTGACTTTGCCATTGAGCGAGCTGACGCAACAAATTGAAGATCTGGAGCTTGATCATCTGGAAGGCACCAAAGTTGAAGTGCGCCACGATGAAGCCAATGAACTCAGCGTGATGGCCGATGCTTTTAACCGCTTGATTGCCCGAGTGCAGGATTACAAAGTTCAGTTGGAAAGCACTCAGAAGCAGCTGCTGCATTCGAATGAAAAACTCGATCAGCACAACTTGCTGCTGGAGCAGGAAGTGGCGCGTAAAACTTCAGGTTTAAGTCAAGCCATGATGGATTTACAGCAGCAAAAACAAGAACTTGAAGTTAAACAACAAGCTTTGCGTGAGGAAATAGAACGCCGTCGCCATAGTGAAGAAGCCTTACGTGGCAAACAAAGCGAGCTGGAAAAAACCGTTGATGATTTAAAACAGGCGCAGGACCGTTTAGTTCAGTCAGAAAAAATGGCGGCTTTAGGTGGTTTTGTCGCCGGTATAACCCATGAAGTGAATACCCCTGTAGGTATAGGTGTCACTGCAACCAGCTTCCTGGCTGAAAAGCTTACTGCCTTAGATGCTGCCTACAAAGATAAAACCTTGTCACCTAAAGTGCTGGAGCATTTTATTGAGGAAGCTAAACAAAGCACCTCCTTGCTGCAGTCGAATCTGACGCGCGCTTCTGAGCTCATCGCCAGCTTTAAACAAATTGCCGTCGACCAGACCAGTGATGCGATTCGCACTATTAATCTGGCCGAATACCTGCACGAAGTGATCCGCTCCTTGCAGCCAAACTTTAAAAAGACCCGCCATCATATTGATGTGAATTGTCCGGAAAGTCTGATGCTGAGCTGCCCTGCCGGCGCAATTTCACAGATTTTTACCAACCTTTTAATGAATTCGTTAATTCATGGTTTCGAAGAGCTGGAAGAAGGTTATATCCGCATCACAGTGCTGGATGAGGGTCAGATGGTCGATATTACCTATTCCGACAATGGCCGTGGCTTAACGCAGGAACAACTTGAAAAACTGTTCCATCCGTTTTTCACCACAAAACGTGATCAGGGCGGCAGCGGTTTAGGCACTCATATTACCTATAATCTGGTGCGTCAGACGCTTGGCGGCTCGATTCAGGTCAGCAGCGAACCAGGCCATGGCTTGAGTTACCATATTCGTTTTCCAAAAAACTTAAAACGTAACTCCTGAACCTGCTGCAACATAAAAGAGCCCGGTCTAAAGCGCCGGGCTTTGTTATTTTTTACCCGAAAAACTCTAAATCCCGTAGTTGAACTCTGTATACTAAGCCGCAATTCTTATAGGCAGAGTAGTTAACTATGTGGTTTAAAAATTTACGTTTATATCAGGTCACTGAAAACCTGAACACCGATCAGGATCAATTAGAGCAGGCCTTAGCTGCATTCAAATTCACCCCTTGCACCTCGCAGGAAGCCATTAAAATGGGCTTCACCAGCCCTTTGCATCCAAGTCTGAAGCAATATTGCCACCAGACCAATGATGTGATGCTATTTGCGGTAAAACGTCAGGAGAAAGTGCTGCCAGGTTCGGTGGTCAATGAAGAGCTGGCCCCCAAAATTGATGCGATGGAGCAGGAAAAAGGCCGTCCTTTAAGCCGTAAAGAAAAGCAGGCTTTAAAGGAAGAACTGATCCAGACTCTGTTGCCACGAGCCTTCAGTAAATCCAGCGTCACCACCGCCTTGTATGACAAACAACAAGGCTGGTTGCTGGTGGATACCAGCAGTGCCAGCAGAGCAGAAGAATTACTGGCTTTGCTGCGTAAAGCTTTCGGCTCTTTACCTGCAATGCCGTTACTGGACAACCACCAGCTGAATCAACAGCTGCATTTCTGGTTACAAGGCAAAGAGTTACCGGAAGGTTTTCAACTGGGCGCAGAAGCTGAATTAAAAGCACCAGATGAAGAAGGTGCCAAAGTACGCTTTATTAACCACTTACTGAGTGCCGATGAAGTGCAAAGTCATTTGCAGGATAAGCTGGTGACCAAGCTGGCCTTAGAGCAGGATGAAAAAGTTACCTTTTTGATCTGCGAAGATGGCAGTATCAAACGGCTGAAATTCCATGACTTGTTATCGGGTTCAAATGAAGAAATGGGCTGGGATGATGTGATAGGCCGTTTAGATGCCGACTTATTACTGATGACAGACGCTTTACGCCATGCGCTGTTGCCGCTAAAAGCCAATATCAGTACTCAGTAAAGGCTGACAGTCAAAACAGCAAGGCCCGCATATCAGCGGGCCTTTTTGATCGATCTGACTTTATTAGCTTAATAACGCTTTGATTTCCTGAGAAATTACACGAACTTCTGCAATGTCCATAAAATCAGCGTCCGGCACTATATTGCGTTCGATATAAGGTTGCAGCGCCTGCAGTCGTGCTGTGCCCTCTAACGGGCTCTGAACCAAAGCACCAAGTCGGATAAAGTCAATGTAACTAACCTGTTCAGTCTGGTATGAGGCATTATTCCAGTTCAGTACAATCTGCACATAAGTATCCGAAAAATCCCAGGCCCGCATGATGCTGGAGCCTATCTGCCCAGATAAAGTGCTGATGGCATTTTCTAAAAACTCCGGATCACCAAAAACCGTCTGATAACGCTCTGCTTCCGTCAGAATAGGCAAAGCACCGATTAAATGCATTAAACCAGCCAGCGTCATCACATCCAGATTCAGATTACAGTGCTTGTTATCCGCTATATACAGCTTTAAACAAGCCAGAGCTATACTGGTTACATTCACGCTATCGCGCCATACCAATGCCATTCTTTCTTTGATCTGCTCATGTTGAGAGACAAAAAGTTGTTCCATCGCCATAGCTGTGGCTATGTTTTTCACCTGGCTTAACCCAATGCGGGTAATGGCCTGATTCAGCGAATTTACTTTAATAGAGCGTCCCATAAAGGCACTGTTTGCAACCTTAATCATGCGGGCTGCTAAAGCAGGATCCTGAGCTATCACATCGGTCATCATCAGCAGATTACTGTCTGGATCGTCCGCTGTTTTCCTCACTCGGATAGCCATTTCAGGTAAAGTTGGCAGCAGCATATCTGTGCGGATCTTCTCCACCAAAATGGTTAACAGGGCATTTTCAGCCGACATAACAAGATTCCTTACAACGAAAAATTTCAGACAATGAATTAAAGGTTAATGCTAGCTCAGATACACCACAAGGGAAGTGGTAATTCTACTAGTTTAGAACGGAACCGTCATGAGGGTATGCTTAATAATGCCATCTTTTGTTTTAATTGCTGCCATTGTGTTTCTGTATAAGGTGTGGCCGGAACCTTACCCCAGACAGGAGCTGGCCAGGCAAGGTCGGATTCATAACGCACTATGTGATGCAAGTGCAACTGCGGCACCATATTACCAAGTGCAGCAATATTCAGTTTTTTGGCATGGAATTCTGATTTAAGAAATACAGATAAAAAAGCACTTTCACGCCATAACTGTGCTCTGTCCTGCTCGGTTAAATCGATAATCTCTACCATAGCAGCACGACGGGGAAGCAAAATAAACCAGGGGTAGTTGGCATCGTTTTGTACTCGTAGCTGGCACAGCGGCCAATCAGCCAGCCATACACTATCGCGTTCAAATTCTGCAGCAAGTTCAAATGCATCATTGCTCATTAATGATCTCCTGTTCTGTCGTATTCTCTGCAGCAACTAAAGCAGCAAATCCGGCTATTTGCTGTGTTGCCAATTCAAGATCTGCCTGTTGGGCTGCTTGTTCCAATAGTGACATCAGCTCTGTTAACTCTGGGTAGCCCATACTGCCAGCACTTCCTTTGACACTATGAGCTTCATACTGTAAACGGCTCCAGTTTACTTGTGACAGCCAGAGTTGAAAGTTTGCCAGCAATGCCGGCAGACTCTGTTTGAATTCCTGTTTAAGCTGAAGAATAACGGGATCAGAGGCCAGTTTGGCAGCTAATTGCTCATCAAGAGCGCTGCCTGTTTGGCAGAACTTTTGTATCACTGCTAAAAAATCCTTTTGCACTATAGGCTTAGATAAAACTGCCTGGCAGCCAGCTTTCAGATAACGGCTTTGATCTTCGCTCATCACGTTGGCGGTTAACGCAACAATAGGCAAGTCCATACCAGCATGGCGAATTAAGGCTGTTGCTTCCTCGCCTCCCATCTCCGGCATTTGCATGTCCATCAAGACTAAATCAAAATGCTCCAGCAACACGCGTTCTACCGCTTTGTGGCCATTTTCTACAATCACTGCCTGAATGCCAAGCTTCTGCAATAAGACCTGGATAAGTAGCTGATTATCCGTATTATCTTCAGCCACAAGCAACTTCAAATTGTGGTAGTCAGCATTAGATTCAACGACTTGAGGTTCCTGTGCTGCACATTGATAGCTATGTATCAGACTAATATGCTGATGCTCACACGCCATGATAATTTCAAAACAACTGCCAATGCCTTTGACACTGTCCACCTGGATATCGCCTTGCATCTGCTCCATCAGTTTTTTTGAAATACAAAGGCCCAAACCTGAGCCACCAAAGTTACGGGTCACTGCAGCATCAGCCTGCACAAAAGGCTGGAATAACTTAGTCAATTCCTGGGCAGTAATACCTATACCTGTATCCTTGATTTTGATCCTTAACACTTCTTCCGGAGTTTGATACGAAACACTAATGACCACTTTGCCTTTTTGGGTGAACTTGACAGCATTTGACGTCAGATTCAGCAGCACCTGGCGAAAGCGCAAGGTGTCGGTATAAACAAATTGTGGTAAGGGGTAATTCAACTCCAGCAGACATTGCAAACTTTTCTGCTCTGCTTGTTGTTTTGTCAGTTGAAAAATATCGTCAAGCATAGCTAACAGGTTGACCTGCTCAGTCAGCAATTCCAGCTTATCGGCTTCAATCTTCGATAAATCGAGAATATCGTTAATCAACGCCAACAAGTGGTCACCGCTACGAAGCACACGACTCAGATAATCGAGTTGTCTATGTGGATCATTTTCGTGGATCGCCTGCTCACTAAAACCAATAATGGCCGTTAACGGAGTACGAATTTCATGGCTCATATTGGCCAAAAATACACTTTTCAAACGGTTGGCCTGCTCTGCCACTTCGCGAGCAAGTATCAATTGCTGATTGGCATCTTCCAATTGCTGATTGGCGTTGGCTAAGTCCTGAGTTCTGACAGCAACTTTATCTTCCAACTGTACCTGATAAGCTCTCTCCCGCTCCCGGTAGACTCTAAGCTGGCGCACCATCACATTAAAAGCGGCAAACATATCGCCCAGCTCATCCTGCTTTCTGACCGTCAGCACTGTAGATAAGTCACCTCTTCCTACCGCTGTTTTGGCAACTGTGAGTTCTCTGATTGGCGTCAGCACAAAACGAGCAAGTACCCAATAAATAAGTACGGGTAAACCTATACAAAACAAAACACAAAACAAGGCTATCAGCGAGGGTTTATAAGCCATGCTCTGGTCTAATAATGCAGGTTGTACTCCCATAATGAGCTGGTAAGGACCAGCTAAAGACACGCCAGCCACCAGCATAGACTGGCCAAGTAGCAGCGTAGGTACAAATTCAGATTGATCCACGCTGGCCTGGATTTCAGTAAAACTGACCGGAGAAAAGGCGCTGCCTATTAGTAAGGCATTTTCGGAAAAGGCAATTGTAGCGGCCTGACTGACAATCAAGGGGGATCGCAGTTCGCCACTTAACTGACTAATACCGCGTTGAAACAGTTGTGGTTTAATCACCAGAACCACATAGCCCCATAGACGCCTGATATCGCCGGATGCCTGCCCGGACAGATAGATTTTTTGCGCTACGTATAAATTGAGCTGACTTGAACTTTGTTCACTGGACAGAAAAAAACTCTTGTCATCCATCATCGACTGCAAAGCAGAAAAATACTGATTCCGAAACCTGCTGATTTCAGATGCACTTTTTGTCAAAGGAATAGTCAGCTGATAATCGCCATTTAAACGGATAAACTTAATTGCAGTAATTTCAGGGTGAAGAAGACGATAACGTTCAAATTCATGAACCAGATCAGCCTGAGCCTGGTTATCACCAGAGACGAATCGTTCTACCAGACTCTGACCAGATAAAATAGACAAACTCTGCTGGTAAGAAGATAACTGCAACCTTATTTCTTGTTGCGTTTGTATCAGCTCATTTTTGATTTGCAAAAACAGCTGTTGTTCGTAATAACGGGCACTAAAATGGTAGGACAAATAACCCAGACATAACAAAGGCAAGACCAGGATAGGTAGCATGTAGACTACTAAAGTTTCACGTAACCTCATGAAGATCCTGATTTATACCCTAAAAGCGCTCGGTTCGATGTCAAAGCATAACCAGAGCGCCATAGAACTACAAGACTAAGCTTTAAATAGCGTGCGGATCCAACGCTCTTCGGTAATAAAGTTCCAGCTCCAGCTTTTCCACTGTGCTGACAATCCTTGAGCTACTATTTGATCTTCAGTTTTGCCAGCAGCTTTCAGCGCATTCACTTCGGCGAGAGTCTGTTCCATCATGCTTAAAAAGCGCTGTAAACCCGCCTTATCCATTAAATCGCCATGACCTGGTATCAGTCTGGTTTTATCATCAATCTGGCTGAGCAGCAGTTTGACGTTGCTGATATAGCCCGTCACTGAACCACCACTCTTTAGGTCAATAAAAGGAAAACGATCGGCAAAAAATAAATCCCCTGTATGCAACACATTGGCATCCTTAAACCAAACGACCAAATCGCCATCTGTATGACTGACTGACATAGTCACCAGCTTTAGGTTTACGCCGTTAAGACTAAGGGCTTTTTCACCGACAAAAGTTTCTGTCGGCAAGCCCGCCACCGGAAATTTGCTGTCAGCTTTTAATCGGGTTAATACATTAGTATGGGCAATAATCTGAGCACCAGCAGCTAAAGCTGCATTACCATTAACGTGATCGCCATGAAAATGGGTGTTGATCAGCGTTTTAATTTGCACACCGGCTTGTTTGCTTTCAAGCTCAGCTTTGATTTGGGGAGCCATGTGTTCGTATTGCGAATCTACCACCAGTGCCCCTTCAGGCCCCACTACAGCGGCCATATTACCGCCAGCCCCTTTAATCATATATAAATGTGGTGCTAATTCAGTGCTTATAACCTGCACTTTATCCTCTGCAACTACAGCAGTGGATAAGATCAATGCCAATAAAATCGTTACTTTTTTCATACCTTCCCTTATGCAAAGAAAAATTTAGCAGCAAAAACTGCGGTTAATACCCAAACGCTTAAGGTCGTTTTGGACAGTCGACCTGTCACCAGACAAAGTACAGCATAGGTAATAAACCCCATGCCTATGCCATCGGCGATAGAAAAGGTCAGCGGCATCATCACCAGAACTACGACTACTGGCACGGATTCGATCAAATCGTTCCACTCTACATGCTGCAAGCTGCTAAGCATTAAAGTCGCGACATAAAGCAAGGCGCCAGCTGTGGCATAAGCAGGCACCATAGCCGCCAGCGGAGATAACCAAAGTGCAGCTAAAAAGGCCAGCCCAACTACAACAGCAGTTAAACCTGTGCGGCCACCAGCCGCAACTCCGGCCGTACTTTCAACATAACTGGTGGTGGTGGACGTGCCCACTAAAGCACCGGCAATAGTCGCCGAACTGTCTGCCAATAAAGCGCCTTTTAAGCGGGGGATTTCACCATTAGGTTTTAATAAACCCGCTCTTTGACTAACAGCAACTAAGGTGCCGCTGGTATCAAACAAATCTAAGAACAATAAACTTAAAATCACAGGCACCATGGCCCATTGCAGCACAGAGGCAAAATCCAGCTGCAAAAAAGTAGCAGCTAAAGAAGGCGGCATAGCGACAACACCGGTAAAGCTGGTGTCACCACGCCACCAGGCGATAGCAGTGATCGCTAAAATACTGATAAATACAGCGGCATGTTGTTTACGATGCGCCAGTGCAAAAATCAGGAAAAAACCAGCTATGGCCAGCAACACTTGAGGGTCATGCAAATCGCCCAACGTCACCAGCGTGGCTGGGCTTGCCACTATAATATTGGCTGTTTTTAACGCGATCAGCGCCAGAAACATCCCGATACCAGCAGCTATACCCATCTTTAACGCGAAGGGAATACTCTGAATAATCCACTCCCGAATTTTGAAGATACTCAGCAGTAAAAACAAAACACCGGAGCAAAATACCGCAGCTAAAGCCGTCTGCCAGCTATGGCCTTGTTCCAGCACTATCACATAAGTAAAAAATGCGTTCAGGCCCATGCCTGGCGCCAAAGCTACAGGCAGGTTCGCCAGCATGCCCATAGCAATAGAACCAAAGGCGGCCGCCAGACAAGTCGCGACAAAAACTGCCCCATGATCCATGCCAGTTTGAGCCAACATGCTTGGGTTCACAAACAGGATATAACTCATCGCCATAAAGGTAGTTAAACCAGCAATCAGCTCTTTTTTGATACTGGTCTGGCGCGCAGTCAGCTCAAAATAACGATCTATAAATTTCATCAGGTCAGATCCGTTTGTCAGATGCAGAAATGCAAAAACCCGAAGCATAGCCCCGGGTCTTTCAACAGCCAAGTAAATTCTGGCCTATAAACAATAATGAGCGGCCAAAGCTGCTACAGGCGAAGCCGAAGGCTTGCCATGTTGCCAGTCGCCGCCGTCTACCCCACTGCCGGCAATGTCGATGTGGCAATAAGGCAGCGGTTGTTCCGTGTTTAATGCGTGTTGATCCAAACCTGCAGCTGCGACTAAAAACGCCATAGGGAACTGATGACCACGTGGCGTCACTGAAGAAGGCGCGTTGTTACAACTTAATAAGTCATCGGCTGAACTGCGGCCTTTAATAAAACTAAAGTCTTCACGCCGGCTGCGGGATATTTCACTCGGGTCGGCCCATAAATCCCCCACCATAGCCAGATCGGCAGATAAACCTGCACGTCGGGCAGCACCGTTTTCAACCAAAGCACTGTATGGACCTACGGCACGGGCCGCATGACCTGTTAAAGTAGCAATTGAATATAAGGTAGGATTGACCGCAGTTTTGGCATCTTCACGCAAATGCGATAACAAATCCGCCAATACCAGACGACCTTCTGCATCTGTATTACCAATACGTACCCGCACTCCCGCATGACTGGTAATAATTTCATCTGGGACAAAAGCGTCAGCACCTATGCTGTTACGCACAGCGCCAATTTCCGCAATAATTTTTAACCCTTTAGGCTTAAGCAAAGCCACAGTTTTGATAAAACCAGCCACAGCTGCAGCGCCACCTTTATCACGACTCATACCTGCCATGCCGCCGCCGATTTTTAAGTCCGCACCACCAGTGTCATACACCAGGCCTTTACCGGCAAATAACAAGGTTTGTTCGATTTCGCCTTCGCCCTGATACTCCAGACGGATCACTGCCGGTTTATGACGGTCAACCTGTAACGAACAGCGCGCTACAGCCATCAACAACGGATACTCTTTTTGTAAGGTATCCACTTTGGTTTCTACTGAAACCTGTACATCAGTACCGGCAAAAGTTTCAACACAATAATCAGCAAAACGGCGTGGAGCCATACGCTCAGGTTCAGTACCACATAAATCACGGGCGACACGTTTCCCCGCTTCAACCGCATCCATATAACGTGCCTGATGCTTTGTGACACCTACCACACCAATAGCAATAACAGGTTCTATGGCGGCTTCGCCACGGGCTTCGCGGCCCTCCAGTGGCTGCCACAAGGCCTGACAAGCACCTAAATAGGCCACTTCAGCTGCATACTGATAAGCATCTGGATCCGGAGCTATTACATACAAAGCCGGAGATTTAGCGCCAGCGGCTTTGGCCTGACTGATACCTTGTTTGGCGGCATCATAAAAACTGCGGACATCATCGTAATCTCTGTCGAGTGGGCCAGTAGGTGAAAGCACTAAACGTTGTCCGGGCGCTTTTGCTGATAACAGCAACACTGTTTCTTTGCCGATACGGCAATCTATAGCCGCAGCAGCATTAATTTCAGACTCTAGTTCAGTCACGGCAGTAAAACTGGACGCAACGATAATCAGAGCATCCCATTGGGAGTCATTCAGCGCAGCCTGAACAGAAGATACAGCGATAGCAACCGGGTAAGACATGAATGTGGCCTCAAAAGAATAATGAGCTGCATTATTAAGTACACGGCGTTTTGAGGCAATAGAACGAAAGAAACTGAGATACAGAGCCTGTAGCTAAAAACTGACAAGCCAGCATAAGCTGGCTTGACGGACGTTCAAAAAGTGCAAAGAAGCAGTATCAGATAATTTTATTCTGCTGCCATTCCTGTTCTTTTTTCATACGTTGCTGACGTTTTTCACAAGGGGTATCGCAGTCACAGGCCTTCTCTATGCCTAAAGCACCTAAGCCACCACAGCTACCAGCTATGGTTTTACGTTGCACCATGTAGCCTATAGCCATAGCAGCGACTACAACTATCAGGATGATAAAAGTAAAAATAAAGACTTCCATAGCAACCTCATCAAACTTAGAAGCGTTGAACAACCAGTCTGCCTGCTTGCCCGTTACAGGTCGCTATTGTAACAAGTTTCAGCCACAATCCCTATGCAAAACAAACTACAGACAAATAAAAATGGGGTCAGATCACATTATTTGCCTGGCAAATAATGTGATCTGACCCCATTTTAAGATTGCTTTGGCTTAACCGCCGAAGTCATCCAACAGAATGTTGTCGTCTTCTACACCTAAGTCTTTCAGCATGTTGATCACCGCTTTGTTCATCATCGGTGGACCACACATATAGAACTCACAGTCTTCTGGCGCTTTGTGGTTTTTCAGGTAATTTTCAAACAACACGTTGTGAATAAAACCAGTGTAACCAGTCCAGTTATCTTCCGGCTGTGGATCAGACAAGGCTGTATGCCAAACGAAATTCTCGTTTTCAGCAGCCAGCATGTCGAAATCTTCAACATAAAACATTTCACGCTTAGAACGGGCACCGTACCAGAAGCTCATCTTACGTTTGGATTTCAGACGGCGTAACTGGTCAAAAATGTGCGAACGCATTGGGGCCATACCAGCACCACCACCTACGAATACCATTTCTGCTTCAGTTTGTTTCGCGAAGAATTCACCAAATGGACCAGAAATCGTTACTTTATCGCCGGCTTTTAAGCTCCAGATGTACGAAGACATTTTACCGCAAGGTAAGCTCAGGTTATTTGGTGGCGGAGACGCGATCCGCACGTTTAACATGATAATGCCTTCTTCTTCCGGATAGTTCGCCATAGAGTAAGCACGAATAGTTTCTTCGTCTACTTTGGACTCCAGTGTGAAGAACTTAAAGCGTTCCCAGTCACCACGGTATTCAGCCGGAACATCAAAGTCAGCATACTTCACATGGTGCGCAGGCGCTTCAATCTGGATGTAACCACCAGCACGGAAAGGTACTGATTCGCCATCAGGAATAGCCAGCTTTAATTCTTTGATAAAGGTTGCTTTGTTATCATTAGAGATAACAGAACATTCCCATTTTTTGATACCAAAGATTTCCGGTTCAACTTCGATTTCCATGTCAGTTTTCACACTGACCTGACAAGCTAAACGACAACCTTCACGACGATCACCTTTAGTCAGGTGGCCCATTTCTACAGGTAAAACGTCGCCGCCACCTGCATGAACATGAACACGGCACTGACCACAAGAACCACCGCCACCACAAGCTGACGACAGGAAAATACCTTTATCAGCTAAAGCGCCAAGTAATTTGCCGCCGGCTTTTGTCTGAATGGCCAACTTAGGGTCGCCATTCACTCCAATGGTAATGTCACCTGAAGACACCAGTTTGGCCTTAGCAGCTAAAATCATAACAACTAAAGCCAGAACCAGCAGGGTGAACATTCCAACGCCAAGATATATCTCTTGCATTGTTCTTTCCTTTTACAGCAATTGCTTACAGTGAAACGCCTGAGAAGGACATAAAGCCCAAGCCCATTAAACCAACCATGATAAAACGTGAACCTAAACCACGCACGCCAGCAGGCATGTCGGCATATTTCAGTTTTTCACTGACGGCGGCCATTAATGTGATAGCCAGAGTCCAGCCGATACCACTACCTAAACCAAAGACTACGCTTTCACCGAAGTTATAATCGCGCTCAACCATAAAGGCTACAGCACCAAAAATTGCGCAGTTTACGGTGATCAAAGGTAAGAAAATACCTAAAGCGTTGTACAAAGCAGGTACGTACTTGTCTAAGAACATCTCTACGATTTGTACTAAGGCTGCGATCACACCGATATAAGTGATAAAGCCAAGGAAACTTAAATCTGTGCCAGGAAAACCAGCCCACTCTAAAGCACCAGGAGCCAACAGGTTGTGATAAACCAGGTTATTTACAGGCACAGATAAAGCTAAAACGAAAGTTACAGCTATACCTAAACTGAACGCCGTTTTCACTTGCTTTGACACTGCGATAAAAGTACACATACCGAGGAAAAAGGCTAACGCCAGGTTCTCGATAAAGACTGCACGAACAAATAAACTAATGTAGTGTTCCATTGATAGCCCCTTATGCCTTCTCAACTTGCTCTGGACGGAAAGTACGCAGTATCCAGATCAACAAGCCGATAATGATAAACGCACTAGGTGCAATCAACATCATACCCATAGGCTGATACCAGCCGCCGGCGCTGACTAATGGCAGAATTTCAACACCAAATAAAGTACCTGAACCAAACAGCTCACGGATAAAAGCGACGATCAGCAGCAACACTGTGTAGCCTAAACCGTTACCTATACCATCTAAAAAGCTCATTAATGGCGGGCTTTTCATGGCATAAGCTTCAGCACGACCCATTACGATACAGTTGGTGATAATCAAACCAACAAACACCGACAGCTCTTTGGCTACGTTGTAAGCAAAAGCTTTCAACACCTGATCCACCACTATTACCAGGGACGCGATGATGGTCATCTGAACTATGATACGAACGCTTGATGGAATATGGTTACGGATCATCGAGATAAACATGCTCGAGAACGCAGTAACCAAAGTCAGCGCTATACCCATAACTAAAGCTTTATCCAGCTTAGTGGTTACAGCCAACGCAGAACAAATACCTAAAACTTGTAATGCGATAGGGTTATTTGCAAAGACCGGTCCGAAGACAAGGCTTTTCATTTCTTTTGCACTAGCCATTGTTTAATGCTCCGTCGCGAACTTTGGTCAGGAAAGGTGCAAAACCTTTGGCTCCTGCCCAGAAATCGAAAGTATTCTGTACACCCTTGCTGGTTAAAGTGGCGCCAGACAAACCATCTACTTCATAAGCTGAAGTTGGGTTAGCATTACCTGGTTTCATTACTTTAATGGCAGGAGCGCCAGACTCGTCCAATAACTTTTTGCCAACAAATTGAGCAGTCCATTTCGGGTTCTGTACTTCACCACCTAAACCAGCAGTTTCGCCTTGTTCATAGTAGTTAATACCTTTAATGGTATTGCCATCGTTATCCAAAGCTAAAAATGCGTGCATAGTCGACCATAAGCCATACCCATGAACAGGTAAAACTATGGCTGATAATTTGCCTGACTCAACGCCATCGTTGTAAGCGAAATACACAGGAGCTATGTTCGCACGACTCTTAATAGAAGCTTTATCGTCAGCACCATCCAGCTTGATGCTGGTTTCAGGCGCTTTCATTGCTCTGCGGTAGTCGTAGCTTTCAGGGTCCATATCAACGAACTCACCTGTATTCAGATCGACTAAACGTTCCTGAATATGTTTGATGTATAACTCTTTGATATCGCCTTCAGCTAACAAACCTGTGACAGCCAGAACGTTTTTCTGAGAGTCTAACAGTTTGTTTTCAACCTGTTTTGGCCGCAGCTGAACAGCAGCAGTCGCTACTAAAATTGCACACACCAAACATAAAGCAATGACCACAAAAAAGGTTTTGCCAATACTATCGTTATTACTAAACATTACGGGCAAGCCTCCGATTGATATTCGCCTGAGCCACCATATAGTCAAACAATGGCGCAAATAAGTTAGCGAACAGAATTGCTAACATCATACCTTCAGGGTAAGCAGGGTTCACCACACGGATCATCACCACCATAAAACCAATCAGGATACCGTACGCCCATTTGCCTGGATTTGTGAAAGATGCTGATACCGGATCAGTTGCCATAAAGAACATACCAATAGCAAAGCCACCTAACACTATATGCCAGTACCAAGGCATAGCAAACATAGCGTTTGTTTCTGAACCAATCATATTGAACATAGTGGCAAAAACAATAGTACCGACCATTACACCAGCCACAATGCGCCATGAAGCAATACGGAAGTAAATTAAAGCTAAACCACCAATCATCAGCGCTAAGAACGAGGTTTCGCCGACTGAACCTGGGATAAAACCGTAGAACGCATCCCACCACTGAGCACTGATTGACCAGTCAGATACTTCGCCATTGACTGCTTTAGACAACCAGGTAGCACCTGAATAGCCATCAGCCACTGTCCATACTTTGTCGCCTGAAATCTGTGCCGGGTAAGCAAAGAACAGGAAAGCACGGCCAGCTAACGCAGGGTTTAGGAAGTTACGGCCTGTACCACCAAAGACTTCTTTTGCAACAACCACACCAAAGGTAATACCTAAAGCAGCTTGCCACAGTGGAATAGAAGCAGGAAGAATTAAGGCGAACAGAATAGAAGTGACAAAAAAGCCTTCGTTGATTTCATGCTTACGCACTGAAGCAAACAACACTTCCCAGAAACCGCCGACAATAAAGACAGTTGCATAAATAGGCAGGAACCAAACGGCGCCATACCACATTTTGCTGCCCCAGCCCGATTCGGCAGTTAACTCACCGCCCAGTAACTGGAACAATCCAACCTGCCAGGTGTCAGGCATACCAAAACCAGCCTGCAGTGCGATAACCGCCTGATGACCGATATTGAACATACCAAAAAACAACGCAGGGAATAACATTAACCAGACAAAAATCATGATACGTTTCAGATCGATACTGTCACGCACATGAGTACCCGCTTTGGTCACCAGACCTGGGGTGTAGAAAATTGTTGCAGCAGCTTCATATAAAGCATACCACTTTTCGTATTTTCCGCCTTTCTCGAACTGCGGCTCAATACTTTCTAAAAAATGCTTTAAACCCATTTTTAGCCTTCCTTCTGGATAGTCGTCAGGCAATCACGCAATGCTACGCCATAGTCATATTTACCAGGGCATACAAAGGTAGATAACGCCAAATCTTCTTCATCCAGCTCTAAACAACCTAAAGAGATCGCACCATCTGTATCACCAACCAACAGGTCACGTAATAACAGAGTTGGCAGAATATCCAGCGGCATCACACGTTCATAGTTACCGATTGGTACCATGGCGCGCGACGAACCATTGGTGGTGGTGGTCATATTAAACAGGCGTTTAGGATTTAAGTGAGCCAAATAAGCACGGGTCACAGAGAATTTGTCAGAACCAGGCATAGCCCAGCCTAAAAACTCTTTGTCATAACCTTCTGCCAGCACAGAAATCTGATTGTGGAAACGTCCCAGATAGCCATGTACACCACCTGCAGCGGCGCCTGATAATACAGAACCAGAAATAATACGGTTCTGACCATCTTGCAGCTCACCCGCAGTCAGTTCAGCAATAGAAGCACCCAACACTGTTTTCACTAAACGTGGATTTTTCACTACAGGACCAGCTAAAGAGATCACACGTTCTGCATTCAGTTGACCTGAAGTGAAGAGTGCGCCGATCGCAATCACGTCCTGATAGTTAATATGCCAAACCACTTTTTTAATGCTGACAGGGTCGAGGAAATGAATATGAGTGCCTGGTAAACCAGCAGGGTGTGGACCGTCAAACTCTTCAACCTGCACTGCAGGAACAGAAGGCACTGACGCACCGGCTTTTTTACACAGATAGACTTTGTCAGACAAACGGGATAACACTGTTAAACCATTGCTGAAGTCTGCACTGCGCTGTGCTATCACTACCGTCGGATCAGCTGCCAGTGGATTGGTATCCATAGCAGTGACGAAAATAGCGCGAGCCATGCTGTCAACAGCTGGCGAAGTGCTGAATGGTCTGGTGCGTAAAGCAGTCCATAAACCTGAACCTGTTAAGTTCTTCTTCACTTGTTCAACAGTTAACGAAGCAAGTTCTGCAGCGGTAAAAGAATCAAAAGCGACAGACTCGTCCCCTTCAGCTTCAATCACAACAGACTGCAACACACGCTTAGCACCGCGGTTGATTTCTTTGACTGTACCGGCAACAGACGCCGTGAAAAATACGCCAGGATTCTTTTTGTCTTCAAAAAGAGCCTGACCTTTTTTCACACGATCCCCAATCTCGACCAGCATTGTAGGACGCATACCGACGTACTCTTCGCCTAGTACAGCAACGTGTTTGATGGACGGGTCATCATGTATGTCTTGTTTGGGACTGCCCGAAAGGGGAATGTCCAATCCTTTTTTGATTTTTATCATACGTACTTGCACTTTTTAACGGGAAGAAACAGGGCCTGGTTTAATCGGCTGCTCGCCGCGCGTAGCATCCGGGACCTCAACAGCCTAACCTCTGTTGCAGGTGGCGGACACACGTACCAAAGTCGCGGATTCTAGCACTAAACATAAGTGCTATCTATGTTAATCAACAAAATTATCCGGCATTTCAGCCGACTGAAGCTCAGTGTAGACAAGATTTTTAACTTTGCCTTTTGTCGGTCGCTGCAATGGTTTCAAATTCAGTTAATTTGGCCAAAAACCAAAGAATGATTAAAAAAAAGCCGCATCAAGCGGCTTTTCAAAGTTACTGCACCAGATTTTTCAGCGGCAATAAAGCCGGCACATCGGCGTCATAGTCGACATGGCTGTAGCCAAAACCGAATAAGCGCAGGAATTCATTGTGATAACCCTTGTAATCGGTCAGCTCATCAATGTTTTCTGTCGTCACCTGACCCCATAAGTCTTTTACCGCAGACTGAATATGCTCAGACAATTCTTTGCCATCCATACGCAAACGACCGCCTTCATCTAAAGTACGGCTGTTGTTATAAAGCGCTTGTTGGAACAAACCATAAATCTGTTCGATACAACCTTCATGAGTGCCTTCGGCTTTCATCACGCGGTACAGCAAGGAGATATACAGCGGCATAATAGGAATGGCTGAACTGGCTTGCGTCACTAAAGCTTTTAATGAAGCGACATAAGCATGGCCTGCAACTGAATCCAGTTTTTGTGTAATAGCAGTAGCAGCGCGATCTAAGTCTTCTTTAGCTTTGCCGATAGTAGCTTTGCCATAGATTGGCCAGGTCAGCTCTTTACCAATGTAAGTATAAGCAACCGTCTGACACCCTTCAGCTAAAACACCTGCAGCGTGCAGCTGATCCAGCCAGCGCTCCCAGTCTTCCCCACCCATGACTTTCACTGTATTGAAGATTTCTTCATCAGATGCAGGTTCAACAGAAACGCTTTCAATTTCACGTTTGCTGGTGTTTAAGGTCTTGGCTGTATAAGCCTGAGCAATAGGCTTTAATACTGAGCTATACACTTCGCCAGTCACAGGATCTTTACGACGAGGCGCTGCCAGGCTGTAGACCACTAAATCAATTTTGCCCATCTCACGACGAATTAAATCAATAGCCTGAGACTTTAATTCGTCGGTAAAGGCATCACCGTTCAGGTGTTTGTTCCACAAGCCTTCAGCCGCTGCAGCCTTTTCAAAAGCCACAGTGTTGTACCAGCCAGCAGAAGCTGTTTTGCCTTCGGTAGGTTCTTTTTCAAAAAAGATACCTAAGGTTTTAGCGCCTGAAGCAAAAGCTGAAGTAATACGGGAAGCCAGACCATAACCCGTTGAAGCACCTATGACTAATACATTTTTTGGACCACCGGCCACAGGGCCTTTGGCTTTGACATAATCAATTTGTTCTTGCACATGAGCAGCACAACCGACCGGATGCGCGTTAGTGCAGATAAAACCACGAATTTTAGGTTGGATAACCATAACAAAACCTATTGTTGGTTGAAAATTGTCAGCTAGTTTAAGCCGTTAGCTTAAAAAACAGGTCTGATCAGCAAAAATAGCAGCATTGAGCATTCAAAAACAAGAACTTAGTCGTATCTGCGACAGGATAAACCAAACAAAATAAAGCAGCGGATAAAGTCAAAGCGCCTTACGACGCTTTGACTTAGTAGGATCTCAGGACTCAGGTAAGGCAGTTTTTTCTCTTTTACTGCCACCAAAACATTTAGGCGATGCCGGTGGTTTTTCGGCGTAATATTCGTACCATTCGCCAGGCGTATAGGTATGCAAGGCTAAAGCATGAATTTTTTCGGCTAACTCCTCGGCCACTATTGCATTCACTGCTCTGTGGCGGTTTAACAATCTCATGCCATCAAAGGCATTTGTCACTATCACGACTTTGAAATGTGATTGTGAACCCGGTGCCACATTGTGCATATGGCTTTCATTGACCACGTCAAGGAACACAGGATCAAATGCGCTCAATAACTTCTGTTCTATTGCGGTATGAACCAACATAGCTGAACCTCTTTATTGCTCCCTCACCTCTACTCTAGTTAAGGCATTACACCTTGTCAGCCCGCTTTTTTGCAAAAGTGAAGGAAAATCCGCTAAGCGACTGCTGCCATAGAGAAAATATAATTAAGTTGTTTTTTGCTTGATTTCACGGAAAGTCAGGTTTACGCGCCCTTCTGCTGCAGCGGCCATTTTCGGGACTCTGTGCTGCCAATACTGCTGACATTGACCCGCCATCAGCAACAACGAACCATGACCCAGCTCCAGCTTCAACTGTGTACCTAAGTTCTTGTGTTTTAAATCAAAAAAACGCTGCTGCCCCAAACTTAACGACGCAATTTGCGGATTATTCCCCAGCTCAGGCTCATCATCACTATGCCAGCCCATATGCTGCTGACCATCGGCGTACCAGTTCAGCAATACCGAATTAAAGTGCGTCTGACACAGCTGATTCACCCAGTCTGTGAGTTGCCTGACCAAAGGATGCCAGGGTTCAGGTTCAAATAATACGCCTGAATATTTATAACTACAGTGCGGATCCCCCATCCACACCTGCTGCCTTGGGATCAACACTGCTTTGCCAAAGATTTTTATCGCAGGCTGCTGCCAGTTTAATTGCTGTGCCAATTGCTGATAACAGCGTTCTGCCTGCTCTGGCGACAGCCACTTTGGCCAAAACAACAACTCTGCGTCAGGTAATACAAAGTGTTGCAACGATCCATGGTTGTCGCTCTGGTGTGCACGTGTCAAAATACAACCTTCTCTTCTTTAAGTTGAATGGCATGAATACTATTTTTACCGTCGCTGACAAGCAACTGCAGCTGGACAGATTACCACTGGGGCAAAGCAATCGCAGCTTACAAGCCTGGGATGCAGCCGATGAATTACTGTTACAGCAGGCCTTGCCTTTGCTCAATGAACGCGCCGATTTAAAAGTGCTTCTGATGCACGACTTGTTTGGCGCTTTGTCCTGTGCTTTGGGTGACTACCCGCATAGCCAGCAAAACGACTCTGTATTAAGCCAGCAAGCGACAGTACATAACAGACAACAAAACGCTTTATCTGCAGATAGCGTCAGTTTTATCGACAGTGTTACGGCTTTGCCCGCGGATCTGGATCTGGTATTGCTGAAAGTGCCTAACAATCATGGTTATCTGCGTTATATGTTACAGCAATTGAGTCAGGTCGTTCGGCCTGACACTATTATTATCGCTGCAGCCAAAGCTAAAGATATTCATAAAAACTTACTGGCTATTTTTGAGCAGGAATTAGGCCCAACTCAGGCTTCTCTGGCCCAGAAAAAATGCCGGACTATCCATTGCACTCCTCGCGGTGAAGCTCGTGCTTTTACTTACCCTATTCAATGGGAATTAGCTGATTATCAGCTGACATTAGTCAATCACGCCAATGTCTTTGCGAAAGAGCAACTGGATATAGGCGCGCGTTTCCTGATGGAACATTTACCAGTACTGGATGCAGGCGCTCTAGTGGCCGATTTAGGCTGTGGTAATGGTGTGCTTGGAGTTGCCTTATTAAAACAACAACCTGAAGCTAAAGTGATTTTTACCGATGATTCTTATATGGCTGTGGCATCATCAAAAGCTTCAGTTGAAGCCAACATCCCTGAACTATTGTCTCAGGCCGAGTTCAGAACAGACGACTGTTTAGCCAGCCAGGCCGATCAGAGCCTGGATTATGTAGTTTGTAATCCACCTTTTCATCAACAGCAGGCCGTGACAGAACATATTGCCTGGCAGATGTTTAATGACGCCAAACGTTGTTTAAAAGCAGGTGGCAAGTTACGTATAGTCGCGAACAGACATTTGCCTTATTACGAAAAAATGACGGTACTGCTGGGTGGTTGTCGCCATATTGCCAGTAACAATAAATTTGTGATCCTCGAATCAACTAAAAGGAAATAACTATGTCCTCTCTTAAGCGCTCTGTATTGGTGGCTTTCAGCCTGGCTCTTGCCGCCTGTAGCAGCACTTCATCGTCTTTTTTAGTTACGCCACAAGTATTCTGGAATCAAAGCAAAGCGCTGTCAGGTGCAGAGTTTGTATTAACCGTGGTGGATCAGCGCCCATCTGATCAAACCTTGTTTTTACGTAAAGGTACAGCTGTCACCAGTCTGCCGACCAGCAATAATCTGGCGCAGCAACTGGAATCCACCTTAACAGATGCAATGACTGCTCAAGGCGCAAAATTAACCTCCAGCAGCGTTACCACTATGACGGTGCAGATCCTGAAGTTATCCGCAGATGCAGATCAACGCACAGTAGAGCATCTGGTGAAGAACGATGTCGAACTACGTATTGAAATTCAAAATAGCCATGGCTCTTTTGATAAAGTTTATGCTGGGAAAAGTAGCTTCTCAGGCCCATTTAAGTTGGACAACGCCGCGGCCGAAGTGAAATTACGGGTATTAACAGAACAAGTGCTGGCTGAGTTACTGAACGACAGCAGCTGGCACTCGTACGTGAAGGGCTAACTGATGCGTCTGATGACTATAGTGCTAATCACGCTGTTTTCAGTCTCTGCTGTGGCGGCGGTCGATATGACCAAGCCTACAGGCAAATATGTGCAGCAAAACAACTTGTTTCCAAAAGTGAAGCTGGTCACGTCAGTGGGTGACATCATCGTCGAACTGGACAGAATCAAAGCCCCTTTAGCGGTGAATAACTTTTTAAGTTACGTCAATATAAAAGCCTATGACAACACAGTGTTTCACCGGCTGGAACCTGAGTTTGTGGTGCAAGGAGGTGGCTATAAACCCGATATGGCGCCAGTTGACGAATTTCCAGCGGTGTTTAATGAATCAGGTAATGGCGTAAAAAACCAATTTGGCAGTGTAGCTATGGCCCGTAGCAACGATCCACACAGTGCCACCAGCCAATTCTTTTTTAATCTGAACGACAATCCAAGTCTGGATCCTGGTAAAAACTGGGGCTATACCGTTTTTGGCCAAATTCAGGATGGTTTTGAAGTTTTAGAGAAAATAAAGCTGCTGGAAACCCATACCGATGAAACCACTGGCTGGCAAAACGTGCCTAAACAACCAATCATCTTAAAACAAGTGATTTTACAGCCAGAACAATAAAGCCTGACTATACTTGCTCTGAGCGCACAGAGCTGGCGTGGTGTCAGCTCTGACAGGGATCAGACCTATGTTAGAGCCCTTTATTGAACAAAAATCACGACAGTTGATTTTCTACCTTTCCCGTTTCTTGCGAGGCAGCTTGCCTCACAGAGAACTGCATTTATTTGTCTGGGATACGCTGGAGGAGTGGTCGCAATTGCGAGTCAGAAGCTGGCGACCAGAAACCATACGCGAGCAGGTATTCTGGCATTTGCTATATCAGATTGAATACTGGTCAGAGCCTGAGCTTAAACAAAACATCGAAGTACGCCGCGATTTGCAGTATTGCCTGAGTTTTTTACATGGGTATGGCCAACTGCCCTGCTATTGTGTTGGCGTAAGGCCTTGATCTAATTTATTGAAGCTGTAAGCTGGTCTCACTAATTACTGCACGGACTGCTGTCTTGTCTGCTATTACTACCTTTTTTGCTTCATTCCAACTTTATTGCCAGCGCAGAGTGCTGACCATTTTTATTATGGGTTTTGCCAGTGGTTTACCGTTAATGCTGGTGTTTGGGGTATTGTCGTTCTGGCTCAGGGAAGCCGGAGTCTCACGTGAACAAATAGGTTATTTCAGCTGGGTGATTATGGTTTATGCCATTAAATTTATCTGGTCACCACTAATTGACCATTTAAGTTTACCGAGTCTAAAGCAATGGTTGGGTCGCCGCCGTAGCTGGCTGATTTTGTCACAAAGCCTGGTGATTGTTGCAGTATTGATGATGGCCAATCTGGATCCACAAACAGAGCTGAGATGGATGGCGTTATGTGCGGTATTGTTGGCTATAGCTTCGGCGACTCAGGACATCACTATAGATGCCTATCGTATAGAAGCGGCGCCAGAGCGTTTGCAGGCGGTGCTTGCAGCAGCCTCTCTGGCGGGTTATCGCCTGGCGATGATCTTCTCCTCCGCCGGCGCTTTATGGATAGCAGCTTTATTCAGCAGTAGTGAAAAGGGGTATGACCTCAAAGCCTGGCAATCCACTTATCTGGTGATGGCGGGTTGTATGGCTTTAGGTTTACTCACCACCCTGCTCTCTCCTGAACCCGTTGTGGAGCAACAGATCAACATTAGCCCTGCCCATAGCTCGATCAGTCAAAAGTTAATGAACTGGCTGAAAGTTGCTGTCATTGGGCCCTTTGTTGATTTTTTTTCCCGTCATGGTCTGAACGCCTTGCTGATCTTAAGTTTAATCGCCTGTTATCGCATCTCCGATGTTGTGATGGGGGTGATGGCCAATGTGTTTTATGTTGATATGGGATTCAGTAAAGAAGAAGTGGCCAGCGTGTCGAAACTATTCGGTGTACTGATGACCTTACTTGGTGCTGCTTTAGGCGGTTTACTGATTAATAGCTTTGGTACCTTGCGGATATTGTTGCTGGGCGCCTTGCTTAGTGCATGTACCAATTTACTTTATTGTTACCTGAGTACCCAGGGTCACAACATTCCACTATTAATAGCAGTGATTTCTGCTGATAACTTAAGCGCAGGTATAGCCACCAGTGCTTTTATTGCTTACCTGTCGTCATTAGTTAACTTAGCCTTTACCGCAACACAGTACGCCTTGTTTAGTTCCCTGATGCTGTTATTGCCTAAGTTCTTAGGCGGATTTTCTGGCGGTTGGGTCGAAGTGATGGACTATCAGGCATTTTTTGTGATGACTGCTCTGATGGGGCTACCCGCTATTGTGCTTTGTTTGGTACTGATAAAAAAAACGCCGCGTTAATGCGGCGTTTTTTTTCAGATGAAAGCAAATTAAGCTTCAATCAGAACTTGCTTCAACCCGTCCATAGGATCTATGGCCAGGGCCTGGCAATAACGAACATATTCAACAACATCAAGACGACGTTCCTGATTCTCAACCTTACCGATAAAAGAATGCGGAGTGCCTAAAATCTCAGACAAACTACGCATGGTATGACCTTTTTCCTGACGCTGACGCTTCAGCCATACACACAATCTTTTATTCTCATCTGAAATAACGCTTTTAGTACCTTTCATTTGTTGTTCTCCCGGCGCGCGAACGCCTTCTGTTTACGACTTAAACTTCCTGCCAAAAAAAATCCAAAAGCTTAGGGAATGTCCCAATAAGCAAAAAAAAGCAATTCATTAAACCATAGGTTGTTCAGAGCGTATAGTTGCAGGGGCGAAAAAACAGCCACTTATCGCAAGATATTGTCGGTTAACCGTTCAGTTCACAATAACAGGAACGAACAGTTTCGCCTGCGCTCACTCGCCAGATGAAACCTTATTTCAGCTATGTTTCCACAACAGGTCTGACTGTTAGCTGAATGAGATCTTTTTAAGTATTAAAAGTAAAAAGGCTTCTGCACTGCAGAAGCCTTTTTGATATCGCGCCAATCCGACTGAGAGACTAAACAGAGAAACTGGAACCACAACCACAGGTTGTTGTTGCATTCGGGTTTTGCACAGTAAAACGACTACCTTGCAGACCATCAGTGTAATCCACCACACCACCTGCAAGATACTGCAGGCTCATTGGGTCAACCACCATAATCACGCCATTTTTTTCGACAACCAGATCACCTTCGTTTACTTTTTCATCAAAAGTAAAACCGTATTGGAAGCCTGAACAACCGCCACCTGTGATGTAAACCCGCAGTTTTAACTCAGGGTTTTCCTCTTCGGTGACCAGGGCCAATACTTTATTGGCGGCGGCGTCGGTAAACTGAATAGGAATCTGTAGCTCTGACATGTGTCCTCCGGTGTAACTGGGCGCGGATTATCTAATACCTGACTAATTTATTCAAGTATTTCGCCGGGCTGTTCTGTAGGCCAGAAAAAGTTCTTATCGACCTTGGCAGACTTGGCTGAACGGGCAGCTGCAACCTTTAATGCCACATCTACTTTTTCAGGCTTAAATCCTTCAGGCAGTGAAAATTCACCTTCAATGATCTGGAAATATTTAAAGCTAAAGGCTTTATCACTTTTGCTGAATCCTGCTAATTGCAATAAATCCACAGTATCTCGTTTATCACCGGCAAAACCATGCAGTTTCAAATCCACAGTACCTTTAGCAAAATTACGCTGTTTATCCTGCTGGATCAGTACCAGATTAAATCTGTAGGTATTGGCGGATGCACCCGGGCTGATGCTGAAACTATCAATAATCAGACTGTCGGCCTGCAATTCAGGAGAAATAATACGCTGGTAAAACGCCAGTTCTTTGCGGGTATCAAACAGCTTTTGTTGTTCGGCTTTAAGTTCTTGCTGGGTCAGTTGCCCCGCACTTTTTTCGACCCCTAACTCAGCCGTTAGATAGTCGTTTTGTTTTAACTGCTCATTCAAAGTGGCAGTCAGACTATTGGTTTTTTTCTGACTTTCCTCCAGTTTGGACGCCAGCACATTGACCTGTTGCACATAATAATAATTGCCAAATAACTGCCCGGCCAAAGCAGCAAGCCCCATCAGGCCAGCGGTTACCAACACCAGTCTCCAACTACCTTTGAGCCAGAGCAAAAACTGCATACGATTCATCAACCTACTCAAATAGTTATGTTACACTTTGCCTATCGCGGACTCAGACACTATAGCATGTTACTACCAGCGGACTGGCAAGCAAAATTACGACTTCGGTTGGCTTTCCCTCTTACGTCAGTACAATTATGCCTGTTGGCCATAGTGGCAGGCTTTTTAGCCGCGCTGCTGATCCTGCTGTTCCGTCTGACTATTATTGGCATCCAAAGTTTCTTTTTAGAACGCACTGATGATTTCTCGGGCATAGCTGAAGGCTATCGCTGGGCTTTGCCTTTTATCGCTGCCGTGCTTATCAGTATTATGGCGATGTTAGTTGGGCTTGCGCATTACCGCATGGGTATTGCCTATGTGATCCACCGTATCAAAACCCAATACGGGGTAATGCCATTCTGGAATACCTTTAACCAGTTTTTTGGTGGCATCATAGCGCTAACCAGCGGTTTTTCTGTGGGTCGTGAAGGCCCCTCAGTGCACTTAGGCGCTTTTGGCGCCGGCTTACTTGGCCAATATTTACACCTGCCATACAACAGCATCCGTATTCTGGCCGGCTGTGGTATAGCAGCTGCTATTTCAGCGTCTTTTAATACACCTTTAGCCGCCGTGATTTTTGTAATGGAAGTGGTGCTGCGGGAATACCGAATTCATGTATTTGTGCCTGTGATGCTGGCTTCTGTAGTCGGTGCTTTACTAACGCGTGGTGTGTTCGGTATGGGCAATGATTTGGCTGCGCTGAAAATTGTCTCCATCAGTGGCTGGCATCTGCCTTATCTGGTGCTTTGTGGTATGGCCATAGGTGCAGCAGCTTATGTCTTTAACCAAAGTATCTGGCGTATTTTAAAGTGGTTCCAGAAATGGCATTTAGCGCTGAAATTATTGTTGGCGGCTGCTATCACTGCAGCTGTCGGCCATCTGGTGCCTCAGGCTATGGGCGCTGAGACAGGCGCTATATTTTATGCCGTCACCGCTTCCACTGAGTTTTGGTTATTGCTAACTATCTTGTTGGCGAAATTTCTTTTAACTGTAGTGGCTGTGGGTTTAGCGGTGCCAGGCGGTGTGATAGGCCCGGTCTTTGGGATCGGTATTCTTGCTGGCACTTTATTGGCGTTTTTACCTGTATTTGTGTCAGGCGATGCCAGTTTATCCGGCACGTACGCTACATTGGGTATGGCGGGTTTTATGGCGGCCACTTTACACGCGCCTTTGGCCGCTCTGGTCGCAGTGATGGAGCTATCCTATAACCCGGATATTATAGTGCCAGCCATGCTGGTCATTACCTGCGCTTATGTCACTACGGTCCAGCTGTTTAAAAACAAATCCATTTTTGTACTGCAGCTGGAACTACAACAACTGCCCTACAAATTGGCGCCAGCTGATGATGTGCTGCAAAAAGTTGGCGTGCTGGCGATGCTGGATAAAGAGTATGTGGTGCTATCCGCTTCGGAAGCAGACAAAATCGAAACTATTCTGGCAGACAAACCTGCCCATCAGTTGCTGATCCAAAAAACGGACAACCCAGAGCAGCCTTTCCTGTTGATTGATTATGATCTGGATGCCTCCATGACGGGGCAATCGACCTTGCTGCACCAGCCACTGCAGGGTGTAAGCCATCAGACTACTATGGCTGAAGTGCATACAATTCTGGACGAACAAAAAGGTGGAGTGGTCTATGTGTTCGACCCACAACAGCCTGAACAACTTTTGGGTCTGATCCGCTGGGAACAGGTCCGGGCCCTTTTAACTAAACAGAATAATTTAATCTGATGAATACATTACTGGTTATTAAAGCGTTGCATGTCAGTTTTATGGTGGCCTGGTTTGCTGGTATTTTTTACCTGCCCCGGTTGTTTGTTTATCACGCTGACACGAAAGACCCGGCTGTAGATGCGCAGTTTAAAGTGATGGAAAGGCGCTTACTGTATTTTGTCACGCCTTTTGCCGTGCTGACGCTGGTGTTTGGCCTTTGGTTGATCCATCTATACGGCTCAGCCTGGTTTGCTGCCAGTCATTGGTTGCATTACAAGCTGCTGTTGGTGACTCTGCTTTATATTTATCACGGCTACTGTTTTAAGCTGCTGAACGACTTTAAACAGGGGAAAAACAGCAAAAGCAGCAAATTTTACCGTTTCTTTAATGAATTCCCTGTATTGCTATTGTTTGCCATAATTTTTCTGGCGATTTTAAAGCCGGTATAGGCTGATTTAAACCACCTTATTTGCTATGATGTGCGCCGACTTTCAGCCAGTTTCGGCGCCCCCGCAACCTCTAGCAGATGAGCACCCAGTATGAGCTTTAAAGGCGAACACATCCTCTCCGTCAAACAGTTTGACCGCGACAAAATTCAGCAGGTTTTTGATATTGCCCGCAGCATGGAACCTTATGCGAAGCGACAGAAACGCACTACTGTACTCGAAGGTGCTATTTTAGGTAATCTGTTTTTTGAACCCAGCACCAGAACCCGTGTCAGTTTTGGCTGCGCTTTTAATTTACTGGGTGGTGAAGTTCGCGAAACTACAGGCATGCAGTCCTCTGCGTTATCCAAAGGCGAATCTTTATTTGATACAGCCCGGGTGATCAGCAGTTACAGTGATGTGATTGCCATGCGTCACCCTCAGGCCGGTTCTGTGGCTGAATTTGCTGAAGGAAGCCGTGTGCCGGTATTAAACGGTGGCGACGGTGCCAACGAACACCCCACTCAGGCTTTGCTGGATTTGTTCACCATAGAAAAAGAACTGGCCGCTTCACAGCAACCTATAGATGGTATGCATATCGCCATGATTGGTGATTTAAAGTTTGGCCGTACAGTGCACTCCTTATCCAAGTTACTGGCACTGTATAAAAACATTCAGTTCACCCTGATAGCTCCGAATGAGCTGGCGATGCCGGATGATATCGTCTCGCTGATTGAAAATGCAGGTCACAGAGTGACAGTGACGGATCAACTGGCAGGCAACTTAAACGCGGATATCGTCTATCAAACCCGTATTCAGGAAGAACGTTTTCCATCGCAGGAAGAAGCCAATAAATACCGTGGCAAGTTCCGCTTAAACCAGGATATTTATACCAAGCACTGTAAATCCAATACCGTCATTATGCATCCGCTGCCCCGTGATTCCCGTATCGAAGCCAATGAGCTGGATAACGACTTAAACCTGAACCCGAATCTGGCCATTTTCCGTCAGGCTGATAATGGTGTTTTAGTGCGTATGGCGTTGTTTGCTTTAACCTTAGGTGTGGATCAGCTTGTCAGCAAATACGAACGTGAAGTGCCCTGGTACAGCAATAAGTAAGCTACAACAAAATTATCTTTAAGTCGGGCTTTGAGCCCGGCTTTTGTTTTAAGGATCTTCTATGTCCAAGTCAGAACAGTTATTTCAGCAAGCACAAAAAACCATACCTGGTGGCGTTAATTCCCCTGTTCGCGCCTTTAAAAGCGTAGGTGGTACACCAGTTTT